>JBFIJN010000078.1:0-22398 GCA_041600735.1 Nannocystaceae bacterium
CCGGGGAAGTTCATCTGCTCGATGACCCGCAGCTCGTAGGCGAGCCGCGCGCGGTACTCGTCCTCGTTCACCGGGATCCCGGTGCGACGCATCGCGGCCAGGCGCTGCACCAGGCCATCCTCGGTCACGCGGCGCAGGTAGCCGGGCAGATCGTCCTCGATGCCCTCCGGCAGGCGAAAGTCGGGCAGCTCGGGGCGCCCCAGATCGAGCTCCACGTTGCACATCTGCGCGATGCGGCACGCGTTCTCGAGCGCCGACGGGTACTGCTGGAAGTACGGCGCCATCTGCTCCGGAGTCTTGATGAAGAACTCGTCGCAGTCGTGCTTCATGCGCTTGGGGTCGTCGAGCGTGCGCCCCTGCCCCATGCACATCAGCACCTCGTGCGCGTGCGCCTCGCCGCGATTCACATAGTGACAGTCGTTGGTCGCGACCAGCGGCACCCCGCAGTCGGCTCCGAGCTGGGCCAGCAGCGGATTGATCTTCTCCTGGTTGGCGAGCCCGTTGGGCTGGAGCTCGAGGAAGTACGAGCCCGGCTCGAAGATGTGCTTGTACTCGAGCACGCGCTCGCGCGCCTCGTCGATGCGATCGGCGAGCAGCAGCTTGGACACGTGCCCCGACAGACACGCCGACAGCCCGATGAGCCCGCGGCTGTGCTCGGCGAGCACCTTGCGGTCGATGCGAGGGTTGTAATAGAAGCCGCGCAGGTAGCCGAAGCTCACCAGCTTCTGCAGGTTGGCAAAGCCCTCCGCGTTCTTGGCCAGCAGCACGATGTGGTAGTTCTTGCGATCGGACCGCGCCTCCATGTCGCCATCGGAGATGTAGGCCTCGCAGCCGAGGATC
Source organism: Nannocystaceae bacterium (assembly GCA_041600735.1). Classification (GTDB taxonomy): domain Bacteria; phylum Myxococcota_A; class Polyangia; order Nannocystales; family Nannocystaceae; genus Paraliomyxa. The sequence continues at coordinate 841 of JBFIJN010000078.1, forward strand.
GGCTTGACGCCCCACTTCTTGGCCTCCTCGTAGAACTGCAGCGTGCCGAACATGTTGCCGTGGTCGGTCACCGCCACGGACTTCATCCCGCGCTCGTGCACCGTCTTGCACAGATCGCGGGTGCGGATGGCCCCGTCGAGCAAGCTGTACTGCGTGTGCAGGTGCAGGTGCGCGAAGTCCGAAAGGTCGACGTCAGGGGTCGTCGTCGCACTGGCCATGGCCGCGAACCTACCCGAAAGCCCTCGCGCTCGCCGCGCGATCGCAGGATCCGGCGGCGCGCAAACCCACGGGAGATCGCCTCGGGCTGCGGTGACACCCGCGGTGGCGTCTGCTAGCTTCCCCGCGCTCGCGCCCCGCCCTCACGACGAAGGCTTGCCTGCTGGCGCGACCACTCTCGAGGAACATCGATGCAACGGACTCTCGCGCTCATCAAGCCCGACGCTCACGCCGCTGGCCACCAAGGCGCCATCATTGCCCGGATCCAAGAGTCGGGCCTGCGCGTGCTCGGCATTCGCACCCTGCACCTCACCCAGGCCCAGGCCGAGGGTTTCTACCACGTGCACCGCGAGCGGCCGTTCTTCGGCGATCTCGTGCGCTTCATGACCGAGGGCAAGATCACCGCCATGGTGCTCGAGGGCGCCGACGCCATCAAGCGCTGGCGCGATCTCATGGGTCCCACCGACGCCACCAAGGCGGCCAAGGGCACGATCCGCGGCGACTTCGGCACCAGCATCGAGCGCAACGCCTCGCATGGCTCGGATGCCGAGGACACCGCTGCGTTCGAGACCGCGTACTTCTTCGCGGGCCTCGATCTCCTCTAGCCCATGCACACGTCCGAGCTCGTCGCGATCCGGCCCCCGCGCCAGGGACTGCCCAAGCCGCGGCTGCCCCACCTGCGGAGCCTCGATCGCGCCGGGCTCGCGACGTGGCTCGACGAGCACCTGCCCGGCCCGCGGTTTCGTGCGACCCAGATCTTCGAGTGGTTGCACCGGCACCGCGCGCCCGGCTTCGCCGCGATGACCAACCTGAGCCGGGCCGATCGCGGCGGGCTCGAACAGAAGGCCAGCCTCGACGCGCTGGGGGTCGAGCTGGTGCAGCGCTCCACGGATGGCACCCGCAAGCTGCGGCTGCGCACGCCCGATGGTCATGCGATCGAGAGCGTGCTGATCCCCAACGAGGGTCGCGGGCTCACCCAGTGCATCTCCTCGATGGTGGGCTGCTCGCTCACGTGCCGCTTCTGCGCCACCGCCACGCTGGGGTTCGAACGCAACCTCGCCACCTGGGAGATCGTCGATCAGGTCTACCGCGCCCAGGATCTCCTCGCCGCCGAGGCCGAGGAGAGCGGCGCCACCTGGGCCCCGCGCATCACCAACCTGGTGTTCATGGGCATGGGCGAGCCGCTGCACAATTATCAGCAGGTTCGCCGCGCGCTGCAGATCCTCACCGATGCGCGCGGGGCTGGGATCGCCGGCCGCCGCATCACCGTGAGCACCTCCGGCTTGGTCCCCGCGATCGAGCGCTTCGGTCGCGATGGTCTCGGCGAAGAGGTCGGCCTCGCGATCTCACTCAACGCGAGCGACGACGCCACCCGCGATCGCGTGATGCCGATCAACACGCGCTGGAACATCGCGCAGCTGCTCGATGCGGTGCGGGGCATGCCCACGCCGCGACGCCGGCGGGTCACGTTCGAGTACGTATTGCTCGCCGGGGTCAACGACGAGCCTGCCGATGCGCGGCGCTTGGGCGTGCTCTTGCGCGACATGGGGGGGCACCTCAACGTGATTCCGTTCAATCCCCACCCCGGCGCTCCGTTTGCGCGGCCCAGCGGCGCGCGCGTGCAGGCGTTCGTGCAGCAGTGCCGCCGCAGCGGCCTGGAGGTGCACGTGCGTACGCCGCGGGGGGACGACATCGCCGCCGCGTGCGGCCAGCTCGCGCTCGAAGGCGGGGGTCCCGGCGCCGCCACGGCGGAGCAGGTCCCGTGAAGCTCGCGGCGCTCGGGATCCTCCTCGCGCTCGCGGGAGGGACCGAGCCCACCGCGCTGCCGCTGCAGCCGCGGCGCTCGCAGGTGATCGCGGCATGGTCTGCGCTCGAGCCTACTGCGCGGCCGCGGCACCGCACGGAAGCGATCGCGAGGGCTCGGCCCGCGCTTGCCTGGCTCGAGCCCACGGCCGAGCCCGCCGCGGTGCGCTCGCGTGGCGAGGCTCCGCTCTCGGTCGAGGAGCGAGCGCGACGTGATGCGGTGATCGATGCGTTGCTCGCCGCCGAGGCGCGCGCCACCGAGGAGCCCGACAGCGCCGAGCGACCCCTGCGGGAGGCGCTGCGCGCGCTGGAAGAGGTTGCCCCGCTCGTGGCCGACGATGCGCGGGCCCAGCAAGCTCGCGTGCTCGCCCAGCTCGCGCTGGCGCGTACCCTGCTCGTGAAGGGCGGAGCGAGCGAAGCCGCCGCCGCGCTCGATGACGCGCTGCGCACCGCTCGAGGTCAGGCGCTCCCGATCGCGCTGTTCGGCCCCGCCATGGTCACGCTGCACGACGAGCGGCTCGCCGTGCTCCGCCAGCTCGGCCCCGCGAAGCTCGAGGTGACGTGCAGCCGCGAGTGTCGCGTGTTCGTCGATGAGCGCGTGTTCGATCGCGGGCAGCCCGAGCTGCCGGCCGGAGCGCATCGCGTGTGGGTCGAGGCGGTGGATCCCGGGCTGCCGCTCCTGCGGCGCGAGATCGTGCTCGCGCCGGGGGAGGTGCTCGAGATCGAGTATGCGGTGGAGGAGCCGGCGCCGGCGGAGCCGCTGGCCGATGCCACCGAGGTCGAGATCTCGAGACCGCGGATCATGCCGCGCTGGGCCGCCGGAATCGGCATCGGCGCGGGCCTGGGCCTGGCTACCGTCGGTGGTGGGCTCGTGGGCGTGGACCATCGCTGTCCCGATCTCAGCGACCCGCGCCAGGTCCCCTGCCCGCGGATCTTGAGCACGGATACGGGTGGCTTCGTGCTGATCGGCCTCGGAAGCGCCGTGCTCCTGACCTCCGTCGCGATCTTGGTGGTCGACGAGGTCCGCGCTCGCCGTGCTCGCCGTGCTCGCAAGAACGGCTAGGATGTTCGCGATGACCGTGAACCCAGCGTCCATCGAAGCCGAGCTACTCGCGCTAGAGGCCCGCTGTACCGCCTGGCGCGAGGCCTGGGCGGAGCGCGAGCGGGTGCCCTGCGCCGCGGTGAGCGAGGTGCTCTCCGCCCGTCACCTCGCCGAGCCGCTCGGCGAGCGCATCGTGGAGCGACTGCTCGAAGGGCGGCGGGAGATCGAGAATTCGATCGCCCGCCTCGCCGCCGCGACTGCGGGCGCGATGGCCAGGCTCACTCGCGACGGCGATACGGAGGCGCTCGAGCGTCGCTTGCACGAGACGTTCCTGCGCATCGGTCAGCACGACGAGCACTTCGACACCAAGCTCGCGGAGCTGCGACCGCTGGTTCAGCGGTATCTGCGGCTGGCGACGGCGCTCGGTCGCACGCCGGGGGCCTGAAGGGCGCGGGGGCTCCGCGAGCGGTCAGGCATGCGTCTCGAGTTGTCCGTCGGCGGTGGCGGGGCTTGGGGCGCGGCGGGACACCGGCTCGGCGTGGGCCTCGTCGGGGTTGTTGCAGCGCGCGAGGGCCGAGGCCCCGACGGCAAGCAACCACGCCCCGAAGCCGAACTGCATCGTCAACTTGGCCTTGCTCGGCGAGTAGGTGGTCGAGGCGCTCCCCGTCCGGCGAGAGACGTCGGCCAACTTTCCGTCGATCCGCACGGTGTCGTGGTCGTAAGTGCTGTGGTTCACTACCAGCGAGGGATCCGCCCAGCGGCTCGCGCCCACGTAGACGAGCAGCGCTCCGGGTAGCGCGCCCACCGCCTGCATGATCCCGAGCGCATACCCGAAGGTCGTCGTCATCCCCCGCGTCATCAGCCACCACACGGGGAAGGCCAGGGCGAGTAGCAGGAGTGCGCCGAGCATGCCGAATAGCCGCGGGCGTTGGCCGATCCATCCGCTGCGCTTGCGATAGCGTTTCTGTTTTCTCTTCGCCACTGACTTGGCGACGATAGCAGGGTTCTGGTGATCCTGCTGGCGGGGGTCATCGACACTACCTTCGGGATGGATTCCCCCTACACTACCTTCGGGACGGATCCCGGATGGATCCCGCTCACCTCGAACCAGGACCTAGAATTCCAATGCCATACGTCAATGTGCAGATCACCAAAGGGGCAAGCCGCACGCAGAAGGCCCAGTTGGTCAAGGACATCACCGACTCGCTGGTCCGGGTTCTTGGCAAGAAGCCAGAGCACACGCACATCGTGATCCAAGAAATCGCCGAGGAAGACTGGGGCTTCTCGGGCATGCTCACGGATGACTGGAAGAGCGCCCAGGGCTAGCGAGTCCGTGACCGATGCGAGGGTGATCCTGCCCGAAGGTCGTGATCCTGCGGCGCCGGCGATCCGGCGATCCTGCCCGAAGGTCGTGATCCTGCGTGATCCTCTCCGAAGGCAGTGCGCAGTGCGGATACCCCTCACAGACAATGCCACTATCAAGGAGAATCCGTTGGCGGGCGAGCAGCCGCATGCAGCCCCCTCGAGAGGTTCCCGGCGGGCTCGCCGTGCCTCGAGACGAGCGCGTCAACGCTTGATCACAACCATCGACACGCGAACCCGAGCGTCATCCAGGGCGAGACCAACGGCACCGCGCGACGTCGCGCCGCCATCTTCGTTCCTGGAACCTCGTACGCCGACCAGCCGTTCAAGTCGCCGCCGACGGGCAGCACGTTGCTCCGAAGCGGATCTTCATCAACCAAGTACCCGGCGGGAACTCGACCTCCCATTCACCGCCGATGAAGCGCCGCAGCGCGTCGTAGTACTCCTTGAGGAATTCGCGTCGACGCTTCCAAGCGGAGGACCTCGCCGCCGTAGTGCTGGCCGAGTAGCTCGGCACGGTGCCGAACCGCGCCTCGGTCTGCTTGGGTGCCGCTCGGAAGCTGACCTTCGTCGCCGCCGCCCAACCCATGACTCGTTCCTGTCGTTCTCGCCGAGCGCGTACGAGATTGCGCTCGTGTTGGTGGAGCAGTCCGCGGATGTAGTCGCGCAGCTCCGCGTCGGAGAGCTCCGGCATGATCGACGGCCGCGTGAGCTCGAGGGTGACGACCTCCGGCAGCTTGCTGCGGCCGCCGTAGCGCGCTCGCTTCGACGCCTGCGCTGCGGCCCGACCGACATGCCGACAGGCGCCTCCCCAGAGCCCGTGCTTGGGCCGCGTGACCGTGAATGGCACGCCGTACTCCAGCCGTCGCGAGGAAACGCCTTGCCACTGATGACAGCGCTCGACCAAATTTGCGCTGCACGGGTTGGCGAGCGTGTAGACGCAGTGCTCGACGAGCTTGTCCTCCGTGGCGACGGCGACGAGGTTGTAGCCCTTCTCGATGGCGGTGCCTTGGATGCCATACAAGGCGTTGAGCGCACGGGCCAGCAGCGAGTTGAGCTCCTCCATGAAGCGGGGCAGCCGTCCACCGCGGTCGGTCAGCACGAGATGGTAATGGTTCGACATCCAGAGGAACTCATGGGCCTCGATGCAATCGCGGTACTTGTCGAGGGTGCGTGCGAAGCAGTACCAGACGATTTCGAGGGTCTTTCGGGTGGGCGCGAAGCGATAGCAGCGGTTCACGGCGCGGACGGTGACGAAACACAGCTGGCCGGGATGGATCTGACGCGGGGGTGTCACGTCCTCTATGTCGACCACGGAGCGACTCTGTTGCACGGGCTTGCGGATGTGCTTTGCGTTACGGGTGTCGTTGGGTGAGAAGCTGAACAGGACCATCCGGGTCATCGACACTACCTTCGGGATGGATCCCCCCGACGCCGATGATGTGGTCTCGCGCAAGATCGCCGCCGCGTTGATCGGCGTCTCGCCTCGCACAACCGAAGACTGGGCACGCGACGGCAAGGGCCCGCCGTTCCACAAGTACGGCACCGGCAGGTCGGCCCGAATCACCTTTAGAATCGGTGATTTACCCCTCTGTTGCGTAACTTTGTCGATCACGCAGCACGAAAAAGCCGGAAGAACGCCGCCTAACTAGGCGGCTCTCCAAGTGTCGCGATGTTTGCAATCGAGTGCAATCGAGTGCAATCGATTGCAATCGTCGTAACACTCGAGCGGCCGATCCGCCCGACTTGGACGGCGTGGTCGGCGTAGCTTCACACTCACGAGCGAGGACGGCGGCATCAAGTGAAGTCCCGCTCGCGAGAGAACGTGTCGTGTTCGAGGGCCGCGCCCGGTGCGCGGTGCGGGGCGTCCAATTCGGGCCATGTCGGTGTGCCTACGGCCTGGCCAACGGATTGGCCAACGGCGAGCAAACGTGGGCGGCCGAGGGCCCGATATCGATCGGTCGATGTCGTGTAAGTAGTTGATCTCGCTGTCGTCCAGGAAAGTGTCGAACGGGCGGTCATTTCGTCCCGAACGTCGCGTTGACGTCCTCCAGGCCCTGCCGTAGTACCTAGACCATGGCCTGCTCCCTCGCACCGCTCGCCCACCGGACCCGCCGCAGCGGTGCTCTGTCGGTGTCCTCGCTGCTGGCGGTGCTCGGTTGTGCGCCAGACCGCGAGCTAGAGCCCGAGCTCGGCTCCTTCGTGGTCCGCGGTGAGCACGTCGAGGTCTGGGCGAGCGAAGGCATCGAGGTCTGCGGCGGCAACATCGAGCACATGGACCGCTTCGTCGAGGCCTTCCGACAGCTCGTGGGGCCACGAGCGGAGGCGGAGCCGCGACGCCGCTACTACGTGCTAGACGAAGGGGACTTCGAGGAACTGGACCGATGTGGAGATGGCGCGAGCGGGTGCACCGTTCAGTCCAGGACCATCTATGGGCGTAACGTGCCGAGCACCCACGAACTCGTGCATGCCGAGATCTCGGCAGTACGACACACCGGCTTCGAGGAGGGCTTGGCCGAGGTCTTCGGCGATGCGGAGCCCGACAACATGCCGATCCTCTATGACATCCAAGACGTGCTCGAGCACGGGAATTTCGACTTGCCCTTCGCAGGCTACCAGCGGGCTGCCCACTTCACGCGGTTCTTGATCGATCGCCATGGCATCGACGGGTTCCTCGCGCTCCGAGACGCCACGAGGCCCACGGATGGCCCCGCCGAGCTCGCCTCCGTGTTCGAGGACGTGCTCGATAGCAATCTCGGCCGAGAGCTCGTGGAGTACGAGGAATACCCCGACTTCTGCTTCAATGCGGGGTATCGCTTCCCACTGATGGAGTGTTCGGTTCCTCCTTCGCCGTGGCAAGACGCCAACACGTTCGTCGAGACCGTAGACCTGAGCTGTGGCAACGACGACGTGCTCGGGCCGTTCGAGGGGGAACTCTTCGCATTGCGAGCGTTCGAGATCGACGAGCTTGGCGCGTACTCCATCGAAGTCGAGGCCGAAGGTGCTCCCCGGGCCCGGGCGTGGGTCGTAAAGTGCGACTCGGAGTGCGCCCACCTGCCTCGTGACGATCGAGAGTACCCCTTCGAGCCTGCTCAGATCGCGATCGAGGTTGGCATATATACGCCCCAGGCCGAGCTCTTGTATCCGGGCAAGTACTGGCTGCGTTTCTCTAGGCCCGTTGATGCGCCGGGGAAGCTGACACTACGCATCAGTCATTGAACCAGCTGTTCGTCGCCCTCCCCGGGAGAGTGACGAATGACGAATCACTATGGATGAGGCTCGCGGGCTATGGCTCGCGGACTGCTAGAGTGCACCGCGGATGATCTCGGTGCCTTAGTGTTGCCACGTATCCAACCAGGCTGTAACGACACGATCAGTCGAGAATGAGTCAACATCATGAAGAAACCATCTGTGAGAGTCTTCCTCGCGGCGTCCTTGCTGTGCGTGGGCGCATGCAGTCTCGTCGACAGCGAGCCCAACATCGACAACAATAGTGGGGGTGGTAGCGGTGGTCCCACCGACAACGAGGCGTGCATGACCGCCTTCGACTCCATCAATGAGACGGTGTGCCCGGCCGGGTTCGCGCCGCAGGTCATCTTCGATGGCGGCAGCAGCACGGTGGTGCTGGTCGACGACCCGGGCGTTCAGGTCGGCTTCAACCTCGGTGCCCTCGTGAACTTTGGGGCGGTCGCGGGTGCGGACTGGGTCGCCACCCATGTCGAGCAGAACTCGTCGTGCACGATGGGCTGCTTCTCGACCTGCGACACCGGGCACGACGGCTGCTTCGCGAACCCCGGTTCCGGTGGCAGTTGTGCGTTCTGCGCCAGCGAGATCGCCGACGAGACGTGCGTCGACTTCGTGCTCGCGTGTCAGGGCATCGATCCGAGTGGTGGTGTCGATGAGACGGGTGGTGTCGATGAGACGGGTGGTGCCGACGAGACCGGAGGTGCCGACGAGACCGGAGGTGCCGGCACCACCGGCGGCGTGATGGCGAGCTACGACTGCTCCACGTGGGATCCGAGCGTCGTGCATCAGCTCGAGGCCGGAGGGGCCTACTACGTACCGCAGGCGCTGGTCGACCAGTTGGTGCTCGGTACCGCGGATGCGCTGGCCGAGTGCGACGGGCTGCGATTGCGCAAGGCGAGCACCGGCTTCTGGGTGATCTCGTCGATGAACGAGTCGGGCCTGCTCGGTGCGCTCGGGCTGAAGGTGGGGGACGAGCTGCAGGCCTTCGAGGGCGTCGGGCTCGACTCACTGGATGCCGTTGCGGGGATCGTCATGGCCAACTTCCTCACGGAGAGCGGCAGTCCCCGGCAGTTCTCTCCTCAGCACAAGGGCTTCTCGCTGCGGGTCCGACGGGGCGCCACGCGGTTCGTGCTCGGCCTGCGCGTCGATCCGGCAGACGCGGGTGAGAGCAGCGACGAGACGGGAGCCGATACCACCGGCGGGTGGTGACGAAGATGATGGCGGTGGGAAGGCCTCTCGCGCAAGCGAGGGGCCTTCCCACCGAAATCGGCTCGAGGAGAGACCGCATTGCAGCGTCGGCGTCGGCGTCGGCGTCGAGCATGCGCAAGCCTCACGCCTTGGCGTCGAGGACCGCGAGCGCGCGCCTCGCACGCTGCGCACCACCCAACGACCCCGACTCGACCCCCGATCCCCCCGCATCCTCGCCGAGCCGTGACCCCCGTGTGACCCCAGCCCCGCGGCGTTTCCCCAAAACCCCGTAGAACAGCGTCCAAAGGTGCGCGCCCAGGAGGATTCGAACCTCCGGCATCCGGCTTAGAAGGCCGGCGCTCTATCCAGCTGAGCTATGGGCGCAAGAGGCTCGCGAGGGAGCGAAGGGGCTCGCGAGGAGGCGAGCGGTGCGAGTGGTCGGGGCGAGAGGATTCGAACCTCCGGCTTCCTGCTCCCAAAGCAGGCGCGCTACCAGACTGCGCCACGCCCCGAAGAAAATCGCGGGCCGACTCTAGCCGAGGCCCGGCCCGCGGTCTACCTCTTGCGGTCCCGAGGGCCCGAAGAGCCAGGCCCAGACAGCCAGGCCAGCAACGCGCGCATGGCCTGGCCGCGGTGGGAGCAGGCGGCCTTCTCGTCGGGCGCGAGCTCGGCCACGGTGCGGGCCCCGGGCAGCCAGGCGTGGGGGTCGTAGCCAAAGCCGCCGGTGCCGCGTCGCTGGACCCGCAGCTCGACGTCCCAGCGCCCCTCGAACTCCCGCGAGCGCGCGTCGAGGTCGGGCCAGGGCTGGCCGTCGACGCGGGTCAGCGCGAGCACGCAGCGGTAGTGCCCGGGGCTAGTGTCGCGGCCTCGCGCCCGCAGCTCCGCGACCAGCTTGGCGTTATTGTCCTCGTCGCTCGCGCGCTCGCCGGCGAACCTCGCGCTGCGCACCCCGGGACCGCCGTCGAGCGCGTCGACGCACACGCCCGAGTCGTCGGCGAGCACCACCGTGTCGCCCGCCTCGCCCTTCCCTCGCAGCCACGCGGCGATGCCCTCGGCCTTGAGCCGCGCGTTGCCGGCGAAGTCGTCGGCGGTCTCGTCGATCTCCGGCGCCTCCCCCAGCCCCCGCAGGCCCACGACCTCGAGCCCCGGCACGCAGCCGCGAAGCATGCGCTCGAGCTCGGCGACCTTGTGCGCGTTGCCGCTGGCCACCACGATCCGCCGCGGACGCCAGCTCCGATCAAGCACGATCGATCGCCTCGCGTTGCTTGGCGTACAAGCTCGTGATCCCACCCTCGGCCAGATCGAGCATCGCGTTCAGCTGCGCCCGCGTGAAGCTGCCGTCCTCACCCGTGCCCTGCACCTCGACCAAGCCGCCCGAGGCGAGCGAGACGACGTTGAGATCCACGACCGCGGTGCTGTCCTCGGGATAGTCGAGATCCACCACCGCGAGCGGCTCGCCACCCTCGGCGCCGCGCAGCAGCCCCACGCTCACCGCGGCCACGGCCGCGCGCACGGGATCCTCGGCCAGCCTGCCCTCGGCCTGCAGCCGCGTGAGCGCGATGCGGAGCGCGACATAGGCCCCGGTGATCGAGGCGGTTCGCGTGCCGCCGTCGGCCTCGATCACGTCGCAGTCGCACACGATCGAGAGCGGCTCGCCCTCGGGGCCCACGAGCTTGGGCAGCGCGACGGCAGCCCGCAGCGAACGGCCGATCAGGCGCTGGATCTCCTTGCCGCGCCCGCCGGGATCCCGACGCCCGCGCGGCGTGGTGGCGCCCGGCAGCATCACGTACTCCGCGGTCACCCAGCCGCCGCCGCGCAGCCACGGAGGCGCACGCTCCTCGAGGCTCGCGGTGCAGATCACCCGCGTGCCTCCGGTCTCGATCAACGCCGAGCCGAGCGCTCGCGTGATGAAGCCGGGCTCGATGGTGCAGGGGCGAAGTTGGTGGGGAGCACGGTCGTCGTGGCGCATGAGCGGCGCGACCCTAGCAGCACGCGCACGAACGTCGACGGCGAAATATCGATGGTTCGAAAAGCGAAACGGGCGCCCCCGATGGGAGCGCCCGCTTCACAAGAACGAGTCGAAGCTCGAGGCTACTTGGCCTCTTCCTTCTTCTCGTCCTTCTTCTCGTCCTTCTTGGCGTCTTCCTTCTTGGGCTCCTCCTTCTTGTCACAGGCGGGAGCCGCGAAGGTGAGCGCGGTCAAGGAAGCAACGAGGGCAGCTTTGGTGAACTTCATCGTGATCATCTCCGGTGGTGTTTGTCCCGGGGGAGCAGCGCCCCCCTGCGTCCGAATGCGGGAGAGCCGGCAGGATAGCGATCCTTGGCGACGCTCGCACGGGCCGGGCATAACATCTCCTGCGGCGGCGGATTCCAAAAAACTCGATCGCGCGGCGCCTTCGGGACGACCGCAGCCCGCCCCGCTAGGCCCGATTCTTCCCTGCGATCGAGAATGAACAATGATTTCAAATCATTGGGACGGGCGCGCCGCGGCCCGCCGGCTGGGGCTCGGCGCGCGCAGGCGCAGCGGATTCGGGCGGAGCGGGGGCCGATCTCGCCACCCGCGGCCAGCCGCATCTCGCGGTCGGCCGCGCAACCGGGGGCGTGCGCGGGGCCGATCTCATCCGATCGGCCTCGCGGTGCCGGGGGATCCGGCTCGCGCAGGGCTGGCGCCGCGGCTGCAATCGGCGGCCCTTCGCGGAGCGGCCGTCCCTCGCGAAGCTCCTCGCGGAGCGGCGGCTACTCGCCGAAGCAGCTCGGGTACGAGACCTTCGCCATGTCGAGCGCGGCCTTGCACGGGCCGGCGAGCGCGGTGCCGGTGTCGGGGTTGGCCTTCATCGCGTCGGCCCAGCCAGACACGGACATGTCGAAGCCCATCTTCACCTGATCGCGATCCTTGGCCGGCACGCCATCGGAGGCGAAGCACTTGCTCATGGCGGCGATGTAGTCGTCGCACTCGGGCACGCCGATCTTGGTCACCTCGCCCGCGGGCTCGGCCACCGGCTTGGGCGCCTCGCCCTCGACGTCGCCCGCCTTGCTGTCCGCGGCCTTCACGTCGGCCGCCTTCGCGTCGGCCTTGGCCTCGGCCTTCGCGTCGGCCTTCGCGTCGGCCTTCACATCCTTCTTGGCGTCGTCGCAGGCGCTCGCGGCGAGCAGGCCGAGCGCCGTCAGGGTGGCGAGGGCGAGCATCTTGGTGGTGTTCATGGGCCTGCGACTCTACGCCAGGTCACGCGGCGCCCTCAATGCCACCGGCCGCCCGGTGAGCAGGGCGTGGGGAACCTCAATCGGGCCCCTGCCCATCAACCCGCGCGCGTGCTCGTATCCTCGCGCCCATGCCGTCCCTCGACGATCCCACGCTTCGCCCCTTGTTCCAGCCCTCCCCCGATGCGCCGGTGCGCGCGCTCGTGGTGGCCGGGGCCTGCGGCAACGTGGGGTTCGGCAAGCTCGGTCAGTTCGCGCGCCTCATGGTCGAGCCGGGCGTGCCCGTGGTCGCGCTCGATCTCTCGCCCGCCGTGCACGAGGCCCCGGCTCGCCTGCGCGAGGCGTTCGGCAAGCGCTTCGCCGCGGCCGAGGTCGATGCGATCCTCGCCAACGTCCGCGTGGTGCAAGGCGGCATCGACGACCTGCCCGCGGAGCTCCGCGTGGGCTTCGTGTTCGAGGCGATCCCCGAGCGGCTCGAGCTCAAGCACGCGTTCTATCGCCAGGTGCGGGCGCGCGATCCCGAGGCCTTCATCTTCTCGGCCACCAGCGGCTTCCCCTCCACCATGCTGTTCGCGGGGCTGCCCGGGGCCGAGCGCTGCGGCGTGATGCACCCGTTCTTCCCCCACCTCACCAACAAGCTGTGGGAGGTGCCGACCACTGGCGCGGTCACGGGCAAGGACGAGCTCAAGGCGGTGCGCCGCTTCTTGGCCGGGTTCGGCATGAACCTGATCCCGGTCAAGGACGTGCCCGCGTTCGCGGCCGATCGGATCTTCTGCGGGATGATGCTCGAGGCGGTGCGGATCCACGCCGACCTCGGCCTCACGCCCGCGCAGATCGACGACGTGTGCAAGAAGACCTTGGGCACCTCGCCGTTCTTCGTGCACAACTTGATCCCGGGCGCGAACTACCTGTCGGCGCACTGCATGGAGCTGATGGCGAGCGAGGTCGACTCCACGCTCTATGCGATCCCCGAGGCGTGGCGTCCGTACATCGCCGATCCCCACGCCAAGTGGCCCTACGAGCGCGGCCAGAGCTGCCCGCCCGAGCACTTCACCGCGGTGCGCGAGCGCATGCTCGGCATGCTGCTTGCCCTCACCGCCGGGATGGTCGCCAACGAGGTGGCGCCCGTCGATGCGCTCAACTTCCTGTGCGAGAACGCGCTGGCGTTCCGCACCGGCATGCCCGCGCTGGTCGAAGAGCTGGGCCTGGGCGAGGCGCGACGGCTGGTCGAGTCGTTCTGCGAGACGCAAGGCATCACCCACGCCGAGGCGGTCGCGCCGCTCGCCGTGTTCTCCGAGGAGGCCGCCCCCTGGCACGAGGTCTACGTGGGCACCGCGGTGCACGGTGACGTGGGGCTGCTGTCGCTCAAGCGCAGCACCATCAGTCATGCCTTCATCGCGCAGCTCGATCGCGCGTACGAGCGACTCGCGAGCGACCCCGCGGTGAAGGCGATCGTGATCGCGCCCGACGGCACCTACAGCCGCGAGTTCGGGCACGGGGCCGACCTCGGAGCGTTCGTCCCGGTGCTCGGCAAGCACGATGCGGCGCTGGCCTTGATCCAGCGCTGGCGCAAGACCACCGACAAGCTGCGCGCGGGCAAGCCCACCGTGGCCGCGCTCGTGGGCCGCGTGCTCGGGGGAGGGCTCGAGCTCGCCGCCGCCTGCCATGCGCGCATCGCCGGCAAGCGCACGCGCCTCGCCTTCCCCGAGACTACCGTGGGCGTGATCCCGGGCTTGGGCGGCTGCCATCACGTACACCGCGCCAGCGATGCGAGCGCGTGGCCGCGCATCAACGAGATCCTGCTCACCGGGCACGGCGTCGACGTCGACGAGGCGGCGGGCTGGGGCTTCGTCTCGCAGGTCGTGCCGATCCCCGAGCTACCCGCCGCCAGCATGAAGCTCGCGGCGGCGCTCGCCAGCGGCGAGGTGGCGATGCCCGCGTTCCGCGAGGGCCCGGCCGCGATCGAGGTGAGCACCGACGTGGCCATCACCAACGAGGCCGGCGTGGTGCTCGACGCCGAGCTGCGAGCGCTGCTGGTCAGCACGATCATCGCCGCCAACGGGGCGAGCGTGGCCGAGGGACGCGCGATCGAGGCCGAGCGCGCGGCCCAGAGCCTCGCGATGGGGGCGGCCAAGGTGGGCGTGCAGGCGATGCTGCGCGGCAAGCCCCCGCAGTTCGAGCACCCGCTCTCGTAGCGCGCCGAAGCTCGCGAGCTCATGCCGCTCCACGCCATGCTCGGCCTCGCCCTCGCGGCTGCGCTGGGACCGACCTTCGAGTGGAGCGCGCCGGAGGGCTGCCCGGCGCAGGCGCGCGTGCTCGACCAGGCGCGCACGTGGGGCGGCGAGCGTGAGCCCGAGGACTCGGCGCGACCGATCGCGATCCGTGGAGCCATCGTCGCGCTCGCGGCCGGGTTCGAGCTCGACATCGAGATCCGCAGCGCGTCGGGCACGAGCCGCAAGACCGCGCGCGCGCAGGACTGCGAGGTGCTCGGCAACGTGGCGGCGCTGATGATCGCGGTCGCGATCGATCCGCTGGACGTCACGCGCCGCTTGGAGCTCGCGCCCGAGCTCGGTCCGCTGGAGCTGCCCCCTGCCCCGCCCGCCGTGGTTGCGCCGCGAGTCGAGCCCGACGATGCGATCGTGATCGATGCCGAGCCCCTCGTCGAGCCGACGCGGGCGCAGCCACCAGGACTGGGGGGCCTCGCGCGCGTCTCCGGCTCGATCGGCCGCGGCATCGTCCCCGCCCTCGACGGCGCGATCGGAGTGGGCGTCGGAGTGCTCACCGCTCGCGTGCGGGCCGACCTCGAGGTCTTCCACGTGCTCTCGCAGGACGCGCTCGCTCCCCCGCCCTCCCTTGCTGGGGCCTCGGTGGCGGCCTGGGGAGCAGGGCTGCGCGTGGGTCCGCGCTTCGACCTCGGCCCGCTCGAGCTCCACCTGCTCGCGGGCGTCACCGCGGCAGCGCTTCCGGCCGTGGCCTTCGGCATCCCCAACCCTCGCCCGGGTACCGAGGCATGGGTGGCGCTCTCGGTCGTCCCTGGGCTGCGCTGGGCACCGATCCCACGGCTCGCGGTGGGGGCTGATCTGCAAGCCGACGCCGCGCTGCGCCGCCCCGCCTTTGCCCTAGACGGCCAGTCTACGCTCTACCGCAGCCCGCCACTCGCGCTGCGCGGTAGCCTGGTGGTGGAGCTACGCTGGGGGCCTCTCGTCTCGTCGAGCAGATCAAACGGATCGAGCTGATCAATTCGAGCGGTGCCGGAGACTCACTCAGGTATGACCACCGATCACCGCTCGCTCTGTGTGGCGCAGACCATCCCGCTCTTGCTCTCAGGCCTGCTCGCCTGCACTCCCCTGCCCACCAAGCTAGGGGACGACCTCACGGGCGGCGACTCGGATACCGCCGCAGGCACGGGTGCCGAGTCCGACTCCGGCGAGGGACTCGATCCGGATGGCTCGGAGTGGTCGTTCATGCTCCCGGCCGAGACCTGGGTCGTCTCGATCGCCACCATGGCGGACGGGGGCGTGACCGCGATCGAGCACCGACAAGAGCAGTACGAGCAGCGAGTCACGCGCTACGCCGCAGATGGTACCGAGCTGTGGCAGGTCGACATCGGCAGTCACTCGATCGGACGCCTCGCCACCCTCCCCGACGGTGCTCTCGTGGTGGGCGGTAGCGTCGATGACGGGGGGCTACGGGCCGCCGTGTGGCGGTTGTCCTCCGCGGGGGCGGTCGAGGCCACCCACGTCCATCCCCTGCCCGGTGATGCGCAGAGCAACGCGCATGTTCAAGCGCTGGCCGTCTCCAGCGACGGCATGGCGTATCTCGTGAACAACTATGGGATCGAGGAGGGCACCCCGGGCTCGGAGCTGTGGTGGGTCGACCTCGAGCTCGAGCCGCAGTGGTCGTGGACGGGCTTCGATGGCCGCGCAGACCAAGTCGCGGTCATGCCCGCGGGCGAGATCCGCTCGATGGAAGAAGGCTCCATGCCGGGCACTCGACTGTTGCGTGGCTTCACTCCCGAGGGGGTCCCGGCGTGGAACGAGGTGTTGCCCCGGCCGACTCGCTTCGCCAACGACGATCCGCTGGTGTACAGCGAGTACAGCGAGGAGTTGCAAGCGACTCGCGTCCACGGGGTGGAGGGGACCCTCGCGCTCGATTTCGTGATCCCGTCTCCGCCGTCCGCGGGCGGGATCATCGTGACCCACCGCAACGGCTTGGCCACCGTCGGCACCGTCGACTTCGGCCACCAGCTGTCGGTGACGCAGTTCGACGCGGCGGGGGTCCAGCTCCGCGAGCTGGTGCGCCCTCCGCTGGCGCTCGACTTGGTGGCTCCGCAGGACCTTGCGATCGCGCCGGACGGCGCCATCTACATCAGCGGCTTCGAGCTCACCGAGCCCCCTGGGGAGCCCCACGGGTTCTTGCTCAAGCTCCCGCCTCCGGCGTGATCTCGAGCGCTTCGCTCGCGGGCGCCACGGTGCGCGGCTTGGCGGGCGGGCGCGGGCACGCGCCGACCTGGTCGATGCCGATGAGCTCGCCGTCCTTGCGCACCAGGATCCGCTCGCGCGTGGTCAGGTGATCGGGCAGCCGCTCGCCGAGCAGCCCCTGCACCACCTCGCGCGGACGGGCGCCGCCCTCGGCGTCCACGCGCAGGCGAAAGCGCAGCGTGGTGTCCTCGACCTCGGCGTGCAACAGCGAGTCCTTGATGTCGATCGCGGTCTTGGTCGTCTGGCGCGAGCCGGGCTGCCGGCTGCGACGCGACTTCTTCTGCCGGGCACGCTCGATGATGATGGACGGCGTGTCGAGCCGCTCCTGCAGCCCGCCCTGCGCGAGGCGCTCGGCCTGCTCGGGCGAGAGCGCGACCGCATAGTCGGCCGCGGCCACCAGCTGACCCAGGCGCAGCTCGTCGGGGGCCACGAGCCGGGCCGAGCGCAGCCACAGCCCGGGCGGGGCGGTGGCGCGCAGGCGCTCGAGCACCTCGGCCGCGATCCCCTCGCGCTCCTCGGTGGTCAGCATGCCCGCGAGATCCTCGGCCGAGCGCGGCAGGATCACATCGATGTCGACGACCTCGGCCTTGGCCCCTACCCCGAGCGCGAGCGCGGGGCCGAAGCTGAGCCGCGGGATCGGGACATAGCCGCGCGTGAACGACTGCTCGATGCCGGCGCGCCTGAACATGCGCGGCAGCAGGCGCAGCAGATCGCGGTGGCCGAGGTAGCGCATGGTGCCGTGCTTGCCGAACACCAGGCGCAGCCGCGAGTGCGGGGCCTCGGCGCTGGCCTTGAACGCAGAGTCCTCGGCGAGGCGGCTGGGCGGGAGTCGGCCGCTCAGGCGCGAGAGCGGCACGAACACGGCCTCGGCTGCGGGCGCGCCCCCGGGCGGGAGATCGACGGTGGGCTCGCGGTCGCGCAGGCGCGAGAGCGTGCGCAGGGCCTCAATGCGCTCATCGCGCATCTGCGTCATGTCGCAGGCGATGCCGCAGTCGTAGCAGACCAGCCGACGGCGATCCGCCTCGGCCGCGTCGAGCTCGCGATGATGCACCTGATCGCCCACCGCCTTGCCGCACGGCGGGCTCACGCGACCGGCCACGGCCTTGCGCCACTCGTCGGCCAAGAACCCCTCGTCGAGGCCCACGTCGACGTGGTCCCAGGGCAGCCGCGCATCGACGGGCAGCGTGCGCGTGTACACGGTGGGATCGATGTTGGCGGCCGCGAGCGCGTCGAGCCAGCGCTCGAACGAGAAGCACTCGCGCCAGCCCTCGAAGCGCGCGCCCGCACGATAGGCGTGCTCGAGCGCGTTGCCCAGCCGGCGATCGCCGCGCGAGAACAGGCACTCGAGCCAGCTCTCGCGCACCTCGTGGGTCTTGAGCCCGATGCGACCGCGCCGCGCCAGCTCGCGCAGCAGCTGCACCTTGGTGTGCAGGTCCTCCATGCCGTCCATCGCGGCCCACTGGAACGGCGTGTGGGGCTTGGGCACGTGCTGCGAGACGCTCACCGTGACCTGCGGCAGGCGCTGCATGCCCAGCGTGCGCGCCACGTCGCGCACGCGCTCGCCGGTCTGCACGATCCCGGCCACGTCGGCCTCGGTCTCGGTGGGCAGCCCCATGATGAAGTACATCTTGATGCGGTCGTAGCCGCGCTCGAACATGCGGCGCGCCGAGTCGAGGATGTCTTGCTCGCTGACGTTCTTGTTGATCACGTCGCGCATGCGCTGGGTGCCGGCCTCGGGCGCGAACGTGAGGCCGTTGATGCCGACGCGCTTGACCTCGTCGAGCAGCTCACCGGTGAGCCCATAGGCGCGCAGGCTCGACACGCCGAGCTTGGCCTTGCGCTTGACGAGCTCGGGCACCAGCGTCTTGATGAGCGGGTCGATGCACGAGACGTCGGCGGTCGAGAGCGCGGTGAGGCTGGTCTCGGCGAAGCCCGCCGCATCCACCCCGCCGAGCACGGCCTCGACGATCGCCTCGGGGCTGCGCTCGCGCACCGGTCGGTAGATGATGCCGGCCTGGCAGAAGCGGCAGCCC
This sequence comes from Nannocystaceae bacterium, assembly GCA_041600735.1. Classification (GTDB taxonomy): domain Bacteria; phylum Myxococcota_A; class Polyangia; order Nannocystales; family Nannocystaceae; genus Paraliomyxa. The sequence goes on from JBFIJN010000078.1 coordinate 19,409, forward strand.
TCGGTGCACCCCCGGGTGATCTCGACCGAGGCACGGTCGAAGATCGCCTCGGCGTAGGGCACGGGGAAGCGCTGCGGGAACGGGAAGTCGTCGAGGTTGCGCACGTAGACCCGCTCGACGCGGGCGGGCGCGCCGGCGGCCAGCCCCTCGGGCGTGCGACCGACCACCACCTGCAGGCCCGTGCGCGGGTCGAGCTGCACCACGTAGTACGAAGGGACGTAGATGCCGGGCAGCTTGGCGCAGGCGGCGAGCTGCTCGGCGCGGCTCGCCCCACCGCGACGCAGATCGCCGATCGTGCGCAGCAGCGTGGGCAGGATCTCCTCGGCCTCGCCCACCAGGATCACATCGACGAACGGCGTGAGCGGCTCGGGATGCGTGGCCGTGGGCCCGCCCGCGATCACGATCGGATCGGCCTCGCCGCGGTCCGCGGCGCGCAGCGGGATGCGCCCGAGATCGAGGTTGAGCAGCACGTTGGTGTAGCAGAGCTCGTACTGCAAGCTCACGCCGACCACGTCGAACTCGTGCAGCGGCGTATAGGTCTCGAGGCTCACCAGCGGCAGATCATGCGCGCGCAGGCCCGCCTCGAGGTCGCCCCACGGGCTGAACGCCCGCTCGCACACGAGGTCGTCCTGGCGATTGACCAGGTCGTAGATGATCCGCGTGCCCAGGTGGCTCATGCCCACCTCGTAGAGATCGGGGAACGCCAGCACGAAGCGGCAGCGCAAGCCGGCGTGGTCCTTGACGATCTGCTGCTCCTCGCCCCCGAGGTAGCGCCCCGGCTTCTGCACGGTGGGGAGCAGCTCGGCGTACGGGTGCTCGCGCAGGGCGACCGGGTCGTCCGGCATCTCGGGGATCGGCGTGTGCGCGTTCATGGGCATCGGCGCCTTCCAAGTGCCACAAAAGGCGACGTCGGGGAAGGTTGCGGCGAACGCGAGCTTGCGCGAGCCTCGCGCCGGCTTACCATGCCCAGCGCACCGTGAAGGACCTCTACCAGCACCTCGGCGTCAGCCGGTCCGCCTCGCCCGACGAGATCAAGAAGGCGTATCGCAAGCTGACGCGCCAGTATCACCCCGATCGCAACCCGGGCGATGACAAGGCCGAAGAGCGCTTCAAGGACGTCTCGACCGCCTACGAGGTCCTCGGCGACGCCGACAAGCGCAAGCTCTACGACGAGTTCGGCGACATCAGCCTCACGCAGGGCTTCGATGCCGAGCGGGCGCGGGCCTATCGCTCGCGCCAGGGCGGCTTCCCCGGGTTCTCGGGCGGCGAAGAGGTCTTCCACGATTTTGGCGAGGCGCGAGCCACCAGCTTCGAAGACCTGCTCTCGGCGCTGTTCCGCGGCGGCGGTGGTCCCGGCGGCGTGCGACGCCCCGTGGCGCGGCGCGGGGCCGACGTGACCGGCGAGATCGCGGTCTCGCTGATGGACGCGCTGCACGGAGTCTCGGTGCCGCTGCGCGTGGACATGGGCGGTCAGGGCCGCACGCTCGACGTGAAGGTCCCGCAAGGCATGCCCGACGGCGGCAAGCTGCGCCTGCGCGGCCAGGGCGGCCCCGGCCAGCCCGCGGGTGACGTGATCCTCACGGTGCGCGTCAAGCCGCACGACCACCTGCGGCGCGAGGGCGCCGATCTGCACCTGCGCCTGCCCGTCACCGTGCTCGAGGCCTACCGCGGGGGCGCCGTCGAGGGCGTGCCCACGCCCTGGGGCCCCGTTACCCTCAAGCTGCCCGCGGGCGCGCAGAACGGCCTCAAGCTGCGGCTCAAGGGCAAGGGCGTGCAGGTCCCCGGGCGCGACTCGGGGGACCTCTACATCTCGCTCGACGTGCGCATGCCCGCGGCGGGCGACGAGGACTTGCTCGAGGCGCTCGAGCGCGTGCAGGGCGACGAGCGCGTGCGCGCGGGGCTGCACCTCTAGCGACCCGCGAGCGACCCGCGAGCAACCCGCGGGCCCGAGCGTCGCGAAGCACGGCGTCGCGTGGAGGCTCATGCTAATCACGAGGGCGTGAACCGTCACCTGCCCGTCGTCCAGGCGCCTGCCCCCGCGACCGAGGCCGCCGTCGAGCCGGCCCCGCGCCGTCGTCACCCGCGCTGGCTCACCGTGCCGATGCCCGCCGGCGAGGCCTACCAAGACCTGCGACGGCGGGTGAAGCAGCTCGATCTCCACACCGTGTGCCAGAGCGCGAGCTGCCCCAACATCGGCGAGTGCTGGAACAACCGTGCGCTCACGATCATGATCCTGGGCAACATCTGCACGCGCTCGTGTCGCTTCTGCGACGTCGCCACCGGGAGGCCGCTGCCCGTCGACGAGGGCGAGCCCCAGCGCGTGGCAGCGATCCTCGCCGAGCTCGAGCTGCGCCACACGGTGATCACCTCGGTCGATCGCGATGACCTTCGCGATGGCGGCGCGGGGATCTGGGCGCGCACGCTCGCCGCGTGCCACGAGCTCGCACCCGAGATGACCATCGAGGTGCTCGTGCCCGACTTCAAGGGCGAGCTGCGCGACGTGGACACCGTGCTCGACGCCCAGCCCGACGTGTTCGCCCACAACCTCGAGACCGTGCCCCGCCTGTCCAAGCAGGTACGCGTGCAGGCCCGCTACGATCGCAGCTACGCCGTGCTCGAGCACGCGCGGCACCGCGGCGCGCTGACCAAGACCGGCTTGATGTTGGGCCTGGGCGAGGAGCCGGCGGAGGTGCGCGAGGTGATCGATGCGCTCGGTGAGCTCGGGCTCACGATCCTCACGCTCGGGCAGTACTTGCAGCCGAGCAAGAAGCACCTCGCGGTCGAGCGGTATGTCGATCCCGCGGAGTTCGCGGAGCTCAAGACCTATGCGCTCGAGCGCGGGGTTCGGCACGTCGAGAGCGGGCCGCTGGTGCGCAGCAGCTATCACGCCGAGGGGCAGGCGGAGCTGATCGTGCGCCTGCAGGCGGAGCACGGGCGCATCGGGTTCGCTTCGCTGCCCGCGCGGGCGTGACTCGGGGGTGCCCCCGGAC
>JBFIJN010000079.1:0-22196 GCA_041600735.1 Nannocystaceae bacterium
AGCGGCACGCCCTTCGGGGAGACGCCCTTCACGGTGACCGTGTGGGTGCCCTCGATCGTGACCTTCTGCGAGCCCGAGACCGCGAGGCTGCGATCGTGGCCCACGGTGATCGACTCTTGCGCACCCACGCGGCGCGAGTGATTGCGCCCCACGACCTCGTTGAAGTCGCGCTGCGCGTGCAGGAACACCTCTTCGTTGCCGGTCGCGTCTTCGAAGCGCAGCTCGTTGAAGCCGGTGCCATTGGGGGTGCTGCGTGACTTCAGCGTGCTCTTGGTGCGCTCCTGCGGCAGCGGGTAGGGCGGGCGGTTCTTGCCGTTGTAGACGCTTCCCATGCACAGCGGCTGGTCGGGGTCGCCATCGGCGAAGCTCACCAGTACCTCCATGCCGACGCGGGGGATGAACATCGCGCCCCAGCCGGGCCCGGCCCACGGCTGGGCCACGCGCAGCCAGCACGAGGAATCGGCGTCGCCGGGCTCTTGCTCGCGATCCCAGTGGATCCACACCTTGATGCGGCCGTGCTCGTCGGTGTGGATCTCCTCGCCGGGGGGGCCGACCACGGTGGCGAGCAGGTGGCCCTGCACGCGCGGCTTGCCGAGCGCACGCGGGTGCCAGGGGACGCCCTGCTGGATGCACTCGAAGTGGTTGTCGTAGTTGGGCCCGGCGAGCGCTCCGCTGTCGTCGATGTCGGCCTCGGGGCAGTCGGCGCGGTGCACCACGCGGGTGAGCGCGTAGCCGCGGTCGAGCGCCTGGTGCGGGTGACCCTCGAGCTCGAACGTGGCGCCGGGAGCAAACGCCAGCACGCCGCCGCTCCCGACCGCGGCCTGCGAGCGCGCGGCGAAGCCCTCGTGCGCGTCGCTGGCGGCGCGCTGCGTGTGATCGAGGTGCGGGCCCTCGCCGTTCTCCTCCGTCATGCGGCGGCGCATGTGGGCATAGCGCTCGCCGAACGCCCACGGCTCCTCGTCGTCCTGCCCGGCCTTGCTGTGGGTGCGCTCGGGATCCCAGACCTTCCAGTCCCACGCCGAGACCTCCACCTGGCGCGGGCGCGCTTGGCGTCGCCACTCGAAGCGCACGATCGTCTCGCTGCCGATGCGGTCGGACGCCGAGGTCGAGACGGCCACGATCGACGAGCTGGGCCCGCCGTCCTCGTGGGCATCGCCGCCCATTGCCTTGAACGCGCGCGGGTCGTCGAACAGCACCATCGCCTCGGCCGACTCACCGTGCTCGAACATCCAGCCGATGCCCTCCTCGGCCAGGATGCGCGCGACGAAGTCGAGGTCGCTCTCGCGAAATTGTACGCAGTAGTCGCGCTCGTCGTAGCTCCGCAGCAGCCGCGAGGTGTCGAGCGTGCGCCCCAGCGGCTCGAAGGCCTCGGCGACCACGGCCTCGACGATCTGGACCACCGTCTTGCCCTGGAACACGCGGCTGCGCCGGCCCAGGCCCAGGCGATCGAGCGCGGGGCCCACCGAGAGCCGCACGTGCAGGCGATCGTTGAACGTGCCGAGGTACCATGCGCGCCAGACCACGCCGTGCACGAGGCGCTCGTGGTCGTCGCGCTGACAGGTGAGCGTGAGCTCGGCGCCGACCAGCGGGTCGAGGTCGAGCTCGAGCTCTTCGGTCACCAGCGTCAGCTCGAGCGCGTACGGCCGATCGAGCGCCTCGTCGAGCTCGAGCTCGCGCACGTGCCAGCGCTCCTCGTCGTGGGTCGTGGCTGGTTGCTCACCCCACGCAGGGACGCGGAGGGTGACGGAGTAGCTAACGGGGGGAAGAGAGGCGCTCGACACCGGGATCCCGAGCATACGGGACTCGATGACCGTCGACCATCGATCACGGCGGCTTGGACCGCTCGGGTCGCGGCCGCTGCGTCAATCGCGTCGATCGCGTGTGGTATGCATGGGCCAGTGTCCGAGCCGACGATCAATTTTCCGCGCTTGCAGCAAGACCTCGAGGCGCTGGCTTGCATCGGGCGCTGCACCGACCACGGAATCACGCGCCCTGCCTTCAGCCCCGCCTTCATGGAGGCCCAGCACTGGCTAGAGGAACGCATCCAAGCCGCTGGGCTCTCGCTCGAGATCGACGGGGCGCTCAACGTCATCGGGCGGCTGGCCGGGCCGCCGGGGCGCCCCACCGTGATCACGGGGTCTCACCTGGATAGCGTGCCGGGGGGCGGAACGCTCGACGGGGCGCTCGGGGTGGTCGCGGGGCTCGAGGCGCTGCGACGGATCCGCGAGCTGGGCGTGGAGCTCGAGCACTCGCTCGAGGTCGTCGCGTTCACCGACGAGGAGGGCCGCTTCGGTGGCATGTTCGGGTCGCAAGCGATGGCGGGCCACCTCACGCCGGAGGCCATCGTCGGCGCGCACGATCTCGACGGCGTCTCGCTCGTCGATGCCATGCAGGCGCTCGGCTTCGATGCCATGCACGCACTGCGGGCCGCCCGCAGTCCGCGCACCGTTCACGCCTTCGTCGAGCTCCACATCGAGCAAGGCCCCGTGCTCGACCGCGCGGGGGTCCACCTCGGCGTCGTCGAAGGCATCGTCGGGCTGTTCAAGTGGAACGCCCAGCTGCGCGGCGTGGCCAACCACGCGGGGACCACTCCCATGAACATGCGCAACGACGCGTTCCAGGGTGTGGCGGAGCTGGCCGGCGAGATCGATCGCCTGCTCGAGGAGCACGGCGGCGGGGCGAGCGTGGCCACCATCGGTCGCGTCGCGCTCCACCCGGGCGCGGCCAACGTGGTGCCCTCGCGGGTCGAGTTCTCGCTCGAGGCCCGCGACATCGATCCCGACGTGCTCTCCGAGCTGGCGCTCGGCTTTCGCCGCGCGCTCTCGGCCATCGCCCGCCGCCGCGGCCTGATGTTCGACTTCGAGGTGCTCAGCGAGATCGATCCCGTGGTCTGCGACCCCAAGGTGCTCGCGGCGATCGAGGACTCCGCGCGCTCGCTCGACGTGCCGAGCCAGCGGCTGCCCAGCGGGGCCGCCCACGATACCCAGTGCATGGCCTACCTCGCGCCCTCGGGGATGATCTTCGTGCCCAGCAAGGACGGTCGCAGCCACTCGCCCGCCGAGTGGACCTCGTGGGAGAGCATCGAGATCGGGGCCAACTGTCTGTTTCGCACGCTGCTGCGACTCGCGACCAACGCCAACGCCAACCCCGCCCCCGCTGCTACGCCGACTACGCCATGACCGAAGAGCTCGATCCCCTCCGCGATGCATACCGCCGCTCGATCACCGAGAGCCCGCAGGTGCTCGAGCGCCTCGAGGCTCACGCCACCGCACTGTTGGTCATCGATGTGCAGTATCTCGACGCGGCGCCCGGCCATGGGGTGTTTGCCGCGAATCGGGGCGTGCCCGAGCCCGCGCAGGCCTACTACTTCGACACGCTGCGCGAGACCGTGCTGCCCAACATCCGCCGCCTGCAGGATGCATTTCGCCGCAATCGACTCGAGGTGATCCACACGCGCATCGTGTCGCTCACCCCCGATGGCCGCGACCGCAGCTCTGGGCACAAGCGGCTCGGCTTGCACGCGGCTCCGGGGTCGAAGGACGCCGAATTCTTGCCCGAGGTCGCGCCGGTGGACGGTGAGATCGTGATCGGCAAGACCGCCAGCGGGGTGTTCACCTCCACCAATATCGAGTACGTGCTCCGCAATCTCGGAATTCGGGCACTCTACGTGACAGGTGTGTATACCAACGAGTGTGTGAGCACGGCCGTGCGCGATGGCAGCGACTTGGGCTTCCACATGACATTGGTGCAAGACGCCTGTACCACGGTCACGCCCGAGCTACAGGCCGCCACCGTGAGAACACTTCGCGATCGCTACGCTCGCGTCATGCGTACCAAGACTGCGGTTGCGGAGATCGAGCAGCTCGCGAGGGATCGTCGCTAGCGGTCGGTTGCAACTCGCGCGACGATCTGACAACCTCCTTCACGTCATGGTGCTCGCGGCGAACGCCGCCCCGGTCGATTCGCCCGCTGGCGTGCGACCGCGGGCTCGGCGAGGGAAATTCCATGCACTTGCCATGATTGCGATCGTGGCGGTCGTGGGGCTCGTGGGCGCCTGGCCCGCTTCGACCACCGCCGCCGAGCCCGGGCCCGCCTTCGACGACATGGCACTGCATACATCGCATGATGGGTCGATCCAGCTGTCGTGGCCGGGTCCGCTGGGCGACTACGAGGTCGAGCTGCACGAGGTGACGTCGCACGGAGCCCGCGAGCGCGTGGTCTACCGCGGTCGCATGCCCTCGGCCCACCTCTCGGGCCTGCTCGAGGGCAACTACGCCGTGCGCGTGCGTGCCCGCGTGGGCGAGGCCTGGTCGCCGTGGTCCAGCGCCAAGTCGATCCACGTGCGGCACCACCCGCTGCCCATGGTCTACACGCTCATGGGGCTCGGCCTGCTCACCTTCGTGGGTACGGCGGTGATCGTGCTGCGAGAGTGGCGGAGGGCCCGATGAGCGATCGCGCGGGCTTGCTGCTCGGCCCCGAGCTCGGGTGGCTGCTGCTCGGCGGCTTCTCGGTGCTATGGATCGCGCTCGGCCTGCACTGGGGCCGTCGCGCGCGCTCGCTCGATGGCTTCATGGTCGCGGGTCGCAACGTGGGCCTGGCGCTCGGCTCGGCCACCGCGATGGCCACGTGGGTCACCTCCAACACCACCATGCTCGCGCCCCAGCTCGCGCTCGAGCTCGGCGTGTGGGGCATGCTGGCCTACTCCACCGCCTCGCTGGGCCTGCTGCTGTTCGCCCCGCTGGCTACGCGGATTCGTCGGCTGATGCCGCAGGGCTACACCAGCGCCGAGTTCGTGGAGCTGCGCTACGGCAAGGCCGCGTGGGCCGTGTTCTTGGTGCTCTCGCTGTTCTACGCGCTCACCTGGCTGGTGAGCATGGGCATGGCGGGCGGGCTGCTCATCGAGGCGCTCACCGGCATCGACTACCGCATGGGCATGACGGTGGTGCTCGCGGTGTGCGTGATCTACACGGTGAGCGGTGGCCTGTACGCCGTGATCGGCACCGACTTCATCCAGAGCTTGATCGTGCTGGTGGGCCTGGTGCTGGTGGCGGGCTTCGTGCTGTCCGAGGTCTCGGTGGCCAAGGTCCACGAGACGGTGGTCGCCGAGCGGCCGATGCTGATGCACATCGTGTTTCCGGCCGCGCTGCTGGCCCTGTTCAACAACCTGTTGTTCGGCCTGGGCGAAGTGTTCCACAGCAACGTGTGGTGGAGCCGCGCGTTCGCGATGCGCGAGGGCGTGGGCGGCAAGGCGTTCGTGCTGGCCGGCTTGTTCTGGTGGCCCGTGCCGGTGGTGGCCGGCCTGCTCGGCTTGGCCGCGCCCGCGCTCGGCATCGGGATCGCGCGGCCCGACATGGTCGCGCCGATCGTCGCGGGCACGCTGCTGGGCCAGACCGGCGCCGTGCTGGTGTTCATCGTGGTGTTCGCCTCGATCGCCTCGAGCGTGGACTCGCTGCTGGCCGCGACCAGCGATCTGCTCACCAAGGAGGTCGTGCAGCGCTTCGTGCTGCCCAAGGCCAGCCCCGCGCGCCTGCGGCGAGTGGCGGGCGCGATGGTGGTGGGCACCGGGGTGTTGGCGTGGCTGTTGTGCCTGCCCAAGGTCGGTACCCTGGCCACCGTGTTGTTCTTTGCCGGCCCGATGGTCGCGAGCATGATCTGGCCAATCGTGGCTGGGCTGTACTGGCCACGGGCCACGGCGACGGGTGCCGTCGCGGGCATGGTCGGTGGTACGCTGGTCGGGTTGGTCGTCTACGCCACCGTGGGCTGGTACGTCGCGTCGCTCGCCGGCGCGCTAGTCTCTGCGCTCGTGGTGATCGTCACCACTCTCGCGTCTCGCTCCGAGTTCGCCTTCGAGCAGCTCGGTAAAGGAAGGAACGCCTGATGTTTTCCCCTTGGTTCCTCGAGGTCGCCGTCTACGGTGGGCTCGTCTTCGTGGCCGCCGCGGCCATCTCACTGTCGGGCCTCTGGATCGCCGATCTCCGCGCCGGGAGGCTGTGGTGATCGCGCGTCGCAGCAACTCGCGCGGCCGGCGGCTCGATCCGCAGCGCCTCATCGATCACGATCGGGGTCGCCCGCTCGAGCTCGCGTGTCTTCAGGCGCTCGGTGGTCGCTCGGTGGTCGGTCACCACGACCTGCCGCGGCACACCGTGCTCGAGCTGTGTCGGCTGGGCGCGCGCATGGAGACCTCCGACGTCGCCTCGCACCACCCGCTCAGCGGCAAGCTGGTGATCACCGCGTTCTTCGAGGCCAGCACGCGTACGCGGCTCTCGTTCGAAAGCGCGGTCGCCCGCCTCGACGGCAAGCTGCTGAGCGTGCCCGACGGCAAGGTCACGGGCGTCGCCAAGGGCGAGACGCTGCAAGACATCGGCGAGATGTTCAACGGCTACGGCGATCTCGTGGTCATGCGCCACCCGCTGACCGAGTCGGTGGAGCAGATCCAAGCCGGCCTCGAGCTACCGCTCATCAACGCGGGCAACGGCTCGGGCGAGCACCCCACGCAGGCGCTGGTCGACTGGTACGCGCTGCTCAAGTGGCGCCCCTCGCTCGCCGATGAGGCGCCCCCCGAGGCCGAGCGGATCCATCTGGGCGTGGTGGGCACCCCCGGCAACATGCGCGCGGTGAAGAGCTTCGTGTTCATGGCGCTGGCGTTCGCGCCCGCGATCCGCCAGATCACCGTGGTCTCCGAGCTCGCCGATCCGTTCGGGGCCGACCTCCACGGCGCGATCGACCGCACCTCCATCCCCGTGACGGTCACCAACGACATCAGCGAGGTGCTGCCCGAGCTCGATGTGATCTACATGAACTCGATCGCGCTGCTCGGCGACAGCTACAAGCAGCTCGACTCCCGCTTTCGCATCACCACCGACTCGCCGCTGCGCCCCGAGACCGTGATCATGCACCCCCTGGCGCGCCGCGAAGAGCTCGATGTGAGTCTCGACGACTCGCGCCACAACCTCTACTTTGCGCAGGCGGCCGGCGCGGTCTATGTAAGGCAGGCGCTCCTGGCCTGCATGCTCGAGCGCGTAGAGCGACTGCCCTTCTTCGGCTGACGGACGACCCTATGTGTGGGATTACCGGATTCTTGCGGCCTGGCGCCGCTTCCGAGCACGACCGCGCGCACCTGCGCGTGATGATGGACGCGCTCCAGCACCGCGGCCCCGACGGCGGCGGCATGCACCTCGACGCCGCGCGCGGCCTGGGCCTCGGGCACACGCGCCTGGCGATCATCGACCTCGAGTCGGGCGAGCAGCCGCTGCGCTCCGCCGACGGCTCGGTGGTGCTCACCGCCAACGGCGAGCTCTACGACTACAAGCAGCACCGCACGCGCCTGATCTGCGCCGGGGCACGCTTCGCCACCAAGACCGACGCCGAGATCGCGCTGCACTTGTACCAGCGCCACGGCCTCGACTTCGTGCATCAGCTGCGCGGCGAGTTCGCGCTGGCGATCTACGACGCCGTGAACGAGCGCCTCGTGCTGGTGCGCGATCGCTTCGGCATCAAGCCGCTCTACTGGTCGCTGCGGCAGCAGGGCGGGCGTGACGAGCTCTACTGGGGCTCCGAGGTCAAGGCGATCTTGGCCCATCCCGAGGTTCCCGCGCGGCTCGAGCCGCGTGCGGTGCTCAACCAGCTGATGCAGACGATGGTGCCCGGCACCACCGCGTTCGCCGGGGTGCAGGCGCTGCGGCCCGGTCACATGATGGTCGTGCAGCGGGCGGGCGAGCGGCTCGAGCTGCAGGTCTCGCGCTGGTGGAGCGCCGAGTTCCCCCAGGCCGAGGATCACGACGACGATCCCGATCCGCAGCCCTGGATCGACGGCGTGCGCGAGCACCTCATCGACGCGGTGCGGGTGCGCCTCGAGGCCGATGTGCCGGTGGGCTGCTACCTCTCGGGCGGCATCGACAGCTGCTCCACGCTGGGCCTGGCCACCGCGATGCAGCAGAGCCACGTGAAGGCGTTCACGATCGCCTTCGAAGACGACGCCTACGACGAGTCGAGCATCGCCGCCGGCATGGCCGAGCGCGTGGCCGCCGATCAGGTGGTGATGCCGGTCGGCGTCGAGCAGCTCTACGGCGGCGCCTACGAGCGCACCGTGTGGCACGCCGAGCGCACGTTCTACAACACGCTCGGGGTCGCCAAGTGGCACATGAGCCGCGTGGTGCACGAGCACGGCTACAAGGTCGTGATCACCGGCGAGGGCTCCGACGAGCTGTTTGGCGGCTATCCGTTCTTCAAGCGCGACCTGCTGCTCCACAGCGGCTCGCCCACCGAGCGCGCGGCTCGGCTCGAGCGGCTCAAGGCCAGCAACGCCCTGTTCGCGGGGGCCATCCTCGCCGAGCGCAGCCACGAGCACCCCGCGATGAACGATCTCGTCGGCTTCACGCCCTCGTGGATCCAGCCGTGGATCGCCACGCTCGCGCGCGTGCGCCCGCTGCTGTCGCCGGCGCTGCGCGAGGAGCTCGCCGACTACGATCCCATCACTGCGATCGCCGAGACCCTCGATCCGGCCGCGCTCCGCGGTCGCCACCCGCTCGACAAGGCGCAGTACACCTGGATCGAGACCATGCTCGAGGGGCAGATCCTCACCTGGGGCGGCGATCGGGTCGACATGGCCAACTCGATGGAGTCGCGGCCGCCGTTCCTCGATCATCACCTGGCCGAGTACGCGTTTCGCTTGCCGCCCTCGCTGCGCATCCGCAGCGAGAGCGAGGGCCGCTTGCGCGAGAAGTGGGTGCTGCGCGAGGCCATGCGCGAGATCCTGCCCAAGGTGCTCTACGAGCGCGAGAAGTTCGCGTTCATGGCCCCGCCCGCCACGCTGCGGCCCGAGGAGTGGGCCCAGGTCCGCGCGCTCACCGAGGTGCACCTGTCGCCCGAGGCGCTGCACGCCACGGGGTTGTTCGATCCGGCCGCGGTGGGCGAGTTCATCGGCGGGCTCGAGAGCGGCGCCCAAGCGGGCGCGACCCGCAGCGACGCGGTCAACGACGACATCGTGCTCAATCATCTGCTCGGGTTGCAGATCCTGCACCGATCGTTCGTGCAGGGGCACGGGCGGCCCGCGCTCTAGCGGCTAGGCTTCCACGATCGCGTGGCCCGGGATCGGGCGGCCCGGGAGCGCGAGCGCCTCGAGCAGGGCCTCGGTGGTCTCGGCCGCGCGCATGCGGCCGAGCAGGTCCGACTCCATCACGGCCTCGGCGATCGCGGCCAGCAGGCGTAGGTGCGTGGCGCGGTCCGAGGGCGGGCCGAGCAGGCAGAAGAACACGTCGACCGGCTCGTCGGCGTCGCTCACGAAATCGATCGGCGCGGCGAGGGTCATCACCCCCACGAACGTGCGCGGGAGTCCGGCCACGGTGGCGTGCGGGATCGCGAGGCCGTGCCCCATCGCGGTGCTCTGCACCGCCTCGCGCTCGCGCAGCTCCTTCTCGATCGCGGCGGCGCTCATGTGCGGCACGGTGCCCGCCATCATCGCGGCCAGCTCCGAGATCAGCCGGTCCTTCTTGGTCACCGAGCGACACGCGGCCACGGCCTCGGGCACGAGCCAGTGGGCGAGCACCGACTCGTCCTCGCCGAGGCCCGCGCGTGCGGGTCGCAGCGCGCGGTGGACCTCCGCTTGTGGGGTCTTGAGCCGCAGCACCGCGCAGTGCGAGCGCTCCATGATCAGCTCCTCGCGCGCGGCCACGAACATCGCGCGGAGCGGCTTCTCCGGGGGAGCCCCCAGCACCACCAGGTCGTACAGCGCCGAGGCCTTCACCAGGTCGGCCACGTCATCGGGCCCGTCGCGCACGTCGAGCGAGGTCTCGTTGTCGCAGAGCGCCCGCATCTGCTCGCCGTAGGCCGTCGCGGCCGCGTGGTCGCCCCCGTGCGTGGCGGTGTGGTTCACGAACGTCACGTCGGCCCGAAACAGCGAGGCCAGATCGTCGGCCGTGTGCGCGACCAGGGCATCGTGCGGCCCCGGCTCGGCCACGACCATCAGGTGACGGAAGGTGCGAATGCCGGCGTCGCGGAACACGGCCAGGTTGCAGGGTAGCCGCGCCATCAGCCACTCCATCGGGTCGCGCACGATGTGGCCTCGCATGTTGCGCTCGCGCCAGGCCATCACCACCCAGGTCGAGTCGCTGTGATCGGCGCGCTCGTAGAGCGTGCGTCGCACGTCGCGGGTCACGACCACGTCGACCTGCGTGTGCACCCCGCGCTCGGCCGCGAGCGCCAGCACGCGGCGCTCGAGCGAGATCAGGCGATCGTCGGGATCGAGCATCGCCGAGAGGTCCATCTGCTCGGGCACCTCGCGCAGCGCCAGCACGTCTACGTGGCCGCCACGCCCGGCCAGCGTCATCCCGATCTGCACCAGCGCCTCGGCCGAGGGCTCGCCGCCGAACAGCGCCACGATCGTGCGCCCCTCCTGCAGAGTCTTGTAGGCGCCCGTGCGCGAGGGGTCGCGCACGAGGTCCTTGCGCCACAGCAGCTGCCGCAGGATGCCGAGCCGGCTCGAGCGCTTGCGCCCGTAGCCGAGGTAGAGCAGCGCGCCCAGCATCGAGATCGACAGCAGGCCCACCAGTGCGACCGAGCCCATCGCCACCAGGATTGCGAGGCCGGTGACGATGCCTCCCGCCTGCAGCCCCGGGTAGAACGGGGCGCGAAAGCGTGGCTCGTACCACTGCGCCTTGCTCTCGCGAAACAAGATCAGCGCGACCTGGGCCGCGACGAACGCCGCGATCATGAAGGCGCTGGCCAGCTTGGCGATGCGCACCACGTCGACCAGCAGCACGATCGCCGCCATCGCCCCGCCGGTGAGCATGATGGCCCAGTGCGGCGTCATGTAGCGACGATGCACGTGGCGCAGCCACTCGGGCGCCAGCATGTCGCGCGCCATCGCAAACGGGAAGCGCGAGGCCGCCAGCAGCCCGGCGTTGGCCATCGAGACCAGCGCCGCGAATGCGGTGACCACCACGATGGGGGTCCCGATCGGTCCGATGATCTCCGCGGCGAGCGTGGCGATCGGCGTGGTGTCGCCCGCCAGCTCGGCGGGCTCGAAGATCCCCGCGAGCACCCACGCCACCAGCGTGTAGATCGCCGCGATGAGGAGCAGCGAGATCAGGATGCCGAGCGGGATGTTGCGGGCCTCGTCGCGCACCTCCTCGGCGATCGCGGCGATCTTGGTGACCCCCGCGTAGGAGATGAACACCAGGCCCACCGTGGCCGCGAGCCCGCTCGCCCCCCCGGCGAGCCAGGGCGGCGAGTCGGCGGTGGCGTGCAGCAGGTGCAGGGTCTCGATCTGCGGAGCGCCGATGGCCACCAGCGCGACCAGCACCACCAGGCACGCGGCCACCACCACGGTCTGCACCTTGCCGACCTTGCGCACGCCCACGACGTTGAGCGCCATGACGCCCGCGAGCAGCGCCATGGCGACGGGTGCGGTGGGGACCGAGACCACGAGCGCGAGGTACGAGCCGAGCACGCCCAGCGCGAACGCGCTCTTGAGCAGCAGCGAGAGCCACAGGCCCAGGCCCGCGATCGTGCCCGCCATCGGCCCCATCGCGCGCTCGATGAACAGGTAGCTACCGCCCGCCGCCGGGATCGCCGTGGAGAGCTCGGCCTTGGTGAGCGCGGCCGGGATCACCAGCACCGCCGCCAGCAAGTACGCGAGCCACAGCGAGGCTCCCGTCATCGCTGCCGCGACCGCCGGGAGCAGGAAGATCTCGCCCCCGAGCATCGCGCCGACGGAGATCGAGACGACTCCGGGCAGCCCGAGCGAGCGCTCGAGCGCCTTCATGCGGGGGTCCCAGCGACGGGCACTGGGCTGGCCAGGTGCACGGTGCGCGTGGGGAAGGCGATCTGCACGTCGAGCTTGCGCAGCGCGATCATCACCTCGAGCAGGAAGTCCTCGCGGGCCTGCATGTAGTCCGCCCACACGATCGTGCGGGTGAAGAAGTAGCAAAAGATGACCAGGCTCGACTCGCCCAGCTCGTTGAAGTTGACCAGGTAGAAGTCGTGGTGGAAGCGCTCGTCGCCCTCGATGATTCCACGGATCGCGGCCAGCGCGGCTCGCATCTGCTCGGGCGTGGTGTCGTAGCTGACCCCCACCTCCATCTTGATGCGGCGCTTCTCCATGCGCGACCAGTTCTGGATCGCGGTGACCGTCATCTGCGAATTGGGCACCGTGATCAGGCTGTTGGCGAACGTGCGAATCTGGGTGGAGCGGATGTCGACCGTCTCGATCGTGCCCTCGACCGCACCGATCTCGACCCAGTCGCCCACGACGAACGGCCGGTCGACGAACACCACCACCGAGCCGAAGAAATTCGCGATGGTGTCCTTGGAGGCGAACGCGATCGCGGCGGTGCCGATGCCCAGCCCCGCCAGCAGCGACCCCACCGAGTAGCCGAGGTTCTGCAGCACCATCACCCCGCCCAGGCCCACCACGATGACCTTGGCGGTCTTGCGCACGATGGGGACGAGCTGGTCGTCGAACGTGCTCTCGGTGTTCGAGGCGCGGCGGGCCCACAGCACGCTGGCCTCGCCGATCACCCGCACGCCGAGCCACGTGGCCAGCGCGATGATCGTGGCCTGGTAGACGGCGGCCAACAGCGGCGGGAGATCGATCGAGTCGAGCTTGGGCAGCGGCAGCGAGAGGATCGCCAGCCAGATGCCGCCGAGCCGCAGCGCCCACACGACCGGCTGCGAGGTTGCATCGACGGCCGCATAGCGCAGCGAGCCCTCGGGCAGCCGGGCCAGCACGCGGCGGAACGCCCACTGCACCAAGCGCCCCGCGAGCAGCCCCGCGGCCAGGGCCAGGGCCGACACCCCGAGGTCGCCCAGCGTCACCCCGGCCACGTCGAAATCCAGGAATCCACCGAGCTCACCAGGCATGGCTCATCCCTCGCGAGCGGGCAACGTGGAGGTGAGCGGGTGATGATGCGGCGGGGTCGTGAAGCACGGGCTGGATTTCGGCGAAACGAGGCGGCAGGGGGTTTACCCGGGGCTCCGGGCGCGTCAAGCATCGGCCGGATCCTGGTGAGAATCAAGCACGTCGGGGTGATCAGCCATTCCGCAGCTCTGCTCGATGGGGTCGAGCGGATCGATGCTGTCTTGCGCACACGCTCGATCGCAAGGGACGCACGCGCAGCCGTAGCCGCGCGTTGGCCTCCCCGCGTAGGCTGTTGCTCGCGATGTCGATCTCACGCTCAGCTGTGCTCGTGCTGCTCGCGGGCGCTCTCACGCTCGGTCTCACTGCGGCCTGTGTCGCGGGCCGCGATCCGCGACCCGAGGCCGAGACCTTGGCCCCGGCCTCGAGCACGAGCCCTACGTCGAGCGAGAGCGGCGCCGAGGGCCCGACCTCGTCGGTCTCGACCTCGCCGACATCCTCGGCCGCCGGCACGAGCGGAGCCGACGGTCCCACCACGGTCGACTCGACCGCGGGCTCGACGGGCTCGACTGCGACCGCGAGCACCGGCCCCGCGTCGACGATCTGCGACGATGTGGTCGGCGAGTCGTTCATCCCCCCGACCAAGTGTGACGGACCGAGCGGCAATACCTCGAGCGAGGTGCCTCCCAACGGGCTCTTCTCCACCAGCTGGTTCGGCTGCTACTTCGAAGACGACGGCAGCATTCACGAGGATCCGTTCGACAATTGCGAGTTTGCCTGCGGCTCCCAGGGCCTGTGCCCGGCGGGGCAGGATGGTCCGACGTGTGAGGCCAATTTGCGGTGGTTCGCCGCCGATGTGGATCGCTACGGCTGCGGCGGTCGCATTCGCGTGACCAACTGTGACAATGGCCATGCGGTGGTGTTGGTCACGCTCGACCGCGGCCCCAACTGCAACTCGGTCGAGAAGGCCTGCGATGCGCCGGTGCTCGACATGTCACACGATGCGATGGTCTACCTGTTCGACGGGGCGACGTATGGTGGCTGCGAGCACCAGGGCGTGGTCGTCGAGCAGGTCGACGCCGCAACCCCGCTCGGGCCCGTCCGAGGGTAGCTTCGCTGCTCGGGCGCGTGGGCGCGTGGGCGCTAGGGATCGACGTACGGGTTCACGTTGAGCGCCTGCAGGCTCCCCGAGAGCGCCGCGTCGCCCACCAATGGGACCGCCACGGTGCCGGAGAGCCCGGCCGAGAAGCGGTTGTCGTAGAACGCCCCCACCCAGTCGATCGGGAACTCGAACGGCCCGAGCGGCGTAGTGAACGCGAAGTCTGCCGTGCCCTGGGCCAGCCCGGCCGCGTCGATGCCCATCTCGATCGAGTAGGTTCCATCGAACATCTGGCCGAACACCGAGATGGTGCACTCGCCGTCCTCGACCGGTGCCTCGCGGCCATCGAGGCTCACCACGAAGTCGAGCGGCCCCTCGCAGGTGAGGATGAGCGGGCCGCCGCCGGGGATCGTCGTCACGATCACCAGCACCACCTCGCCCGCGTACACCCCCGTCCAGCGCGCCTGTACCCGCACGCCGCCGACGGTCGTGCGCAGTCGGTCGCCGTTGGGCAGGCGGGCCACCGCGCTGATGTCGTAGATCCCCGGCGCCAGCTCGACGTCGCCCTCGAGCTCGGTCCAGAGCGTCGGCTCGTCGTCGTCGGTGACCCACAACACCTCGTCGACGTCGAGCGCGAAGCCGTCGGGGTCGGTGACCTCGGCCAGCAGGTGGACGGGCTCGCTCATCAGGTGGATCGAGGCCGACTGCGGCTCGAAGATCTCGAGCTCCGCGTAGTCGTAGATCGCATTGGAATCGTCCGACGATCCGGAGTCCTCCTCGCCGATGTACGGTGCGCGCTCCTCACTCGAGCAGCCCCCCGCCAGGATCCCGGCGATGGCCAGCGCCCGGCGCATGCGTGGCATCGAGGCGCGCTGTGTCATGGGTCGGGAGGCTAGCACACGAGGTTGGGTGTAGGCGGGCCGCCGTTCCGGGGACCGATGTGGGGTTTCCCGCCCGCCACGCGGAGTGCATCCCGACTTGCACCCAGTTCGCGACCGACTTGGCCGGCTGCGGCGCTCGAGCTGGTATGATGCGCGGGTGCGGGGCCTGGCCATCATTGCGGCGAGCGTGTTCGGTGTTGGCATCGGGTGCGCGTCGGGCAGTGGGCCCGTGGACGGACCGGGGCTCGGCGGCACGGCGGAGTCGAGCTCCGGCGGCTCCGGCACCGCGCCGAGCGCCTCTTCGAACGACTCCGCCACCTCCTCCACCAGCCGCGACACCACCTACGATTCCAGCGCTGGCGCGGGCTGTGGCAACGGCGACCAGGACCCGGGCGAGGACTGCGACGACGGCAACGAGGTCGACGGCGACGGCTGCAACCGCGACTGCCAGCTCTCGGGCAAGCTGCTGTGGGACGACGCGATCAGCGGCGGCTTCGGCTTCATCGACGAAGGCATGGCCGTGGCCGCCGCGGCCGACGGCACCGTCTTCGTCGCCGGCTACGACAGCGACGCCGGCGACAAGCACAACGCCTGGCTGCGCCGCTACACCGCCGCCGGCAGCCCGCTGTGGACCCAGACCTACGCCGGCTCCGGCGGGGGCAACGACGAGATCCGCGGCTTGCTGCTGGACACGAGCGGCAACCTGTATGCCACCGGCTATGAGAGCACGGTCGACACGGGGTTGGATGCGTGGCTCCGCAACTACAACCTGCAGGGCGCGACCGTGTGGACGCGAACCTACAACGGTCCGGCCGGCGTCACGGATGTGTTCAACTCCACCAGCTTCGACAGCGGGGGAAAT
This sequence comes from Nannocystaceae bacterium, assembly GCA_041600735.1. Lineage (GTDB taxonomy): Bacteria > Myxococcota_A > Polyangia > Nannocystales > Nannocystaceae > Paraliomyxa. Next base: position 15,696 of record JBFIJN010000079.1, read on the forward strand.
CTCGTCGTCGGTGGCTATCACGGGGTCGCGGGCGAAGGCGCCGATGTGCTGCTGCGCAAGTACACGCCCGACGGCGACGTGCTGTGGACGCGGACCTACTCCGGGGGCAACGGCGGCAACGATCTCATCTGGGATGTGGCCACCTCGCCCGCCGGGCACATCTACGTGGCCGGATACGAGAGCGGGCCGGCCGGCGAGGCCCTCAATGCGTGGCTGGCCAAGTACGACACCGACGGCAACGTCGTGTGGTCGAGGTCGTACAACGGGGCGGCGAGCCTCGATGACTACTTCGTCGGCGTAGAGGTCATTGGCAATGATGACGTGGTCGTGTGCGGGTATGAGACTGCGGTGGATTATCCGTGGCACTCGTTCGTGCGCCGCTACGACAGCAACGGGATGATCGTGTGGACCGACCTGTTCGCGGGGGTCGGAGGCGAGGGCGCGCACTGCTTTGGGATCGTGGCCGACTCCGAGGACAATCTCGTGACCACGGGTGGAGAGATCGTCGCGGGTATTCGCGGGGTGTTGCTGCGCAAGTATGATGCCGCGGGCGAGGTGTGGTGGAGCCAGGTGATCCCCGGCGGGGACGTCGGGCCGGACTACGGGAGACGGGTCGCGATCGGGCCGGGGGATGTGATCGTGACCTCGGGGACCGTGAACTCGGGAGCCGACGAGCGGGATCTCTGGGTGGGCGTGTTCACGCCCTGAGGGGGGGTCTAGTCATCCCCGCCCGTGCGGTCGAGCAGCCCCGCGAGCGGGCGTAGGCGCACGCTCGCTTGATCCAGCCACACGATGCACGCCTCGGGATTCACCGAGATCCCCGCCTCCGCTTCGCCGATCAGTGCCTCGGGCACCCACGCGAGCAGGTAGGTCGTGTAGCTCGGGTCTTCACCGCCGTCTTCGAAGTAGCCGATCCACGTGCCCCAGGGTGGAGCGTTGTGCACGTCGAAGAACTCGTGGCTCTCGGCCTGCGCGGCCCCGTCGCAGAGGTCGGCGTCCGGGAAGTAGACCAGCAGCCGGCCGCGCGCGCCCTCGCGCCGCAGGCCCAGGTAGCGGACGCCGCTGGCGCGCTGCGTGACGACCTCGTCGACCGCGGCCCAGCGATTGCGCGGCAACGTCGAGGGGGTGAGCTCGGAGGGGCGCAGGCTGGTGCCGATCGCATCACGGTCGAGGAAGCGCGTGCACCAGGCGGCGGCCTCGCCGATCGAGCGCTGGAGCTCCGCGAGCCGCGTCGTGGCCCGCCACAGCTTCTGCAATCGACCATGCTGGAGCTCTGCGAGCAACTCCTCGGCCGCGCGCGTGTCGGTCATCTCCACGGTGAACTCCTTGCCAGACCGTAGCCCTCCGGCGCAACGGCGATTCGGCATTTCGCTCGCGAGCCCCGTGCGTGGCCGAAGACACCGATCCCAACGCCGCGGCGCCATGGTCCGCGGGGCCAGGCCGCGGCCCGCGAACGGGCGATTTTGCCCACCTGCCCGCTGCGCCCCGATCACCGACTGCAAGGGCTTCGGCTAGCCTCGACCGCGACGGAACACCTTCGTCCGGCTCAAGCGCCGCCGATGACCGCACGCCCGGGATACGCGAACAACCGCGCGAGCTCCACGGTCTCGTGACCCTCGGCTCGGCACGCCACCACCGCCAGCCTGAACGCCCGCTCGACGTCCACCGGCTCTCGCGAGGCGAGCCGCTCGTACAGCGTCGCCGAGAACAGCGGCGCAGACTCGTCGTCGAGCGCGCCCTCGAACCCGATCGCAAAGTCGGCATGCCGGGCCGCTGCTTCGGCCAGCGCGCGCGAGTGGCACGTCGCGAACGTCACCAGCGTGGGGCGCTTGGGCAGCACCTCGAGCAGCTCGGCGATCCTCGCGGGTGGGACGAACAGCTCTTCACTGCGCTCGCCCTTCAGGATCAGCTCGCCCGACGGATCCCCGTGCCCGCTGAAGTGGACGAAGGTCGGCTCGTGGTCGTCGAGCTCGTGGAGCACCTGGGTGAACGTGACGGCGGGACATATGTGGGGCTCGTAGAGGTCGCGTCGTCGCGAGCGCTTCAGCGCATCGTCGATGGCGCGCAGCTCCTCCTCGAGCCGCAGGCGGTGGCCGACGTACGCGGCGTTGGCCGTGCACAGCAGGATCACCGCTGGCTTGGCGGGGGTGGGCGTGGGCATGGGCGTGGGCGTGGGGCCAGTCTCTGCCACCGCCTGCGATGCGCCCGTGGCCTGGGCTTGGTAGCGCTTGAAGATCACGTTGCCCGGGAACTGCTTGGCCGCCTCGTCGACCAGCGCCATGACGCCGCCAAGCAGCATGCCGTTCGCGGCGCCGTCGATCACCTGCGTCCAGAAGACCTGTGCGGTGTTGAAGCGCGGCGTCATCGAGGAAGGAAAGCCAGCTCTATGCACCACCAGCCGGGCCTGCTCGGAATCCCACAGCACCCGTGCGATCTCGTCGATCACTTGTTCCAGAGAGATCACACCCGTCTCGGTCGCCACGTGTCCCATCATACTCGATGCGGCGGGCGCGAGTCAGGGTTTGGTGCATGGGCGCGCAGGGCCTGCCGCTGGCCCGCTCACCCACGCGTTGCTCCCTTCGGTGGCTGGAGTCGCAACGAAACTCGCCGCGCGACGTAGAACGGGTCGATCGCCGAGTCCGACCCGCGGTGCAGACTGCGACGCTTCGCGCGATCACCCCAGTCGGCGGTCGTCCACGAGGTCAGCGGCAACGTGCCACTCGAGATGAAGATCACCAGACTCTCCTCGCCGAGCGCATCGGGTGGGGTGTCGCCGGGCCACTGCATCTTCAGCCCCGTGATCGCGCGCAGCTCGGGAGCCCCGAGCAGCTCGTACTCCCCCGTGCCAAGGTCGATGCCCTCGGGTTCGTTGGGGTTGAGCAGGGTGACGGCTCGACCCACGCCAACGTCGAAGACGGTCACTCGGACCGGCCATGAGCTCGTGTTCTGGATGCGCAGGAACACCCGGGTGCCCGTCTCCAGCTCTGCGCCGTGGTGGGGGAGGGGCCGCGTAGTTCCGTCGCTCTCGACCACGCCAAACGTGAGCACGTGCGAGAGTCTTCGGGGCACGACCAGCGCTTCGCGATCCCTCGCGACTCTGAGCAGCTCGGCGCCTCTGACCAGGCTTCGCAGGTCCTCGACGAAGGCCGCGAGCCGCTCGCGTCGCGGCACCGGATCGAGGGCGACGATGTCCTTCCATGGCCAGCGCAGGCGTCGGCCGCTGTCGTCGTAGACGGTGGCCTGGTCGCCCTCGACCGCGATCACGAACGCGAGCGGCCCCGGGTGGCCTTGCGCGACGAGCTCGAGCCCGGCGATCTCCGACACGCGCTGACGAAGCTCATCGGCGAGGCGCCCGGGGCCCTCGATGCGGCAGCGCTGGTGTGTGGCTCCCCCCGGGTGCGGCAGCGCGAGCATGCCGGGGGCGATCGCGCGGGCGTCCTCCGAGGCGACGGCCAACCTGGCCGAGGCTCCGTCGACCTCGACGACCTCGACGTCGGCCAGCCTCGCGGGCATCGGTCCTGCGAGTGGGTCGACGACCCGGAATCGGTCACCCACGGCCAACCCCGCGGCTTCCCCCGCGCTCAGGAACCAGCGGCCCGCGGCTTGCTGGAGCGCGAGGGCGCCCGTCCGCTGCAGCCGTCGCTCGCTGAACACGTGTCGCGACGACGGTCCGCTCACCTGCGGTCGTTGCTGGGCCTTGTAGCGCAGGACCCGGTCCACCACGCGTCGCATGAGGTCATCCCAGGTCACCTGACTCGGATCGGGGAGTGCGGTCGCGACATGAAGGAGGCAGTCGGTGAACAAGCCACAGCGAACGCCATCCGTGTCTCGCGTGACCTCGAAGGCCCGTCTGACGGCCTCACACGCGGCGAGCAAGACCACGGAGGGGTTGCGGACCTCGGGTAGCCGGTCGAGGTCGTGCCCCTGGGCCTGCAGCCACTTCACGTGGGACTCGATGCCCTCGCCCCACGGCTCGATCACGCCCTTGACGACGGCCTCACCTGCTCCGCGGACGGCGTCGGTGGAGTGACAACAGTCGAGTATCACGGTGATGTTGGAGGTCTTCTCGGCGAGGCGCTGCGTCGCGAGCGACAATTCGCTGCGAAAGATCCCGCGGAATGCCGTGTGCTTGTCGTGGTCGGTCGGCACGAGATACTGAATGGCGCGCGGAAGTGCCCGCTCCCCAGCCATCCGCTCGCGACGGCGGATCTGGGCGTAGCCGCCGTGCCCCGAGTAGTAGAGGAGGGCTACGTCCCCCTCCCGCGAGTCCCGGGTGAGGCGCTCCAGGCCCTCGATGACGCCGTTCCGCGTGGCGTCTGTTGCTTGCCGGATGTCGAGCGCGAAGCCGAGGCCATCGAGCCAGCCGGCCATGGCCTCGATGTCGTTCGCCACCCCGGTGAGGCCCCCGGTGGCACTGCCGATGAGTAGGGCTCGTCTGCTGGTCATTGTGCCTCCTGCGCGAGGTTCGTGTTAGCGTTGATCTTGTGAAGGACGAGCGGAGCGATGCAGAGCTCTTGGCACTGTGGCGAGCGGGCGACAGTGGTGCGGGTGGCGAGCTCGTCGATCGGAACTTCCCTCGTATCAAGGCCTTCTTCGCGAGGAAGACCTCCGAGTACGATCTGATCAAGGAGCTCACCCAGCGCACGTTCGAGCGCTGCGTGCTCAAGGTCCACACCTTCGAGGGTCGCTCCAGCTTCTCGTCGTTCATCTATGGGATCGCGAGCAAGATCCTGCTCGAGCACTACCGCGAGCGCCGGCGCTCGGAGCGGGACGTCCCCATCGAGGACGTCCCCATCGTGGATCTCGATCCTACGCCGTTTGCCATCGTGGAGCAGAACAGCGAGCGCAAGCTCATCATCCACGCGCTGCGACGCCTCCCCCTCGAGATGCAGATCATCGCGGAGCTCTACCTGTTCGAGAAGCTCTCGGGGCGCGAGGTCTCCGAGGTCCTCGGCCTGTCCGAGGGGACGGTTCGCGGCCGCATTCGCGCCTGCCGACAGCAGCTCCAGGGGCATATTCATGATCTCGCCGAGTCCCCAGAGCAACTGGAGAGCACCCTGATGACACTGAGCAAGTGGTCGGAGGATATTCGCGAGAAGATCTGAGCTCGCTGATCTGATCAGTGCAATTGATCCATCCAATTGATCAGATCATGGCGCGCTCAGTCCGGCTTGCCCTTGGTCTCGATGCGGAGGATGCCACCGCCAGTCTTGGGTGGGCCGCTCGGCGGGGTCGCGGTGACCAGGAGGGTGAGCTCTACCTCGGCCGTATGGGCCGCAGAGACGCAGCCGCTGCCATTGTGGGTCCACGAGACCGGAGCGCCGCCCGTAGGTGTAGCCGTCACTGCGATGGTGTAGCTGGTCCCGCCGGAGACGAAGTCATCGATCCTGAAGCTCACGCTCTCGTTGTTATCGATATCCAGTTTGTAGAGGAACTCGTTCGAGCGGGTCTCTTCGAGGTCCTGATGGCCCGAGTCGAGATCCAGGGTTCCGAGTGAATTGATGCTGCAAATGAGTGCACACGTAGTCATCGCGTTCTCGTCGCTTTTCTTCCAGAGTCGAGTTTTAGTGGCATCCGCGACGCCAATTCGTCGCGGGCCATCAGATCGAACCAACGTACAAGGCTATTTCAATGCGGTGGCACTTTCCCGCGCGGCCGCAATGGCGGTCGTGATCGCGGGGCCCGCACCAGGGAGGTCTTCCGCCCCCGCCAGGTGATCGAGGGCTTCTCGACGCTGGCCGTCGGCGAGCATCAGCCTGGCCTCGATCAAGAGTTGCGGGGCCAGGTCGGTCTGCAGGCCATTGCGGGTTGCGGATGGGCTCTCTTGCAGCTCCCGCGCTCGGCGGATCGCAGATCTCGCAGCGGCCCGATCATCACGGTCCCACTCCACGAGCGCGAGGTTGACGTAGCTGAGTCGCAGCTGCTCCAGCTCCTTCAGCGTGATTTCGGCTTCCGGGGCCGGTGAGAGCGCTTGGATTGCCCTCGACAAGCTCTCGCGGGCCGTGTCCAGCAGACCCAGCTCGTACGTCACCACCCCGAGGGCGTCATGAGCCTCGGCCAGCGAGAGCCGCTGACCTTCTTCCCCCTCGTGGTGTACACGGATGTCGACATTCGCGGCCGCGTGGTGCCGCGCCTGCTCGAGTGCGCCCGCACCAAGGTTGGCCGCGGCCAAGGCCCGATGCGCGTCTCCGGCGAGGAGACTCATGGGGCCGTGGTGTGCCTCGTAGTTCGTCAACGCCAGCTCGAAGCGCTCGGCGGCAGCGAGGGGCTGTCCGAGCTGGAGGAGCGCGGCTCCGTAGCTGAAGTCGAAGGCCGCCAGGCCGAGGTGGCCCTCGCTCGCGGCTGCAGTGGCAAAGCGCTCTCGCGCTTGGCGATACTCTTCGAGCACTCGCGAGCCATCCAGCCCTTCCCCATCGCAGCCCTCCCAGTACCCCATCAATGAGTGGAGGTGAGTATTGGCGATGTTGAGCTGGGCATCGGCCGCAAGACGCTCGAGGACCG
>JBFIJN010000080.1:0-22190 GCA_041600735.1 Nannocystaceae bacterium
CCCAGCCCGTCGCCGATCCCCAGCCCGTCGCCGATGCTCCGGCCTCCACCGCCGACCCCACCAACGCCGCGCGCGTGCTCGCGGACTATCGCCGCATCGAGCGATTCCTCGCCCCTCAGCCCGAGGACGCGGAGCTCTCCGCGGCCGATGCCGAGCTGCTGCGCGAGTACCTCGGCGAAGCGCGCTTCGCTTGGTACGAGTCCGAAGGTCCGCAGAGCGATGCGATCCGCCAGGCCTGGCTCGAGCGCATGTCCGCCGAGGCCGCTGCGGGACCGCCCTCCACGCTGCGCCTGCCGCTCTACCCCAATGTGGGCTGGGGCTGCGAGGTCCCCAGCCTCTGGGTCGCCAGCGGAAATTTCAATCCCGACGTCACCTTCATCCTGCCCGTGGGCGAGACCGCGCTCATCGAGCGCTGCGAGGCCTGCTTCGACCTCGACGACGGAGATCTGCGCGAGCGCTGCGAGACCAAGCACTGCTCGATACAGGTCGAGGGGCACTTCACCGGCAACGAGACCAAGCCCACCGAGCACTGCCAAGGCGTGGCGCACGAGCTCCACATCGACCGCGCGACCACCCGCGGAGGATCGGGTCGCGAGTACTTCCTCGCGCTGCCCGGCGGGGCCGAGGCGCCCGAGGGCCCGCCGCTCACCGACGGCCCCCGCTGGGGGGTGTTGTTCGCCAACGCCTTCCGCAAGCAAGAGGGCGCCCGCGCCCGCGCCGAGGCCCTGCAGGCGCGCCTCGTCGCCAAGGGCCACGCCGCGACCCAGCTGCTCGACTCACGCCGCATCTCCACGCTGTGGTGCTGCAGCTTCGCGGTCGTGGTCGATCGCTTCGACGACGAGAAGGCCGCCCGAGCGCTCGCCAAGACCCTCGGGCGCGAGGGCTTCACGGGCGTGCTCGTGCGCACGCTGTACTGAAGCGGGCTCCGCCGCGGTCCTCGGTCAGTACGAGTGCTCGTCGAGCTTCACCTTGCCGCGAAACACCCAGTACACCGTGATCGTGTAGGCGGCGACGAGCGGCATGCCGATCATCGCGATGATCGCCATCAGCCGCAGCGTGCTCTCCGACGAGGCTGCGCGCCAGATGTCGAGGCTGGGTGCAGAACTCGAAGAGACCACCAGGTTGGGGTAGAGCGCGGCCGCGGCGAGGAACGTGAGCCCCGCGATCGAGGCGCACGACGAGGCGAACGCCTGCCACGGCCGCTCGCGCACGAGCGAGCGCGGGATGTTGGCGAGCGCCAGCACCACCAGCACCGGCATCACCCAGATCACCGGCCAGCGTTCGAAGTTGACGAGCAAGTGCGGCACGCTGCGCAGCGCGATCGCGGCCACCACGAGATTGAGCGCCACGAACGCAAAGAACGCCCGCCACGCCCAGCGCTCGACCGTGCGCCGCAGCTCCCCCTCGAGCTTGAGCTGCAAGTAGAGCGCCGCGTGCATGGCCGCGCCGGCCACCGCCAGCAGCCCCACCGCCAGCGCGAACGGCTGGAACAGCCCCGCCAGCCCGCCCACGTAGTGCCCCTGGGGCGACAGCGCGATGCCCCCGACCACGTTGCCGAGCGCCACGCCAAACACCAGCGTGGCCGTCAAGCTCGACAAGAAGAACGAGAAATCCCAGTACCCGCGCCAGAACTTCGAGTGGCTCTTGCCGCGAAACTCGATCGAGATCGCACGACCGATGAGCGAGAGCAGCACCACGATCACCGGCAGGTAGAAGCCCGAGAGCACCGTGGCATAGGCCTCGGGGAACGCAGAGAACAGCGCCCCGCCAAACGTGACCAGCCAGACCTCGTTGCCGTCCCACAGCGGCCCGATGCTGTTGAGCACCAGGCGTCGCTCGCGGTCGCCGCGAACGAACGGGTGCAGGATTCCAACCCCGAGATCGAAGCCATCGAGGACCGCATAGCCGGTGAGCAGCACGCCCAGCAATCCGAACCACAGCACGTGTAGATCCATCACTCGGTCTCCGTATACGAGTGGCCGCCGCGCCCGACCCCCGCGCCCGCGGCCGCCCCCACCAAGCTCTCACCCGGCCCACTCGGCGCCGCGCCCAGCGACTCGGGTTCCTGCGGACCGCGGCGGATCTTCTCGTTGATCACGTAGAGCCACACCGCCAGCAGCGCCAAGTACAGCACCCCGAACGCGATGATCGAGATCAGCACCTGCTCGGGCGGCACCATCGCCGAGACCGCATCGCTCGTGCGCAGCAGCCCATACACCACCCACGGCTGTCGCCCCACCTCGGCCGAGACCCAGCCGGCTTGGTTGGCGAGGTACGGCCCCAGCACCGCCACCACGAACGCCCACAGCAGCCAGCGCTGCGAGAACAAGCGCCCGCGCCACCACAGCACCAGCGCGAGCGAGGTCATGCCGATGAACAGCATGCCGAGGCCCACCATCACGTGATAGCTGACGAACGGCACCACCACGGGCGGGCGATCGCGCGCGGGGAATCGGTCGAGCGCGGTGACGGGGCGCTCGAAGTCGTCATAGACCAAGAAGCTCAGCATCTTCGGGATCGCGAGCCCGTAGTCGACGCGCTGCTCGTCCACATTGGGCCAGCCGAACAGCCACATCTCGGTGCCATGATCGGCGGTCACGAAGTGCCCCTCGAACGCGGCGAGCTTGGCCGGTTGATTGTGGGCCAGCGCGCGCGCCTGCGAGTGCCCGCTGACCAGCTCGCCCCACGAGGCCAGCGCCCCCACCACCAGCGCCACCGCGAAGCTCTTGCGCGCGAACGCCTCGTGGCGGCGGTGCAGCAGGTACCACGCGCTGATGCTCATCACGAAGAACGCACCCAAGATGAACGAGCCGAGCAGCACGTGCCCCAGTCGATGCATCGAGGACGGGTTGAACACCATCGCCCAGAAATCGGTGATCTCCGCCCGCAGCACCCCCTCGTGCTCCACCAGGCGATAGCCCGCCGGGGTGTGCTGCCACGAGTTCGCGATCACGATCCACACCGCCGAGAACGTGGAGCCCAAGAACACCATCACGGTGCTGAAGAAGTGCATGCGCGGGCCCACGCGATCCCACCCGAACACCAGCACCGCCAAGAACCCCGACTCGAGGAAGAACGCGAAGATGCCCTCCGCCGCCAGCGCCGAGCCGAACACATCGCCCACGAAGCGCGAGTAGGCCGCCCAGTTGGTGCCGAACTGGAATTCCATCGCGATCCCGGTGGCCACCCCCACCGCGAAATTGGCCGCGAAGATCCGCGTCCAGAAGCGGGTCATCACCGCATACTGCGGGTCGCCCGTGCGCAGGAACAGGCCCTCCATGATCACCATCAACAAGCCCAAGCCGATCGACAGCGGCGGGAACAGGTAGTGGAACATCACCGTGAGCGCGAACTGAGCGCGGGAGAGCTCGACCAGGTCCAGATCCATCGCGCTGCGACGGTACGCCAGCGCGACCCGCGGCGAAAGCGACCGAGCCGCAGCGACGCTGCGACCGGCGGGTGCACGAGCCGATCCTCGGCGGCGAGTGAGCCGCGGTGGTCGAGAGCACTCGCGCCCGCAGCAAAGAGCCTTACAGTCGGCGCGCTGCGATGATCCCCTCCCGAGCGAGCCCACGTACGGCGAGGCCGAGGCCGAGGCCGAGGCCAAGGCCGCGCCGCCCGAGCCTCGCGGCGGCGCTGCTGCTCGCGCTGACGAGCGGTTGTGCGGCGATCCATCCGCGCGGCGACACCTTGCCCTCGCCCCCGGTCCTGCCCGCGGGCGACCCCGCCCTCACGCTCTCGCCCGCCGGCATCGACGTGCTGGTGTGGAACGTGAAGAAGGCCCAGCGCAGCGCGTGGCCGCGCGCGTTCGAAGGGCTGGCGCGCGGCAAGGAGCTGATCCTGCTGCAGGAAGCCTATGTTCCGCGCATGACCGAGCCGCTCGCGGCGCGCCCGGAGCTGCAGTGGCTGATGAGCCCGAGCTTCGCGTACCCGCGGCGCACGGGGTCACCCACGACGGGGGTGGTCGTCGGCAGCACCGCCCGGGCGCTCGAGCATCGTGCGTTCATCACGGTCGACACCGAGCCGCTCGCGGGCACCCCCAAGGCTGCGCTCGCCGTGACGTATGCGCTCGAAGACGAGCGGCTGCTCGTGGTCTGCATCCACGGGATCAACTTCCGCCGCGCGCCCGCTCTCGCCGCGCAGCTGCGCACGCTCGAGCCCGTCATCCGCGAGCACCGCGGTCCCGTGATCTTCGCGGGCGATCTCAACACCCACCACCGCCCGCGCATGGAGGTGCTCGAGCGGTTTGCCGCCGACGTGGGCCTGCGCTCGGTCTTCGACAACCGCCGAGGCTCCCGCGCCGATCGGTCGGCGAGCGATGAACGCACCCGCTACCGCGCCTGGCCGCTCGACCACGTCTACATCCGCGGGCTGGTCGTCGAGGACGTGCGGGTCGTCGGCGGTGGGCTCGGGTCCGATCACGAGCCGATCATCCTGCGCCTCTCGAGCGCTCGGCCGGGCAGCGGCAGCGGCCCGCCCACGTAGCGCCCTCGTGCACCTGCCCGCCACGACCCCCGCGTAAAGTCACGAGTCGTGCCGAGCTCGATCGACTTCTCGGTACAGTCGACCACCGAAGTGACAGCAAGAGGGGCGTTGCGATCGAACGAAGCTCGCGGTCTCGACCTACCATCACCTTCGGTTCGCTTCGTCTGCAAGATCGCAAGATCCACAGAATGCTTCCTAACCCGCTCTACGACTCGATTATCGCGACTTTCTGCTTGCCAACCCAGGCGGGGGTCCGCTAGAGTCCCTATCGAGTCATTGTGTGGATTGCGAGGATCTCGCATCCCTCGTCGCCAGGAGTTGTGTGATGTTTGCCAATCGTCCGTTGCCTGCGACGTCCCCTCGTCTGTTCTCCAGCCTCGCCGTGCTCGCGTGGCTCGGCGTGGGCCTGGTGCCCGCGGCCGCGGTCGCCGATCCCGTCGCGGGTGAGCGCCCCGCAACCTGGGACATGACGCTCGAGGAGCTCCAGGAGATCGGCCTCGGCCAGTACCGCGGTGATCCGGTTCCCGTGCCGGCCAATGCCCCGCGCGAGCGCGCCCCGGGCCAGCCCCCCCTGCACGCCACGCAGGGGCGCGTGTTCGTCAACTTCGACGGCGCCAACCTGAGCAACGGCTGGGACGACTCCACCAACAACGTCACCCAGATCGGCGAGCTCGCCGGCAACTTCGCGGCCTACGGGCAAGGGGCCAAGCGCGACGCCACGATGCAGGCGGTGCGGGCCGACTGGGAGCCGTTCAACGTGATCATCACCGACACGCGACCCGCGTCGGGCAACTACACGATGAACATGACGGGCCCCACCAATCCCTTCGGGGGTGGCGTGCTGGGCATCGCCCCGCTCGACTGCGATGACTCGCAGACCCACAACAACATCACCTACGCCTTCCACAGCGCCAACGATCAGTTCTCCGCCGCCACCCAGGCCACCACCATCGGCCAAGAGGTCGCGCACTCCTACGGGCTCGAGCACGTCGACCAGCCCTCCGACGTGATGAACCCGTACAACGCCGGCGGCGACGCGTCGTTCATCGACCAGTGCTTCACCATCGTGCAAGGGGTGGCCTGCGGCTCGCAGCATGCGGCCGAGTGCGGCAGCTCCGGGCAGCAGAATTCCTACGCCGAGCTGATGACCTTGTTCGGGGCCTCCGATCCCGACACCTCGAGCCCCACGGTCTCGATCACGTATCCCGGCAACGGCGCGACCTTCCCCACCGGCTCCGACTTCACCATCACCGTCGAGGCCAACGACGACCAGGCGGTGGAGCAGGTCACGCTCTACTCCAACGGAATGCAGCAGGGCAGCGATTCCTCGCCGCCGTACGGCTGGGATGTCAGCAACATCCCCGCCGGCGACTACGACTTCTACGTGGTCGCCACCGATGCGGCGGGCAACGAGGCTTCGAGCGCCACCGTCAGCATCTCGGTGGGCGACGACCTGCCGCCGAGCAACGGAGACAGCGGCGACTCCGGCTCTGCGGGCTCCGACGGGGGCTCCGGCGGAGACGGGGGAGCCGACGCGGGAGGCGATGGCGGGGCGGATGCCGGGGCCGACACTGGATCCCCCTCCGACGACGGTTCGTTGCCCCCCGGGTACGGCCTCGACGACGGCCTCGACGACGCCAACGCCTGCGCCTGCAAGAACGGCCGCAGCGGCCGCGGTTCAACGTTCGGCCTGCTCGCGCTCGTGTTCCTGGGTGCAATTCGTCGGCGCCGCTAGCTCGGTAGCCCATCCCGGCGACCTCGCACGTAGATCGTCGTAACGAGGGGATCGCCTGTTAGACTCGGGGAGGTCGAGTTACTCACTGGTCTACGACCCTTCCCCCGAGGAGCAGCCTGGATGGCCAAATCACCCGTGGCGAACGACCCGGAAGCCGCGCGCTCGGATCGGCGCACCCGAATCGCATCTGGCCCCGTCCCCGTGCCGCTACCCGTCCCTCCGCCGGTGGGCAAGGCACCCATGCCCGCTGGCGTCGCGCCGAGCCGCAAGACCCAGGTGATCATGGGCGCGCCGCCCATTCCGCCTCCGGTGACGGGCAAGACCGTGGTGCCGAGCGGTCCCAAGCCACCGAGCATCCCCAGTCCGGCCGCGGTGGCCCCTCCCAAGAGCATCCCGGCCACTCCAGTCCCGGACGGATCGCTGCCCTCGTATCAAGAGACGGTGATCGGGCCCGCCCCCGCGCCGCCGGTCATTCCACCGAGCGTCCCCGCGAGCGCCCCGCCGAGCGCCCTGGAATTCGCCCACGAGAAGACCGCGGTCGGCCTCGCGCCACGACCCCCGCAGGCCGAGTCCACCGCCAAGCCGCGCCCCGAAGCGAGCGACGCGGAGATGGATGCCCTCATCGCCGACAGCCTGTTCGACGACTTCGACGGTGACGACCTCCCCTCCGCCGCGCCACGCCGCGTCGATGACACCCTGCCCGCGCCATCCGGACCGCGCGGCAGCTCCGGCCCCATCCCCATACCGCCGCGTCCCTCTGGGCCCGCGCCCGCGGCCAAGGGCACCCGCGACACGCTTCCCAACGCCGAGCTGCGCACGGGCGCCACGTTCCCGCCCGCGCGCCAGGCCGCCGCGATCGCCGACACCCAGATCGACATCGATCGCCCACCCACCCACGAAGATCCCGTCCGCCAGCGTCCCACCACCGGCGTGAGGCCGGTGCGCGCGAGCCGAGCCCGCACGCAGAACCAGGGCGCAGAGGGCCTGGCCGTCCCGTCGTCCGAGGTCCCCAAGATCCGCCTGGTGCCCGGCAAGGTGATCCCCGGCACGCGCTACGAGATCCGCCGCTGGCTCGGCGAGGGCGGCATGGGCGTGGTCTACGAGGTCGTCCACACCGACATCGATCGCCGCTCCGCGCTCAAGATCTTGCGCTTCGATCTCAGCCAGCAGCCGCAGATGGCTCAGGTCTTCCGCGACGAGGCGCGCGCCGCCAGCCGCCTGGGCTCGCCCAACATCGTCGAGGTCTACGACTTTGGCGAGCTCCCCGATGGCCGCCTGTTCTTCGCGATGGAGCTACTCGAGGGCGAGGACCTCGTGCCCGCCGACGAGCAGACGAGCATGGATCTCGGTCGCTTCGTCGGCATCATGCGCCAGGTCTGCAAGGGCCTCTACCGCGCGCACGAGGCCGGCGTCGTGCACCGCGACGTCAAGCCCGAGAACATCATCATCAGCAAGATCGAGGGCCGCGCCGATCACGTGAAGATCGTCGACTTCGGGATCTCGGCGATGCTCGCCGCCGGCGAGCAACGCATCGGAATCGCCGGAACGCCCCACTACATGGCCCCCGAGCAGATCCTCGGCCAGGCCTTCGACGGGCGCCTCGATGTCTACGCGCTGGGCTGCACCGCCTACGAGCTCTTGGTCGGCAAGCCCCCGTTCGACCACGAGGAGATCGAGGTCGTGCTCAAGCAGCAGGTCAGCGACACCCCGCCGCCGATTCGGCAGCTGCGCCCCGACCTCGAGATTCCGGCCGCGCTCGAGGCCGTGGTGCTGCGCTGCCTCGCCAAGGAGCCGGCCGACCGCTACCAAGACATGGCCGACCTCGAGGCCGCGCTGTGCGAGGCCCAGATCGCCGCCGGGATCGTGACCCCCTGGGACGACCTGCCGGTGCCCCCGCTCGCGGACGACGAGCGGCGCCAGCAGATCATCGCGCGCATGCCCTCGCGGGATCTCATGCTGCCGCCGCGGCGCGGCTGGCTGTGGCCGACCGTGGCCATCACCAGCACGCTCGCCGCCGGTGGTCTCACTGCATTCTTGTTGTTCGGGCATCAGCCCAGCGAGGCCGAGAAGGACCTCGTCGAGCAGCTCACCATCGAGGCCCGCGACGCGGCCTCGAAGCTCGCGTGGGTGGTGCCGCCGCCCCACCTCGACAGCGACAGCACCGCGCTCATCAAGGTGAGCGAGCTCGAGGCGCTCGATGGTAGCGCCGAGAAGATGGCCGTGGCTCGCGGCGAGGAGCTGCGGCACGAGTTCGCCGGCACCCTCGTGGCCCACGGCGATCAGCTGTGGGAGGGCTCTCGCGAGATCGCCCGCCAGTACTACGCCTGGTCGCTGCTGTTCGAGCCCAACGATCAGGCGTTCGCGCGCGCCGAGATCGACATGATGACCCTCGACACCTTCCGCCGACGAGCCCTCGCGGGCGAGTTCAACGAGGCCGAGCGCCTGATCGCCGGCGTCGTGACCTACGAGGTCGTGGAAGACCCCGAGGCCAAGGCCGCCCTGGTGGTGGCCATGAACGAAGGGCTGGAGAAGGCCGACAGCCTCTCGCCAATGACCCGCGTCCAGATCGAGCGGCAGGCCAAGTCGGCCGGGGTGGAGCTGCGCGGCTCGATCCGCGGGTCCGGGGTCCTGTCCAACGACGCTGGGCGCAGCAACGCCGACCGCGGCGGCAACGGCAGCAACGCCGGCAGTGCCGGCAGCGGTGGCAACGACGCGAGCGATCCAGGCAGCGACGAGGACGTGCTCGTCGACGATCCGGGGCTCGGCGCCGATGACCCAACCAGCGACGATGGCCGCAAGAATCGGCGGCGGAAGGTCGATCTAGGGCTCTCGGGCAAGAAGGGCAGCTTCGATCCCGCGCGCTCCAACGAGCTCACCGAGCAAGCCGATGCCAAGCGCAAGCAAGGCCTGCGCAACGAGGCCAAGTCGCTCTACGGCCAGGCCATTGCCGCCAACCCCAGCAACGGCGACGCCCACCTGGGCATGGCGCTCGTGCACTTCGACCAGGGCTCGTACCACCAGGCCCGCAAGGCCGCCGAGCAGGCGGTGAAGCACGCGCCACGCAACGGTCGCGCCTACAAGACGCTGGGCGACGCGCTCTACAAGGAGTTCCACTATCAAGACGCCGAAGACGCCTACATGGAGGCGCAGCGGCTGGGTGTGAACATCGGCACTCGCCTCACCGAGGTGCGCAAGAAGAAGGCCGGCGCCGAGTAGCGGCGGGGCTCAGCCGTCGTCCTTGGGCTCGTGCAATCGCGCGTGGCGGACGTCGCGACCCTCGACCATGAAGATCACCAGCTCGGCCAGATTGGTCGTGTGATCGCCCATGCGCTCGAGCCACTTGGCCACCGACTGCACGTGGATCCACTCGTGCATCAGCGCGGGCTCGACCTGCATGCGACGCAGGAGGTCCTCGAAGATGCGGTGGTAGTAGTCGTCGACGACATCGTCGCTCTCGATCACGCGACGGGCCTTGGCGACGTCACCATTGACGAAGGCGTCGATGACCTCGCGCACCATGCCTTCCACGGCCGTGCACATCTGCGGGATCTCGGCGTGCACCACCACCGGAGAGTCCATGAGCTGCACCGTGCGCTCGCAGATGTTGACCGCGAGGTCGGCGATGCGCTCGAGGTCGGTCACCATCTTCATGGCCAGGGTCACGAACCGCAGGTCGGAGGCCATGGGCTGGCGCTTGGCCAGGATGCGCAGGCACAGCTCGTCGATCTCGAGCTCCGCGCGGTTGACCTGCTGATCCTCGTCGATGGTCGCGCGCGCCAGCGGGACATCCCGCTCGACCAGCGCCCGCCCCGCCTGCGCGATCATCTGCTCCACGTGCCCCGCCATGCGCAGCAGCGACACCCGCACCGCACGCAGCTCGGCCTCGAAGGCGCGATCGGTGTGAGCCGCTCGAGAGCTGTCATCGGGGTCGCGCATGCACCTTGGTGATCCTAGCCGAATTTTCCGGTGATGTAGTCTTCGGTCCGGCGATCGCCAGGTGCGGTGAAGATGACATCGGTGTCGTCGAGCTCGACCAGCTGACCGTCGAGCACGAAGCCGGTGCGATCGGACACCCGCGCCGCCTGCTGCATGTTGTGGGTCACGATCAGCACGGTGCAGCGCGTGCGCAGCCCGCCCAGCAGGTCTTCCACGCGGGCGCTGGCCACCGGATCGAGCGACGCGCAGGGCTCGTCCATCAGCAGCACCTCGGGCTCCAGCGCGAGCGCTCGCGCGATGCACAGCCGCTGCTGCTGCCCCGGCGAGAGCGTGTCCGTGCTGCGGTGCAGACCGTCGCGGACGTCGTCCCACAGCGCCACCGCCCGCAGCGCCAGCTCCACCGCAGCCTCGTCGCCTTGCCCCCCGCCGGCGCCGGTCATGCGCAGTCCGGCGAGCACGTTGTCGCGGATCGACATGGTGGGGAATGGGTGGGGCCGCTGGAACACCATGCCGATCCGGCGGCGCACGTGCTCGGGCACCGTGTGCGGGTCGTAGACATCGCGGCCATCGAGCTCCACCCGCCCTCGCACACGAGCGTTCTCCACTCGCTCGTGCATGCGATTGATGCAGCGGATCAAGGTGGTCTTGCCGGATCCCGGGGGCCCGATGATCGCGGTGATCCGCGCGGCCGGCACGTCGAACGAGATCTGGTCGAGGATCTGACGATCACCGTGCCAGGCGGAGAGCCCCTGCACGCGCAGCTTGGGAGCGGTGTTGGCCACGGTCGTCATCGTCAGCGGCCCCGCCCGTGCGCGTGACGGCGGCGAACGACCAGCGCCCACCCGCACAGCCCCAGCAACGTGCAGACCAGCGCCAGCACCCCGACCAAGGCCTCGCCGCGGCCCTCGGCGCCAGCATCGGTCAACAGCACGAACAAGCGCGGCGTGCCCGAGTCCTCGGGCTCCGCGGGTCGTGAGGGCAACGCCAGTCCCGCCACCAGCAGCAGCGCCGCAGCTTCGCCGAAGGCGCGCGTGATCGCCAAGATCGCGCCGCTCAGGATCCCGGGGAGCGCCGCCGGGATCACCACGTGACGCGTGACTTGCCAGCGCGTGGCCCCCAGCGCGCACCCAGCCTCGTGCAGCTCGCTCGGCACACCCAGCAGCGCGGCGCGGGCCGCCATCGTCACGATGGGGAGCATCAAGAGCGAGAGGGTGAGACCCGCGACGACGAACCCGTGGCCCAGGTGGAGCACCCGCACGAACAGCTCGAATCCAAGCAAGCCGATGATCACCGAGGGTACCGCGGCCAAGCTCGCCACATTGAGCGAGAGCAACCTGCGAACGATCCCGCGGGTGCCCTCGAGGTGCAGCGCCACCCCCACCCCCAGCGGAACCGCCACCGCCACGCTCAGCAGCAGCACACCCACGCTACCGATGACGCCGGTCACGAGCGCTCGCGGGCGGATGAGCGCCTCCAGGCCCGCGGGGGTCTCTGCGGCCCACAACCCACGCACCAGCAGCACCACCAGCGCCACGCTCAGCAACACTGGCAGCAGTGCGCACAGCCAAACGGCCAGGGTGGCCAGCCAGGGCGCGGGGCCGCGGCGCGAAGGCGGCGGCATGTGGCCAGAGAGCTCCAATTGGTTCTTGGTGCGGCGGGTGCCGGCGTGATCGGCATCCTATGCCCACCTTCGTGGTGCCGGAAAGTGACGTTCCAGTGACAACATCAGCGGCCGCGAGCACCGCCCGACCAACAGTCAGCGAGCTCGCGAGCTCGCGGCCTCTACCTCGACATCATCGTCGTGCTCGGCGTCTTCTTCGTCGTCTTCGTCTTCGTCGTCTTCGCCGAGCTCGCTCGCTTGGTCTCCAAGTGCGCTCGCGGCGGTAGCCACCGTGAACCAGAAGATCGAGCCATGCGGTCGCCGAGCATCGACGCCGACCCGGCCGCCCATGGCCTCTACCAGGTGCTTGACGATGGCCAGCCCCAGCCCGGTACCGCCCATGTCCCGCGCACGTCCCGAGTCTACGCGATAGAAGCGCTCGAACACGCGGTGATGATGCCGAGGGTCGATGCCGGGACCGTCGTCGCGAACCTCGACCCGCAGCACGCTCGGCTCCCCGCGGTCGTCGTGCTCGGCCACGCCGACGTGGAGCTCGACGTGCCCTCCGCCCTGCGTGTACTTGATGGCGTTGGACACCAGATTGAACAGCACCTGCTCGAGCGCCTTGTCGTCGCCCGCAACCCAGCACTCGCCCTCCACCGCAGAAGCCAGCGCCGTCCCCTTCTCGCTCGCCTGCAACGAGAGCGCGGCGATCGTGTGATCGACCATCGCCGCGATGTCGACCGGCTCCATCAGCAGCGGATAGCGCCCCGCCTCGATCCGCGAGATATCGAGCAGATCGCCCACCAGCCGCCCCAGGCGCTCGGCGTGGCGCGAGAGTGCGTCGAGGAACACCTTGGCCCGCTCCGGATCGCCGAGCGCTCCCGCCTTGAGCGTCTCGGCGTTGGCCAGGATCACCGCGACCGGCGTCCGCAGCTCGTGCGAGACATTGGCGATGAAGTCCTTGCGCACGGTCTCGAGCCGGCGCAGCTCGGTCACGTCGTGCATCACGATCACCGTGCCACCGCCGTGCCGCGGCGCGGTGGCGTGGGCCCGAATCCGCTTGCGCGGGCTCACCCCGTAGTCGAATTCGGCCGCGACCGGCTTGCCCGCGCCCGCCTGCTCGATGAGGCCCTCCAGCGCAGGCAGCCGCACGAAGTCGAGCAGCGGGCGCCCTTCCACCGTGTCGGACAGCCCCAGCAGCTGACGACCCGCTCGGTTCACGGTATTGATGTGACGCTCGGCGTCCAGCGCCAGCACGGCCTGGTCCATCGTCTCCAGCACGGTCTCGAAGCGCTCGCGCTCGTTGCCGAGCAACCGCACCGTGCGGCGTAGATCCTCGGCCAGCGCGTTCACGGAGCTCGGCGGATCGACCCCGTCGGGATCGGGCACCGCTCCGGCCTCGTGCTGCGCCGTGGCCACCAGCGCCTGCAGGCTCCGCGACAGCAGTCGCGAGGCCAGCAGGGCCAGCAACGCCGCCGCCGCCAGGGCCGCGACCCCGCCCAGCGCCAAGATCCAGCGCAGCTGCCACACCTCCGCCTCGACCTGCGAGAGCTGCACGCTCACCCGCACCACGCGTCCGCTGCCGTCGCCCACGCTGCGCGCCACGTAGAGCATCTCGCTGCCGACGGTCGCGCTCTCGCGCCGCGCCACGCCCATGTCGCCCGCGCGTGCTTCCTTCACCTCGGATCGATCGCCGTGATTCTCGGCCGCTGGCAGCTCCGCCAGCGAGAGCTCCGAGTCGGCAAGCAGGCGCCCGTCGGGCCCGACGACCGATACTCGCGCGTCGAGAGCCGCGCCAAAGCGATCGGCGATGGGGTCGAGCTCCGCGCGCACGACCACTGGATCCGCACGGGTCGCGAGTCCCTCGAGCACCACGGCCATCGCGTGGGTCTCTCGCCCCAGCTCCTGGCGAATCCGCGAGTGCAGCGACTCTCGCAGCTGGCTCTCCAAGTAGACACCAACGACCAGGTCGACCACGGTGATGAACACCAGGCTCGACAGGAGCAGCCGCCGGCGAATGTCCAGGCTCACGACTCGCCCGTCTTACCCGGCTCCGACGAGAAGCGATAACCCACGCCACGCAGCGTCTCGATGTACGCGCTGGCCTCCCCGAGCTTCTTGCGCAGCCGTCGCACGTGGGTATCGACGGTGCGCGTGGTGACATCGCCGCTCATCTCCCAGACGTGGCTGAGCAAGACCTCGCGGGTCTGCACGCGACCGCGCCGCTGCACCAGCGTCTTGAGCAGGCGAAACTCGAGCGCCGTGAGCACGACCTCCTCGTCGGCGATCCACACCCGGTGCCCCTCGCTGTCGAGACGGAGGACTCCGAAGCGCAGCAGCTCGGCCTCTGCCGGCGCCGTGGGCTCGCTGCGCCGCAGGATCGCGCGAATGCGCAGCACCAGCTCGCGCACGCTGAATGGCTTGGTGACGTAGTCGTCCGCGCCCACCTCGAAGCCCACCACGCGATCGATGGGATCGCTCTTCGCGGTGAGCATGAGCACCGGGACCTTGCGCGTGTCCGCCCCTTGGCGCAGCTGTCGGCAGACCTCCGTGCCCGAGATGTCCGGGAGCATCAGGTCGAGCACCACGAGGTCGGGCGGCACCCCGCGACGGATCTGCTCGAGCGCCTCGGCACCAGTCCCGACGATGCGGGTTCGAAACCCCTCCTGCTCGAGATTGAAGGCGACGATGTTCGCCAGGTCGACCTCGTCTTCCACGATGAGGATTTGCTCCGCCATACGCCTGTGCCGGCGTTGTACCTCAGGCCGTCGGATTCGTGTGACGAGCCAGTGACGCCGAGGTGAACCCGCCGCCACTCGTGCGCGGCTTCCCCTGCGCGGGAGCGGCGCTCGCCGAGCTCGGGACTAGTCGGCCTCGCACATGCTGCGCAGGTTCAAGCTGTTGAACGCCGACGACGGAGCCGCCGCGGCAGCCTCGAACTCCACGCCGCAGCGTCGCTGCACCGCCTTGCCGGTCGTCGCGTCGATCACCACGGCCCCCGTGCTGGCTGCCACCGCCACGAAGCGCCCGTCGGGCGACCACACCACCTCGTTGTTGAACACACCGGTGGAGTAGCTCCACTGCTCTTCGAGGGTCTCGCTGTCGTGCAGCGAGAGCGACGTGCTCTGGCCGCGCTGGTGGATGGCGACGAAGTCGTTCCCCTCGGGCGAGGGCACGATGGTGCTGATGTCACCGGTCGCGGAGACCTGAGTCTTGAGGTGCTTGCCGAAGTCCACGAACAGCTCCATGGTCGAGCCGTTCCAGCGCACGCCGTAGTGCCGACCCTGGCGATCGATGGCCAGCGGCGCGACCTTGCCCGGCGGGATCGGATCACCCTTGGCCATCACGCTCTCCTGGCTGGGGTCCTTGCGCAGCTCGGCGAGCGTGTAGTGGCGCAGCTTGTTGCCGCTGTCGAGCGTCCACATGACCGCGTCTTCGTGCCCTGCGACGCCGTTGGCCAGCAGTCCGGCGCGGAACGACTGGTCGGCCACGATGTATGGCCCCTCGAACCCTCGCTCGCTGACCTCGAGCAGATGCACGTCGTTGTTGTGGCGCTCGACCAACATCACGCCGCGGGCGGGCTCGAAGTGCATCGCACGGATCGCGCCGTGGATTCCGGTCTCGTCGATGAGGAAGGCATCTCGCCAGCGATACAGGCGGATCGCACCCGCACCATCGATGAGGATCAAGTGGTCGTCATCGAGGAAGCGCGCCTTGATCGTGCCGAAGCTCGGATCGGAGGGGAGCTCGACACGCATGCTCTTCCCCTCGCCGAGCGCCTCCACGAACACCGGGCCGGCCGTGTAGACCCACGCAACCCACTCGCTGGAGGGGGAGATCGCCACCGCTTGGGTCTGGAAGCTGCGGTAGCCGAGGTACCGGTGCGAGCGCCCGGCGATGTCGTGCACGAACAACCATGTCCCGTGGCCAGCCACCTGCATGCCGCCCCCGAACGCCTGCGCGCGCCCCTGGCTCACGAAGTCCATGGGCGCCGAGGCGCGGGGGTGCTGCGAGCCGTCGTCGAGATCGAGCATCCACGACAGCGAGCCATCGTGCGCGCAGGCCAGCACCTCGTGGGTGGAGACGAAGCCGATGTTGGGCACCAAGTGCGAGGGCATCGGCACCTGCACCCGCGTGTCGGCGCTCTCCTTCACGAGGTCGACGACCAGCAGCTCCCAGCTGGTCCCGGTGGGCTTGTCGACCACCGCAAGGCGCTTCCCGTCGGGAGCCATCACCGCGGTCGTGTCGGACAGCGGGGTGACGGCCTCGATCACGCGAGCCGCACCCACGCGCTCGATACGAGGCGCCGCCTTGCCCTGCTCTCGAACGAGCCGCAAGCGCTGGACCTCGGTCTTGATGCCCGTGCCCGAGGTCGTACCGGTCGTGATCGCGAGGAAGCTCTTGCCGTCGGCTGCGACACGCAGCGAGGTGGGCCGAAAGCGGCGCTCCTCGAGGTGGGCCAGCTCGGTGGCTTCACGATCGACGAGTCGAATGCTGTGATCGCGATAGAGCGTCAGCAGCCGCTCGCCGCCGGGCAGCACATAGACCCCGAACAGCGGCTGGAACGGCGCCATCGCGCCGACCTCGGACACCTTCCCGCCGTTCGCGACGGCGAAGATCTTGGCTCCGCCCGCGGCATCGACCGCGGCCACCGTGAACCCACCCTTGCCGTGGCTGGCCACGCTGAGCTGCTGTGGCCCCTGAACTGGGATCACGATCGGCTCGACTTCTCCGTCGAGCGCGGGCCACAGTCGAGTACCGCCGATCTGATCGCGGGTGACCACCGCCTTGCCATCGCCCGAGACCGTGACGAGGTCGATGTTGGCCGTGTGACCGGCGCCCGCGCGGCGCCACACCCCAGAGCCCGCGGGCTGCTTGGTCCCGCTGCCTCCGTTGGCGGTCGCGGCCGTTGGATCGGTGGTGTCGATACCGGTTTCGTGGCAGGCGACCAGGCCGAGCGCGAGGGCCAGCATGGCCGCCACGCCGGATCCCGACGTGCGAGCGCGCCCCCGAGGGAGGCGCGCAGCGTAGTGGCGGTGCATCGCCCCTCTATTACAGGGTCTCGAGGTATTGCACCAGATCGCCGATCTGCCCGTTGGTCAGCTTGGCGACGCTTCCCATGCCGTGAATGCTCGCGTTGTCGCGGAGCAGGGCCTCGAGCGTGCGCGCGCTCCCATCGTGATAGTAGGGCGCGCTGATGGCCAGGCCGACGAGCGAGGGCGTGTCGACCTCGCCCAGATCGGCGGAGAGATCATACTGCTGCTGGTCGGTGAGGAGCGCCCCGTTGTGGCAGGTGGCGCAGCCGGTGATCTCGCCCTCGAACAGTGCCTTGCCGCGCGCTACGGCCACGGGGTCGTCGATGGTGGGCTGACGAGGCGCCTCGACGCTCTCGAGGAACGCCGCCAGCTCGCGGGCCTGCTGCGGGCTGATGCCCGTGCCGCCCAGCCGCTGCACCGTGTTGGTGACGCTGGCCTGGATGTCATGATCCTTGCCATCCCACTTGAACGGGTGCGCGCCCACGATGCGACCCGCCAGCAGCGGAGTCTGGAGGTTCTTGCCCTGTAGGCGCCAGGAGAGCCCATCGGCCCGGACCTCGCCGTGGCAGCTCGCGCACGCCATCGCGCCAAAGGTGGAGATCTGCTGGGCGTTGCCCTTGCGGAACAGGTCCTGGCCGCGCAGCGCCTCGGCCGACAGGCGGCTGGCCGCGAGCTCGTTGCCGTGGGCGACCTCGGTCGGGGCGTTGGGGCTGGCCGGATCGCCGGCCAAGCGCACCACCTTGCGGGTGAGGCCGCAGAACACGAGCACGTGACCATCGTCGGGATCGACCGCCAAGCCCTCGGGACCGCAGGCACCGGCGGCATCGGCCACGCGGTGCTGCCAGGTGGCGTGCACCGAGGCCTGCGAGACGTTGGCCACCGCCATCACATCGTCGGAGCCGTAGCCCGCGACGTACAGCGTGTCGCTACGCCCGTCGTACGCGAGCGCGCGCGGCTGGTGGAGGTTGGTGGTCGCCATCGCCACCCGCACGGCCCCTTGCTCACCCGCGTCGGGCGTGGCGAGGAATGCCAGGCGGTGGTTGATCGGCGAGGTGAAGCCGTTGCCGCCGCCGTAGCCCGAGACCTCGACCTCGAAGTCACCCGAGGCCAGGTGGGGCGAGCTCAGCTGGTGCGGCACGACGGCGATGTTGTGGCCCACGTACGCGGCGGCGAAGGCATTGCGAGCAAAGCTCTTGCCCTCGTCGCTCATCGGATCGACCGGCGTGGCCTGGGTGTTGAACTGGGCGTTCTGGCGCACGCCGGGGTCGAGCGACACGAAGCTCATCTTCGGCTGGTCGCGGCTGAGATCCACGCGGGCCACCGCGCCGGTGGTGAGGAAGGTGACCAGTGCCTCGTGGCCCTGCGGCGAGATCGCGACGCCGCGCGGCTCGGGCCCGAGCTCGAGGTTCCAGCGCGGCATGCCGGTACCGAGGTCGAACGCGGTGAGGGTGTGATCGGCGACGGTGGTGACGAGCAGCGTCTTGCCGTCGGGGGTGAGGGCGAGACCAAAGGGCTCGGCCTTGGTCGAGAAGCTGTCGACCTGCTTTAGCCCTCCGCCGGAGAGGTCGACCACGACGATGCGATCGCCCTTGCGGTCGCTCACGAACACGCGATCGGTGGCGACGACCAGCTGCGCCGCGCCCGGGGCGATGTCGAGCTCGGCGACCGCGGCACCGTCGGCGTCGGTGCGGATCAGCTTGCCGCTGTCGGCATCGACGACCACCGTGCCCCCATGGATGGCGGCGATCTTGCTGCCCTGGAGCGAGGACTGGGCCGGAGTCGCGGCCGGGGCTCGGCCTTGGCCGACCGGGGCATCGCTCATCGCGAACGGCTCGACGAAGTTGCCGCCCTGGAAATCCATCTCGTGATGGATGGAGATGCTCTTGCTGCGAGCGTCGGCCATGCCAGCGGCGGCGACGAGGGTGAAGCAGCTGAGGATGGTGACAGTGCGAAACGCTCGGGGCATGGCGGGTCCTTCAGACGACCGAAGCTGTGTTTTGTTCCACGCGCGACGAAGATTGATCGACATTGTTCAATTCCCGCGATTGGAATGATTCCAGCGTGTTACAGCGACTTTGGCGAGGTCGCGGGCGCTGGGAGATCGCGCTCGTGAGCGCGCCGACGAACGCTCGCCGAGGCAGGCGAGACGGCAAGTGAAGAAGCGGACGGACGCCGCCGCCTTCGATTGCACGCGGCGCCCGAACGCCCCAGGTGAGGATTCGATTTCACTCGATGCCAGAATCCAAGACCGCGGCCGCCGCGCCGCTCACGCGAGGATCTTGGCTGCGGGAGCGGGGGGTTCTCCCCGTTCTCGTCGGAGAGCCCCTACGATCTTGGTCGGAGCCTCCCTCTATCGAGCGCCTGCCGCACGCGAGAAGGTGGTCTCGTGACTCGAGCACGAACCTGGCTGATGGTGGCAGTGCTGGCTGCGCCCGTGAGCGTTGCCAACGCCGCAGAGAGGCTCGCGGGTGCGCGGTCGAGTGTTCGCCCGTCGTCCCCTGCTGGCCACGCCACGTCGGCGAGCCGACCTCCGCGGGCCTCGGGGCCGACCCGCGTCCACACGGTGCCGCCGCCCCCGAGCGCGGGCCGAGATCGCACGGTGACGTACGTCGTCGTTCGCCGCGCCCCGCCGCAGGCCGTGCCTCCGCCGGTCGCGCTGGGTCCGTCGCCAACGCCCTTGAGCCTCCAGGGGCCACCACCGCAGCCGCCGATCCAGCGCTTCGTGCACCGCTGGCCCTATGACCGCGGCGGTCCCGGCTGGGTGGTCGACCCCTGGGATCGCGACGCGGCCAAGCACCGACGGGTGACCGGGCGACTCGAGGCCGAGGGAGCATACCTCTACAGAGGATTGTGGCGCACCGGGGCTGCGGCCCGCGTGGGCACGGCGCGGGTCGACGTGGACACGCAGCTCTCGTTCTACCTCGACCGGCCGAACACCGACGCGCTCTACCTCGGCGATACCAGCCTCAACATCGCCCCCGTGGTGCGGCCGCGACTGGTGTGGCGGCTGGGCGCGGGCGCGCGCTACATGCTCGATGCTCGACTGCCGGGCTCCGGCCCCCGCGAGTACTCGGCGGGCTGGAACTTCAGCACGAGCCTCGACGCGTTTCCCGTGCGTCCCTTCGTGATCTCCGCTCGCCTCGACCGCGGCACTCTCTACCAGACTCCGGTGTGGCGGGCTCGAGCCACGATCGGTGTCGTGCGCGAGCGCTTCGAGCTCTACGCGGGCTATGAGCACACGCAGATCGAGCGCGTGCCGCTGGGCGGCCCCGCGATCGGCCTGCGCCTGTGGCTATGACCAAGGCGCAGGCCCGCGCCGCTCCAACGCGACGCGGGCCCAGCTTGGACTTGGCGGCGTGGGGATGGATCACGCAGGGATGACGCACGCGCCGACGACCTCGAGCCCCGGTGCAGGATCATCGGTCCACGGCACGCAAGCCTGACCACCTGGCGCGCCCGAGCACTGGGCGTCGCCGCTGCCGTCCTCGAGGTCGCAGAACTCCGAGCAGCAGCCGATCGAGCCGGAGCAGCTCGGTACCGCATCCGCGTTCGCACAGAAGAGGCCGGGGTCGCAGACGTTGATGTACTCGCAGGGATCGCCGTAGACGCCCATCTCACCCGAGGCATCGGGCACGCAGGTGAACACTTCGGCGATCCCGTAGCAGGCCTGGCCCTCGGGGCAGTCTTGCAGCAGCGGATCGCACGCGGGCAAGCACAGCACGATCGCACCGTCGTTGACGTTGACGCACGCGGTGCCCGGGTCCTCGCACAGCGGGTTGGCCTCGTCGCCGGTACACATCGCCACGCAGTTGCCGATGTTGGTCTCGGGATCGACGTCCCAGCACATCGAGCCGAGATCGCAGTCGTCGATGCCGCTCACGCCCGAGCCCTCGACTTGGCACTGATCGCCGGGCTGGCCCGGGTTGTTGGAGAGCGGAGAGCAACGGGTGGCGTTCCACGAGCTGCCGCCGTCGTTCGCCCACGGCATGCACTTCTCACCGGTGGGGCAGTCCTGCGCGAACATGTCGCACTCGTGGGTCGGCGGCAGGCCATCGGGCGGGCACAGGAAGGCACAGCCAGTGTCGCTGGCCTCGTCGGAGCTCGTGCTCCCCGTCGTGCTCGGGTCGACCGGGCCCGAGCCGCCGAGAGTGGTCGGTACCGTGTCCGTAGCACCATCGTCGGTCGAGTCGCCCGGGGTGACTGCGGTCTCGTTGTTGCCGACGGGGTCGCACGCACCCAACACCAGCCCAATACCGATCAACATCGGCCACATGCTCTTGGTCTTCATCGCTTCGTCCCTTTCGGAGAGCCGTCGCTGGGACCGCCGCTTGCGCATCAAGCGGTGCCGCGTCCGACAGTGGGAGCATTCACTAAACCAAACAAACTTTCAATAACTAACGTAAGTTAAAATCAGTTTTCTAGTTTTATTGGTTTTGCTATCCATCGTGTGCATTCCACGCGCTGCGGTCTGTGCGCGGTGAGGCGCGGCGACGTATCCTCCCGGCCCGTGGCGCCGATGCTGACCGTGGCCTTGGTCCACCACCCCGTGCTCAATCGGAGGGGCGATGAGATCACCTCCACCGTGGACCACCTCGATGTGATGGATGGCTCGCGGCTCTCGCTGACGTATGCGGTGCGGCGCTTCTATGTGGTCAATCCCGTGCCCGCGCAGCGAGCCCTCATCGAGCGGCTGATCCGGCACGGCAACCAAGCGGTCGGGCGCGACGATACCCGCGGAGCCTTCACGAAGACGGTCTGGGCGCCCGACCTCGACACGGTGATCGCCGAGCACGAGGACGAGCTCGGCGTGGTGCCCACGGTGGTGGCGACGAGCGCCCGAGGCTCGACGCGAGACACGGGATTCGCGGCGCTACGCGAGCGCCTGCACGGCGGCGAGGCGATGCTGCTGCTCGTGGGCAAGGCGTGGGGCCTGGCGCCGCGCGTGCGCGAGGGCGCCGACGTCGAGCTCGAGCCCATCGAAGGGGGCACGGGGTTCAACCACCTCGCGGTGCGCAGCGCGATGGCGATCCTCATCGATCGACTGCTCGGCCAGCGCTGAGCTGCGCTCGCCGGGTCCCCTCACTCGGAGCAGCTCGCCCGCAGGCCGGGGCCTTCCTCGGCGTAGACGTGGTGATCGGGCAAGCGCGAGCGCAACAGCTCGGCCAGGCGGTTGGCGACGCGATAGCTCGCATCGAAGTCCTGGCGGATCAGCGTCATCGCGTTGCCGCCCTTGGTGCGGCGCAGGGCGTCGGCCAGGCCGCTCGCGCCCTCGTCGAACCACCGCTCGCGATCCTCGGCGGCTGGCGGTACCAGGCCACACGGGCGCCACTCGTCGAGCAGCGGGTCGGTGCGATAGCAGCAGCGGTTGATCGCCTCGCCACCTTCGCCGCGCTCG
>JBFIJN010000081.1:0-22087 GCA_041600735.1 Nannocystaceae bacterium
GCGCTAGGGGCCGTGCTACACCCGCGCGGGCATGTCCATCATCGCTGCCAAGAAGGTCGTCTCGATCCACTACACGCTCACGAGCGGTGACGGCGAAGAGCTCGACACCTCCGCGGGGGGCGAGCCGCTCGTGTACCTGCATGGGGCCGACAACATCGTGCCCGGACTCGAGCGTCAGCTCGAGGGCAAGAAGGTGGGCGACAAGCTCGACGCCGTCGTGCCCCCCAAGGACGGCTATGGCGAGCACAGCGGCATGTCACCGCAGCCCGTGCCGCGCAGCGCGTTCGAAGGTGGAGATCCGCAAGAGGGCATGCCGCTGCTGCTCGAGGACGACGACGGCAACGAGATCCAGTTCTGGATCGCCGAGGTCCAAGACGAGGTCGTGCTGCTCACGCCCGATCACCCGCTCGCCGGGGTCACGCTGCGCTTCGCGGTCGAGGTGGTCGAGGTTCGCGACGCCACCGAAGAGGAGCTCGAGCACGGCCACGTGCACACCGGCCACGAGCATCATCACTAGTCGCCGGGCGCTCGCGAAGAGCCTGGCTCAGAGCGAGGGCTTGGTATCGAGCGCGCGCGTGCCCCAGTGGAGCGCGCGCGCAGGCTCGCGCAGCACCTGTCGCGGGCGCAGCACGTCGACATTGCCCAGGTAGACGCCGGGGCCCTCGAGCCCGCGGCCGTCGTACGAGAACACCAACACGCGCCCGTCGGGGCTGCAGCTGGCGGCCGCGATCTTGCCGCGCACGCCCAGCAGCTGCTCCGCCGGCTGGCCCAGCACGCGGCTCCACACCCACGAGGATTTCTCCGAGCGCTCGATCCACACGAGACGCAGGCCCTTGGGGTGATCGCACCAGGTCGGCGAGGAGGCGCGCGGTGGGGTGACGGCGCGGTCGCCCACGAAGATCCGCGTGCTGCCGCGCGTCTCGCCGGCGAACGCCACGCGGCCGTCGGCCGCGAGCACCGGGTGCATGTCGAGGTTGCTCTCGCGCAGGCGCTCGAGGGCCCCGAGCTTCTTGCCGGTCCAGACCTCGATGCGCGGGCCGCGAGCGATCGCCAGCGCCACGCGACCCTTGGGGCCAAAGCTCAGCCCGTAGATCGATCCGCGGGGCGTCACCGAGATCGGATCGAGCTCGCCCTCGGTGTACAGCTGGATCGAGCCGTTGTTGGTCGATGCGGTGTAGTAGAGCGGCCCGCCGGGGAAGAACGCAGTGGCCACGACGACCTGTGAGGCGGGCGAGATCACCTTCAGATCGCGACCGTCCGGATCGGCGACGTAGAGCCGCGGATCGCTCCCCGCGGGGCGCCGCACCAGCGCCAGTCGGCCTGCGAATGCACCGTCGCGCCCGGTCAGCTCGCCGAGCACGCGATCGGACAAGCGGTGCGAGGCCCCGCGATCGCGCACCGAGGTGCCTTCGATCACCACCTCGCGGGAGATCCTCTTGTCGCCGCGGCCCCGCTCCACGCGAGCCTTCAGGCGCGGGGGCTTGTCGCCTTCGATCTGCACGTCGATCGTGACGCGCGGTCGCATGTCGTCTTCGGGGACCTCGCCGAGCGAGGCATCCACCTCGAAGATCCCCGAGAGCTCGAGGTCGCGGGAGACCACCGCGTGCAAGGCGATGACCTCGGCCCGCGTGGAATCGATCGGTCGCACCAGCAGCGGGGGCAGCCAGATCCGCCCGGACTCGTCACGCGTGGCCTCGACGATGATCTCGCCGAGCGGATCGCCGGACTGCGGCTCGATCTGCGGGTCGCTCTTGGGCGCCGGCTCGGGCGCCGGCTCGGCCGCGCCGAGGCTGGGTCGCACCACACAGGCCAGGGCCGCGAGCACCAGGGTTGGCTTCAACGTCTTCATCGCCGGGATCTCAGTTGCACGTGTCGGGCTTGCAGACCAGTACCACCTTGAGCTTGCGCTGGAGCGGCCCCAAGCTGGGGGGAGGTGCAGGCGCGGTGGAGCCCTTCACGGCCTCGAGCGCGCGGCGGGCCGCATCGTCGACCACCGACTTTCCCGTGGCCTTGAGCTGATAACCGAGCACCACGCGGTCTTCGCTGAGCTCGAGCACCGCGTGCACGCGGATTGCCCGTAGCGCCTTGGCTCCCAGCCCCGAGCCCTCGACATGGAAGTGCGGCGAGAGCCACGCCGCTACCTGCGCGCGATAGGCTCCGAGACCGCCGTCGCCGCTCGCCCCTCCGCCCGAACCATCGTCGTCGCCCGTCCCGCCGGGCGTCCCGCCGTCGCCGCTCTCGCTGGGGTCGTCGAGCTCACCCAGCCCCGGCAGGCCTGGCCGCAGATCGTGGGGGTTGGGCACTTTCGAGTACGAGCGCTTGGTCGTGCTCGAGCTCGAGGGCTTGCTGCGATTGGGCGTGGGATCGGGCGCGGCATCGGGCGACGCCTCGGACGAGCGCTTGCTTGGGTTGGGCTTGCCGGGCTTGCCGGGCTTGCCCGCGCGCCCGGGCTCGCCGCCGACGC
Organism: Nannocystaceae bacterium; assembly: GCA_041600735.1. Lineage (GTDB taxonomy): Bacteria > Myxococcota_A > Polyangia > Nannocystales > Nannocystaceae > Paraliomyxa. Next base: position 2,465 of record JBFIJN010000081.1, read on the forward strand.
TCGGGGTTGGAGCGGACGGCAGCACCCCGATCGACACGGTCACGGGCGGCGGCGGGGGCGTTGGCGTTGGCGTGAGGCTCATGCTCGCCGCCATCACCCCTGAGATCACGCACATGCCCAGGCCGACCGCGATCCCGGCCCCGAGGTCACGCGAAGGGATCGCGAGTCGGCGGCGTGGAGCAGCATCGAGCCACACGTCAGCCCCCTGGTTCCCGGTTGGGATCGACCACGAGATCGATCTTGCCGATCCCTTCCGCGCGCGCGGCCGCGAGCACCGTCGCGACCACGTCGTAGCGAACGTCGCGATCGGCCCGCACCTGCAGCCCCGCGGGGCCGTGGGCGCTCGGTTCTTCGCGGAGCGCGCGCGGTACGTCGACCGTGACCTCCCGCTCGCCCAAGTAGATGCGACCCTCGCGGGTGATCGTGACCACCGCGGCCTTCGACGCGGGCGCCGTCTCGTCTCCGACCTCGGGCAGCTCGACGGTCAGCCCACCGTGTAGCAATGGTGCGGTCACCATGAACACGATGAGCAGCACGAGCATCACGTCGACCAGCGGGGTCACGTTGATCTCGCGAAATCCCTGCGAGTCGGCGCCGTTGTCGAAGCTCTGCATCATGGCGGAGGCCGCTCTAGTCGTGCCGCCAGCGCTGGTCGTCGTGGCTGGGGGTGGACGCCAGCGTCTGCGCCCAGACGCCGGCGGTGGCGCGCAGCCGCTCGAGCTCGTCGCTGATGCGGCGCCCTAGATAGTTATAGGCCACCACGGCGGGGATCGCCGCGAATAGCCCCATGGCGGTGGCGACGAGCGCCTCGCCGATGGCAGGGGCCACGACCGTGAGGTCGGTGGCCTTCTGCTCGCCGATGCGCAAGAACGCATCGAGGATCCCCCATACCGTGCCGAGCAGCCCCACGAAGGGGGCGGCGGCGGCGATGGTGCCGAGCGTGGGCAAGAGCCGGCTCGCGGCCTCGCGCTCGGCCACCAAGGCGCCATGCGCCACGGCCTCGAGCAGCGCCGCCGAGCCCGACTTGCGCACCATGCGAAGCAGGACATGGGCGCCGGGTGCCGTCGGATGACGGGCGCACAGCGCCTCGATGTGACCGACCGTGTGGACGGTGCCGAGCGCCTTCTCGAATGCCCGCTCGGCGCGGGCAATGCGGATGATCTGGCGGACCTTGATGAACGCGATCGCCCAGACGGCCACTGCGGCTCCGAGAAGGAGCCACAGGACCGCGAGCGCCGGGCCCGACGCGTCATGAAGAGTGGACAGCGGGTCCATGCCAGACGGGATCGGGGACTAGTTGCCCAGCATGATGTCGACGCGGCGGTCCTTCGCCCAGCTGGACTTGTCCGAACCGGTGGCGTCGAGCTCGCCGCGCGACGAGGTCTCCATGCGGCCGTCCGAGAGCCCCTTCTTGGCGAGGTACGTCGACACGCTGCCGGCGCGGCGCTGGCCCAGGCCCATGTTGTAGTCGTCATCGCCGCGGGGGTCGGCGTGCCCAACCAACCGCATCGAGCGATCCTTGGCCGGACCCGAGGTGAAGCAGGTCGCCAGGGCATTGAGGGTCTTGGTGGCGCCCTTGGACAGCTTGGACGAGTTGAAGTCGAAGCGGGTCTCCGGCAGGTCGCAGAGCTTGGCGAGCTCGTCGTCGACGGCGACGGCGGCCTGGTCGTCCGTCTCTTCGCCCCTGGCGGACGAGTCCGAAGCGTCGGTCTTGGCGGGGGTGACGGTGGGCTCCTCGGCCTTCTTGCAGGCGGGGAGGAGGAGAAGCGAGCAAATTGCGATGACGATTGTACGGCTCACGGTGAAACCTCTCGAGAACTCTTGTGGGGGACTCCACCCACGACAGGTGGGGAGTCCGAGTGAGGAGGATAGACCATCCACAATTTGCCGTCATGGAATTTTGGTGCTGCCGATCACTATGTCTCCAGCCGGGCGGGAAGGGGCGCCGGCCCCGGCGCCCCTCGAGTACACCGGTACCACGGCCCCGCGACCGGCCGTTGGGGGTGGCGGCGACGCCTCGCCTGACGCGCGAACCCGAGGGGCGTACTCTCCTCGTTGCCGGCCCCGCCGGGCACCTCCCATGAATGCACCTCTTCATCTGTTCGACGCATACGGCGTCGAGCTCGAATACATGCTCGTCGACCGCGAGACCCTCGCGGTCAAGCCCATCTGTGACCGAGTGCTCGCCGCCGAGGCCGGCGCTGCCGTCTCCGAGCTCGAGCGCGGCAACATCGCATGGAGCATCGAGCTGGCCGCTCACATCGTCGAGCTCCAGACCGCTGTTCCGACCACCCGCCTCGACGGGGACAAGGCTCACGATTTCACCCAGGACCTCCGTCGGGTGGACGAGCTGGCGGCCGAGCATGGCGCTCGCGTGCTGCCCACGGCCATGCACCCGCTCATGGATCCCTCCCGCGACACCACCCTGTGGCCGAGCGAGGAGCATCCCGTCTACGCCGCGTTCGATCGCATCTTTGGGTGTGCGGGCCATGGCTGGTCCAACCTGCAGAGCTGTCACCTCGAGCTGCCGTTCCACGGCGATCAAGAGTTCCACTCCCTGCACGCCGCCATCCGGCCCGTGCTGTCGCTGCTCCCCGGTCTCGCGGCCAGCTCGCCCATCGTCGAGGGCCAGGTCACGGGCCTGCTCGACACTCGCCTTCAGGTCTACCGCGACAATCAGCGCGAGCTGGGCACGGTGATCGGCAAGTTCATCCCCGAGGCGGTGACCACCGCGCAGGACTACGACGAGCAGATCTTGCGCCCGCTGTATCGGCAGATCGCTCCGCTCGATCCCGACGGCGTGCTCCAGCACGAGTGGTTCAACTTTCGCGGCGCCGTCGCCCGCTTCGATCAGGGGATCATTCAGATCCGCCTGCTCGACATCCAAGAGACACCGCGCGCCGACATGGCGATCGTGCGCTTGGTCGCTCAGGTCGTGCGCGCGCTGGCCGAAGAGCGCTGGGTTCCGCTGCACGAGCTCGATCGCATGAGCACCACCAAGCTCGGGAGCATGCTCGATCAGGCGATCACCAAGGGCGAGCACGCGGTGGTCGAGTCCGAGCCGCTGCTGCGCGCGCTGGGCTACGACGGGCACCAGGCCTCTCTGCAGGAGCTGTGGGCGCACCTCGCCGAGCAGCTGGTGCTCGAGCAGCTGCCGCCCGGGGGCCAGCGCGAGGCGCTCGAGATGATCCTTCGCGAGGGCACGCTGGCCACGCGGATCTTGAAGGCAGTGGGCCCGGCGCCCACCGAGCCGCGGATCATCGAGGTCTACCGTCGCTTGGCCGACTGCGCGCTCGAAGGTCAGATGTTCACGGGCTGAGCGTCAGCTGCACTCGCCGCGCGCGCGCGCGCAGTCGTCACGCACCTCGGGGGTCTCGACTTGGATCGTGCAGTGTCCAATGCCGAAGCTCCCGCGCAGCTCCTCGCTCACCGCGGCGAGCAGCGCCGGGTCTTGCTGGCCGGGCGGGATCACCAGATGTGCCGTGAGCGCGACCTCGGTGGTCCCCAGCGGCCAGATGTGGAGGTCGTGCACGTCGACGACACCGTCCACGCGCTCGAGGTGCTCGCGCACGGCCGCCGCATTCACGTGGCCGGGCACGGCATCGAGCGCGAGCGCCAGTGCCTCGCGCAGCAGCGACCACGTGGTCGCCAAGATCACCGCCGAGACGGCCAGCCCGGTGAGCGGATCGAGCCACCACCAGTCGGTCGTCATCATCACCACGCCGGCCACGACCACGGCCAGCGAGACCCCGGCGTCGGCCATCAAGTGGAGGTACGCCGCGCGGCGGTTCATGTCGTGCTCGCGCCCGCGCATGAACGCCACCGCCGAGCCGGCGTTCACCGCCACGCCGATCGCGGCCACCACCACCAGCGTGAGCCCGGGGACGGCCTCGGGCGCACGCAGCCGCTGGATCGCCTCCCACGCGACGGCCCCCACCATCATCAGCAGCAGCATCGCGTTGGCCAGCGCAGCCAGCACCGTGGCCTTGCGGTAGCCGTACGTGCGCTGCGGCGTGGGCCGTCGCCGCGAGAGCAGTGCGGCCCCCCACGCCAGGCCAATGCCCGCCAGATCGCCCACGTTGTGCATCGCGTCCGCGATGAGCGCCATCGACGAGCTGAGGAAGCCGTAGGCCAGCTCCACGACCACGAAGCCGCCGTTGAGCGCCATCGCCAGCGCGAATCCTCGCGAGGACGGTGCGCCGTGGTGGTGCCCGTGCCCGTGCCCGCGCCCGTGTCCGTGCCCGGGCTGATGATGGTGGTGCGCGTGGCTCACGTCGGCGCTGGCCAGCGTGACACATCGACCGTCGGGCGTCACTCCACGATGACGCGCTCGATCGGGCTCTTGGCGCGCACCTCGTAGAGGTCGGCGCGCCGATCATGAAGCACGCGCACGCTGCCCGCGTCGCGATGTTGATCGAGCGCGGCCAGATCGAGATCGGCCGTCACCACGGTCTCGACGTTGGGGTCGGCCTCGGCCGCCACTCCGGCCTGCGGGAACCCGAAGTCACACGGGGTGAGAATGGCGCTACGCGCATAGTTGAGCAGGCAGCTGCTCATCGGTAGGTTGCCTGCGTTGCCGGCCATCACCACGTAGATCGAATTCTCGACCGCGCGTGCCTGTGCCGAGTGTCGCACTCGCCAGTAGGCTTGCTTCTCGTCGGTGGAGAACGGCACGAAGATGATGGTGGAGCCGGCCAGCGTCATCAAGCGAGCGAGCTCGGGGAACTCGATGTCGTAGCACACCAGCGCCGAGACCCGCGCCATCGCCGTGTCGAACACCTTCAAGCCCTCGCCGCTCGAGAATCCCCACAGCTCGCGCTCCACCGGGGTCAGGTGCAGCTTGTCTTGGGTGTAGACCCCGCCGGTGGGTGAGAACAGGTGACAGCGATTGTAGAGCTTGTTGCCCTCGCGAACGGGGTGCGATCCGCCCAGTAGATACAGCTGGTGCTGCTGGGCCAGCTCGAGCATCCTGGCTCGATACGGCTCGTACTCGTCGGCCAGCCGATCCATCGCCTTGCGCGACTCCAGCTTGGTGCCCCACGAGGTGAACGTCTGCACGGTGAACAGCTCGGGCAGCACCAAGAAGTGGCAGTGATACACATCGGCACTCTCGGCAAAGAAGCCGAGCGTGGCATCGAATTGTGCGCGCGTGAGCCCGGGGCGCATCAACCACTGTGCCGCCGCCACGCGGATCTTGCGGACCGGTCGGGCGATCGGCGAGGCCGCGATCCGCCGCTTCTGCAGGTCGAAGTCCGGGTTGTCGTAGACCAGCTGTGTCGAGTAGTTGTGACTGGTGTGGTCGAGCATGAAGTCGAGTCGCACCGACTCCACGCGATAGCCCGCCTTCAGGTGAGCTCGCAGCGCGGAGTCGCGCAGCTCTCCTGCGATCACCTTGTCGACATACTCGCGCGCGGTCAGCCGCCCCGCCCACTCGGCATAGCCAGGGATGCGCCCGAACGCCAGCATGCGCCGCAGGTTGAAGCGACGCAGCAGTGTCATGCGCGCGTCGTAGAGCTTGGCTGCGATCCCTTGTCCGCGATGGTCGGGGTGCACGGCAATGTCGGCGCCATAGAGCGTGTCGCCTTGCGGATCGTGGGTGCTGAACGTGGCCGACCCGGTGAGCTCGGCATAGGTGTACTCGTGCGGCAGCCCGTCGAGCTGCACGATGAGCGACGTCGCATAGCCCACGATCTTGCCGTCCTTCTCCACCACGAACTGGCCCTCGGCGAAGGCCGACAGCTGCAACTCGTAGTTGCGCGCGTCCATCAGGGTCTCGCGTGCGTAGTCCTGATAACAGGCGCGCTCGCACGCCACCACCGCCGGAATATCCTCCGCTCGCATCCTCCGCGCCTTGATCGCTCCCCGTGTCATCGAGCGGAACGATACACCTTCGCCGAACCGCTCCATGGATCGCGAGGACCGCCCGTCACCAAGGTCGTGGGCGGTCCCAGTCCTCGGCCATCCCGTAGGGCTTCCAGCCGCCCTTGCTGCGCTTTTCGAACAGGCCAAAGCGCACGTCGAAGCGTAGCTCGGCGACGAACTGGGGGACGAGGACCTGCGCGGTGAAGCCCCAGCGGCGGGTTCCGGCGCGTAGGTGCAGGCCGCCGCCGAAGCGCCAGCGGATCACGGAGGGATTGCTGCCGTCGGCGGTGGGATCTTGGCCGGGGTCGTTCTCGCGGGCTCGCACGGCGCCGGCATCGAGGCCGCCGGTGAGCCACGCCTGGCCGAAGCTGGCGGTGCCGAGGATCCACTGCGCACTCCTTTGATAGGAGGGCGTGGCCGGATCGGTGTCGTCGCGGGGCGGGGGGTACAACGACCAGAAATGCCACACGCCGATCTCGTAGAGACGGCCGCGCAGGACGGCGAGGCCCACGATCGGGGAGACCCTGGGCCGCGCCTCGCGGGGCAGCCAGTGGCTGGTGACACCGAGGGTGAGGTGATCGAGCAGTCCGAGCGCGAGCTCGAGGCGATAGCCGTGCGGCCAGCCTCCCGCGATCGCAGGCTGGAGCACGCCGTGATCCAAGTAGTGCGCGCCGTAGCGCACGGGGCGTTGCAGATATCGCGAGAGCCGGCCCTCGTCGCGCGGCGTGGAGGCGGAGGCCTCGGGCTCGGCAGCGCTCGCCGCAGGCGGCGCCACGCCCATCAGCCCGGTCGCGATCGCCAACGCCAAGGCGCATGCCGGCACGCGGCGTCGTCGGATCGGCTCGAGCCCATCGTCCACGCCCCCGGCATTCAACCCCAAATCTGCGATCGCCTCAAACCGTGAGGTAAATCCAAGACTTGGCGGGCGCTAGTCGCCACGCCGATGCCTCCTGCGGTCATCGCTTGCGCTACGGTGCGGATGCTCCGCGCGGGCCTTGGCGGCACGCGAGCGGGGCGGAGGAACGGATGCCGGCCAAAGCTCTCTCACGAGACATCTTCATCGTCGCTGCCAAGCGCACCCCCTTTGGGACCTTTGGCGGCAAGCTCGTCAAGCACAGCGCCATCGATCTCGGTGTGATCGCGGCCAAGGCCGCGCTCGAGGCCGGCAAGGTCGATCCCTCGATCGTCGATCACGTGGTGTTCGGCAACGTGGCGCAGACCTCGGCCGACGCGATCTACATGGCGCGTCACGTGGGCCTCAAGTCGGGCGTGCCGATCCCCGTGCCCGCGCTCACCGTCAATCGCCTGTGTGGCTCGGGCTTCCAGGCCGTGGTCAACGGCGCGCAAGAGATCTTGCTGCACGACGCCGAGCTCGTGCTCGTGGGCGGGGCCGAGAGCATGAGCCAGGCGCCCTACGCCACGCGCGGCATTCGCTTTGGTACCAAGCTCGGCAAGAACCCCGAGCTCGAGGACACGCTGTGGTCCTCGCTCTACGATCCCTACGCGGGCTGTGCCATGGCCAACACGGCCGAGAACCTCGCCGAGCAATTCGAGATCTCGCGCGAGCAGTGTGACGAGTACGGCCTGCGCAGCCAGCAGGCGTGGGCCGCGGCGCACGCGGCGGGGCACTTTGCCGCCGAGCTCGCACCGATCGAGCTGTCCGGTCGCAAGGGACCCGAGAGCTTCGACACCGACGAGCACCCGCGCCCCGAGGCCACGCTCGCCAAGATGGCCACGCTGCCCACGGTGTTCAAGAAGGATGGTCGCGTCACGGCCGGCAACGCCTCGGGCATCTGCGACGGCGCCGGCGCGCTGATCGTCGCCAGCGGCGAAGCCGTGAAGAAGCACGGCCTCACCCCGCTCGCGCGACTGGTGCAGTGGCACACCGCTGGCGTCGATCCGAAGATCATGGGGATCGGCCCCGTGCCGGCGATCCGCGGCGCGCTCGAGCGCTCCGGGCTCTCGCTCGCGCAGATCGACCTGGTGGAGATCAACGAGGCCTTCGCGCCGCAGTACCTCGCGTGCGAGAAGGAGCTCGGGCTCGACCGCGACAAGGCCAACGTCAACGGCGGTGCCATCGCGCTCGGCCACCCGCTGGCCGCCACGGGCGCCCGCATCACGGCGCACCTCGTGCACGAGCTGCGCCGCCGCAAGGCTCGCTACGGCGTGGGCTCGGCCTGCATCGGTGGTGGCCAGGGCATCGCGCTAGTGCTGGAATCCTGCTGATCGCGGCCAACGAGGGCCGAGCACGCCACGGGTGCCCCCTACCCAGGGGGGCCCGCCCACCCCCATCCATCGAGGAAGAGGCATCGCCATGTCGGAGACCAAGGCCGAAGATCTCATCTACGACTGGAACGCTCGCAATCGTCGCGGTCCGCTCAGCCCGCTGAAGGATCGCAAGCTCAGCTTCTTCGACGAGACCCTGCGCGACGGGATCCAGTCGCCCTCGGTGCACGATCCCGACATCGAGCACAAGCAGGAGATCCTGCGCCTCACGGCGAGCCTGGGCATCGACGCGGTCGATCTCGGGCTCCCCGGTGCGGGCCCGCGCGCGGTCTCCGACGTCACCGCGCTGATCGAGTTCGCCGAGCAAGAGAAGCTCGGCATCGAGTACGCCTGCGCGGCGCGAACCCACGCCAACGACATCAACGCGGTCGCCGACATCGCCCAGGCCACGGGCAAGTCGATCACCGTCTATGCCTTCCTGGGCAGCAGCCCGATCCGCCTGTATGCCGAGAGCTGGAGCGTGGATCTGCTGGCCGAGCGCACCGCGATGGCGGCCGAGCTCTGCCGCCAGCGCGGCCTGCCGATGACGTTCGTCACCGAGGACACCACGCGCACTCCCCCGCGCATCCTCGACCGGTTGTTCCGCGTGGCGGTGGACCACGGCGTCGAGCGCCTGTGCCTGTGCGACACCGTGGGCCACGCCGTGCCCGACGGCGTCACCGATCTGATCTCGTTCACCCGCATGGTGCTCGAGTGCATCGGGGCGCCCCACGTGGGCATCGACTGGCACGGCCACAACGACCGCGGCCTGGGCGTGTCCAACAACCTGCGCGCGATTCGTGCGGGTGCCGATCGGATCCACGGCACCGCGCTCGGCATCGGCGAGCGGGTCGGCAACGCCGCGCTCGACCAGACGCTGATGAACCTCAAGCTCCTGGGCGAGCTCGAGGATCACGACCTCACCAACCTCGTGCCCTGGTGCCGCGCGGTGGCCGAGGCCTGTCGCGTGGACATTCCGCACCAGTACCCGCTCGTCGGCGACGATGCGTTCCGCACGGCCACCGGCGTGCATGCGGCGGCCGTGATCAAGGCGATCAACCTCGGCGACGAGGGCCTCGCCGATCGCGTCTACTCTGGCGTGCCCGCGGGATGGTTCGGCAAGGAGCAGGCGATCGAGATCGGCTTCATGTCGGGCGAGAGCAACGTGGTCTACTGGCTGAAGTCGCGCGGGATCGAGGCCGAGAAGGGCTTGGTCGAGCACATCTTCACGACCGCCAAGGCCACCGACCACATCCTCAGCGACGCCGAGGTCCACGCGGCGATCGACGCCTATCGAGCGTAGCGAGGCGCTACGCCAGCCCGGCCGCGTCGTAGAGCGCGCTGACGTCGAGCGCGTAGTCGATCGATGCCAGCCGCACGGTCTCGCCCGCGGCATGCGTAGAGTGGATCCAGCCCGCCCCCTCGCGCTGCCACACCTCGACGTGCCTGCGATCCTGCGCAACGAGCACGTACTCGCGCAGCGAGTCGAGCTGTTGATAGTAGAGTCGCTTCTGCTCGCGATCGTAGCGCTCGGTGGTGGGGCTGAGCACCTCGACCACGACCTGCGGGTTCGTCACGTGAGAGGGTGACTCTGGGTCGCGCTCGATCGGGTCGCAGATCACGGCAACATCGGCATAAGTGGCGACCTCGGCCGCGCGAATACTGATGCAGAGATCCGAGCCGTGCGGTCGGCATGCGCCTCCGCGCAGGTGAGCGAACAACAAGCCCACGAGCGCAGTGGCGAGCGCCGAGTGCTCCACCGAGCCGCCGGCCATCGCGAAGATCTCCCCGGCGACGTACTCGTGCTTGACCTCGCGGCTGACTCGCTCGATCTCGAGGTACTCGGCGAACGTGTAGCGGGGTCGCAGCGCGGCGGTCATGACCGGGTGATCAGGCTAGCACGTGCGCCCGCGCGCCCCGACGCTCCGCGCCGACCGACGGACCGACCGCCCTTCGCGGGAACCATCGCCGCGCGATCACACCCGGCTTTGCCGCGCACCGAACTCGGCTGTCACTTTCCCTTACGACCCTGACAGTGATCCCCGTACGACGGGTTCCGAAACCGGCCGTTGACCGCGCGCATATGCTCTGAATAAGAAAATCGTGCAAGATAAATTGCAACTTTAGCAAAATTTGTGTTGACCGGAGCCCAGCAAGACCCGCAGCATGGGGCGTCTCTCAGCGAGGGTGGCGGCGTCAGGGGTGGCGTTGGACACCCGTGAATGCTGTTTGGAGGGGGAACATGGGGACTTGGTCATGGGGTGCGACTTCTGTATTGCTGTTGACCGGCTGCGTGGCTGGCCATGACTCGGTCGATTGGCTCGAGGCCCAGCCGAGCGCCGACGAGGCCGAGAGTCTCGAGAGCTCGGGCGCTCTGGTCGCCGCTTCGCGACCCGTGGCCCAGGTGCCGGGCTTCGATGTGGCCATCGAGCTCGACGGTGCCGATGTGGCGCTCAGCTGGAGCGCGCAGCCGGGCGCGACCGACTACACGGTGTGGCACGCCGCCGACGCGTACTTCGAACCCGGCGATCCCGGCAGCACCGCGCTCGCGACCGGGCCGAGCACGAGCTACGCCCACGCGGTCGCGGGTGATGGTGTGCATCACTACTATCGCGTAGTCGCGCACGCCAACCCGGGTGACGAGGTCTCGACGATCGTCGGCAAGTATGCACACTTGCTCTACTCGGGCTACAACAAGATCCCGCAGCCGCTCGTGACCGGCATGACCGATGCCGCGGCCTTCTCCCAGCCCCACACGAGCTACCTCCACGCCGTCTACCTCTACGACGGCCCGAGCCAGGGGTTTCAGTACTGGTCGCCGGGCGGGGGCACGCCGTTCACCTACGCGCTCGGTCAGGTGCCCATCGCCGACGTCTACGGGCTGTGGGCGCAGGTCTACGAGGACGTGGGCTACGTGCCCGACGAGGGAGGCATCGAGCTCCTGCTGTCGCCGGGGCTCAACATCGCGACCGTGCCGCTCGAGTTTGGCGACACGACGGCGGGCGAGCTGCTCGCGGCCGTGCCCTCGGCGTGGCGAGTCGGTCGCTGGGATCCCATCGCTCAAGATCGGGTGTGGTACGACGGCAGCGGCAGCGACTTCGCGGTCGAGGCCGGTCGCGACGTCTACGTCGAGGTGTGGCAGTCGTCGATGTGGCCGCCCGACCCGGGCAGCCAGGCGCCGCCGCCCTCGGGCAACCCGCTCAACGGCATCGGAGCGCCGCAAGCCGTCGCGACGGGTCTGCTGTTCACCGAGGGCGCGCTGTGGCTGGCCGACGAGGGCGCGCTGCTGTTCACCGACCTCGAGGCCGACGAGCTGTGGCGCTACGACCCCGGCGTGGGCACCACGCGGCTGCGTGCACCGAGCGATCGCTTTGCCAACGGGCTCGCCGAGGATCCGCAGGGTCGTCGCATCGAGTGCCAGCACAAGACCCAGCGCGTCGCGCGATTCGAGGCCGACGGCAGCGAGACCGTGATCGCCAGCGAGTGGCAGGGCCAGACCCTCAACTCACCCGACGATGCGGTCACCGGTAGCGATGGCTCGCTCTACTTCACCGATCCAACGATCGGCGGCATGTATCACCTTGGCAATGTGCAGTACATGCCGCTGGGGTTCCAGGGGGTGTATCGCGTGGATCCCAACGGTGGGCTGCACCTGGTCGACGACGGGCTCGACGAGCCCGCCGGGATCGCGCTCTCGCCCGCCGGCGACACGCTCTACGTGAGCGACTGGGGCACGGGGATCGTGCACGCCTACCCGGTGAATCCCGACGGCACCACCGGCGCGGGCGTGGTGTTCAACACCGAGGCGCCAGGGGCCGACAGCATGTGCGTGGACGTGGACGGCAACCTGTTCGTGACCACGAATCAGGGGATCTGGGCGCTGCGCCCCGACGGCACCCAGTGGGGGCTGATCTCGCTCCCCGAAGAGCCGGCGAACTGTGCATTTGGTGGTCCAGACATGCTGACCATGTATGTGACCGCGCGGACGAGCGTGTACACCGTGGAGATGGTGATCCCCGGCGCGCCGATGTTCGGCGGCTGACGACTCTTGGCGAGCTCGGGCTAGGATGGTCCGGGTCTCGCCGCTTTTTACACGTGTGGCATCGCGGCGGCGCTACCCCTGCCGCAGCAGGTGCACCGCGAACAACGACGCGGGATCGGTCCACACCTGCTCGGCGCGCCAGCCCGCAGCGGCGGCCAGCTCGTGGAAGCCCTCGATCGTGTACTTGTGCGAGAGCTCGGTGCGGATCGCCTCGCCGGTCGCGAACGTGAAGCGACGCCCCGCGACCCGCACCTCCTGCACCTCGCGGCTGATGAGCAGCATCTCGATGCGGCCGAGGGCTTGGTCGTAGATCGCGCGGTGCTCGAAGGCTTGGAGATCGAAGTCGGCCCCGAGCTCGCGGTTGATGCGACGCAGCAGGTTCTTGTTGAACGCGGCCGTCACCCCCTGGGCATCGTTGTAGGCGGCCTCGAGCACGGCGGGGTCCTTGCGCAGATCGGTGCCGATGAGCAGGCCGCCGCCCGGCCCCACCTGCCCCGCCATCTGCCGCAGCAATCGCGTGGCTTGCTCGGGGAGGAAGTTGCCGATGGTCGACCCGGGAAAGTAGACCACTCGGCGCCGGGCCTCGACGCGCGACTGCGGCACGGTGAACGGCGTGGTGAAGTCGGCACACACCGGCAGCACCTCGACCGCGGGGAAGCGGGCCGCGAGCTGCGAGGCCGAGCGCAGCAGGTGCTCGCGCGAGATGTCGACCAGCACGCACCCGGCGGGCTCGCCCAGTCGCTCGAGCAAGCGCCGCGTCTTGATGCTGCTGCCGCTGCCGTACTCGATGAGCAGCGCGCCCGCACCCACGCCACGGGCCATGGCCGCCGCGTCGCGCTCCATGATCCCGAGCTCGGTGCGGGTGGGGTAGTACTCGGGGAGCTCGCAGATGCGGTCGAATAGTGCCGAGCCGCGCGCATCGTAGAGGTACTGCGTGGGCAGCTCCTTGCAGGGGCGGCGACCGAGCGCCTCGAGCACGTCGCGACGCAGCTGCTCCACGGCGGGTGCGAGGTCGACGAGGCCGAGGTCGTGGGTGTCGAGGCGTTGGGCAGTGGCGCTCATGAGTCCCTCGCGAGGCGTACACCCGAGAATTGCCAGCGGGCCTCGGGTGGAAAGAAGTTGCGGTAGCTCGCTCGTACGTGCGAACCGGGGGTGGCGCACGAGCCTCCCCGCAGCACGAGCTGATTGCACATGAACTTGCCGTTGTACTCGCCGAGCGCACCGGGCAGCGGGCGAAACCCTGGGTAGGGCGCATAGGCGCTGGCGGTCCAGGTCCACACGTCGCCATAGGCATGCGGGCCCGTGACGGCGCGAGGATGGAACGCCCCCGACTCGACGAAGTTACCCGCCACCGGCTGCGCGCCGCAGCTTCGCTCCCACTCGGCCTCGGTCGGCAGGCGGCTGCCGTGCCAGCGAGCAAACGCATCGGCCTCGTAGAGGCTCACGTGGCACACCGGCTCGGCGGGATCGACCGCTCGCATGCCGCCGAGCGTGAACTGCCGCCAAGGCTCGCCCGCGGCCTCGCGCTCCCAGTAGAGCGGAGATTCCCAGCCGAGCCGCTGCACGGTCTCCCAGCCCGCGGACAGCCACAGCTCGGCGCGCTGGTAGCCGCCGTCGGCCATGAACTCGAGGTACTCGCCGCTCGTGACGGGCCGCGCCGCGATCTCGAACGGGCGCAGGTACACGCGGTGGCGCGGAAATTCGTTGTCGAAGCCGAACCCCTGGCCTGTATGACCCAGCTCGACGAGGCCGCCCTCGTGCGCGAGCCACTGCAGCGGGAGCGCGCTCGCGCCCGTCGGCTCACCCGCGGTCGCGCGATAGATCGGTCGCAGCGGGTTGCACGACAGCCCATGCTTGAGATCGGTGAGCACGAGCTCTTGGTGCTGCTGCTCGTGCTGCAGGCCCACCTCGATCACCGCCGCCACCTCGTCGGACACTCCACGCGCGAGCAGCTCGCCGAGCGCGAGATCGACGTGGTCGCGATACTCGAGCACCTGCGCCACCGTGGGCCGCGACAGCAGCCCTCGCTGCGCGCGCGGATGAAAGCGACCGACGGTCTCGTAGTACGAGTTGAACAGGTAGCCGAAGCTCGGGTGAAACGGTGTGTGGCCCGGCCGGTGTCGCTCGAGCACGAAGGTCTCGAAGAACCAGGTGGTGTGGGCGAGGTGCCACTTGGGCGGGCTCGCGTCGGGCATCGACTGCAAGCCGTAGTCTTCGAGCTCGAGCGGCTCGGTTAGCGCCCGTGTGGCCGCGCGGACGGCCCGGTAGCGAGCTGCCAGGTCGTCGGCGACCCCGGTCGTGGGCGCGGTCGTGGGCGCGGTCGTCGGCCAGGTCGTCGGCGCGGTCGTCGGCCTGGCGTTCGCAGCAGCGTCGAGAGATGCAGACATGGCGAAGCGGCCCGAGGCTCGTAGGAGGTGCTCGTGAGCACCAGGGCATTCGATCGGCAGCTAAGCGAGCCCGAGGATTGGTGACGGGTGTTGCTTTGTCAAGCAAGGCCCGTCTCTGCGCAGACGTGCTGGTCGGGTACGAAGTTACTCGGCCCTCTAGCCGGACGGGTGTTGCCCCGCGGGTGGCGGGCCTGGTAAACCCGTTCGCAGCATGGCCGAGGGCCTGAACGGGGATGCGGCCCCACCGAACCTCGGTCGTCGTAGCAAGCGACGCGCGCGCGCCAGCTCCACCGGTCGGGGCGGACTGGTGTTCACGCTGCTGCTCACGGCCATACTCGGCTACCTGCTGAGCTTGAGCCCGTGGGCACTGTCGGCGGGGCTCATCGTGGGCTGTGGGCTCTACGTGGCCTTCGAGTTCGCGCTGGTCAAGGTCTCGGTCCACAAGCTCGAGCGCGACGTGAAGGCTGGAGTCGCGGGCGCCGTGGTGGTGCTCGGGATGAAGCGCGAAATGAATGCGTTCCTGGCTGCGTGTCAGCTGGGCATCACACTCACGAGTCTCGGTCTCACGCTGGCGCTCGAGCCGGCGATCCACCACGCGCTCCAAGACTACCAGCAGGTCGCGGCGTTCTCGGCGGCCCTCGCCATGGCGCTCGGGGCTCTGCTGCACGTCACCTTCGGCGAGCTGATTCCCAAGGGCATCGCGCTGGTGATCCCCTCGAAGGTGCTCTACTTCATCGCGCCCTTCATGCGGATCTTTCGCGTGCTCGCGGTGCCATTCATCAAGACCTGCAATGCCATCGCCAATGTGGTGGTCCAGCGGCTCACCGGCAAGCACCCCGATACCGCCGGCCACCACGACGAGAGCGTCGACATCGGTCAGGCGCTGATCTATGCGTACGCCGAGGGGGCCATCAAGCCGCAGCAGCTGCGCCTGATGCGAAATGTGCTCGCGTTCACCGATCGCTCCGTTCGCGAGGCGATGACCCCGGCGCGCGAGGTCGTGTATCTCGACCTGCAGCGCACGTGGGAAGAGAACATGGCGGTGGCCAACGAGCACGGCTTCAGCCGGCTGCCGATCGTGAACGGCGACCCGCACGACGTGGTCGGCTACGTGCGGCGGGCCGATCTGCTGCAGGCCGAGCTCCAGGGCAAGCGCGAGCTCGACAAGATCGTGCGACCGATCGAGCGTCGCCCCGAGACGGCCGCGCTGGGCGGGCTGAACTTGTTTCGTGGCTCGCCGATGATCGCGGTGTTCGACGAGCACGACAGCTTCACGGGCTTGCTGACCGCCGAGGACATCGTCGAGCAGATCGTCGGCGAGATCTACGACGACACCGACGACGCCCCCGCCAAGCCCGAGGTCGAGACCCTGCCCGACGGCTCGATCCGCATGTCGGGTGAGCTGCTGCTCGAGTCGGCGGCCGAGGCGCTGGCGCTGGGCTCGATGGACGAGCACCAAGACGTCGACACCGTGGGCGGGCTGGTGCTCAAGCAGCTCGGCCGGCAGCCCCGCATGAACGACGAGGTGACGATCGAGGGCTACCGCGTGGTGGTGCTGGCGGCGAAGGGCTTCCGCATCACGCAGCTGCGCTTCTACACGATACCCGACGAGGCACCCGACACCTCTGCGCCCATCAACGTAGCGTGAGGGGTCGCGTGAGGGGTCACGCGACACGCCGCGTGATACCTTCGTTGCCAAGATGGGGCTGTTCATCCGCAAGCCGCTCTCCGTCCTCCAGCGAGAATCCAGCGAAGAAGGCGAGGACACGCTCGCGCGCACGCTCTCGGCGCGTCACCTGGTGCTCTTGGGCATTGGGGCGATCATCGGCGCCGGCATCTTCGTCCTCACGGGTACCGCGGCGGCTCAGCATGCGGGCCCCGCGATCGCGATCTCGTTCGTGCTCGCGGGCCTCGGGTGTCTGTTCGCGGGCCTGTGCTACGCCGAATTCGCCTCGATGATCCCGGTCGCGGGCAGTGCCTATACCTACGGCTACGCCACGCTCGGTGAGCTGTTCGCATGGATCATCGGCTGGGACCTGATCCTCGAGTACCTGTTCTCGGCCTCGACGGTCGCGGTGGGATGGTCGGGCTACGTGGTGGCATTCCTCGAGCGCCTGGGTCTCGCGCTGCCCGAGAGCCTCACCAATGCGCCCTACGACGTCGAGGGCGCGGCCTCGCTCGTCCCCACCGGGGCACTCTTCAACGTGCCGGCGGCCGGCCTCGTGGTGCTACTGACCCTGTTGCTCGTCGTCGGCATCCGCGAGTCTGCCACCGTCAACAACTACATCGTCTACGTCAAGCTCGCGGTGGTGCTGCTCGTGATCGTGTTCGGGTCCACCTATGTCGACCCTGCGAACTGGTCCCCGTTCATCCCCGAGCCCACCGGAGTGCGGGGGCAGTTTGGCTGGGGTGGAATCGCCGCGGGCGCGGGGGTGATCTTCTTCGCCTATATCGGCTTCGACGCGGTCTCGACGGCCGCGCAAGAGGCCAAGAACCCGCAGCGCGACCTCCCGATCGGAATCCTCGGCTCGCTCGCGGTGTGCACGGTGCTCTACATCGCGATGGCGCTGGTGATGACCGGGATGGCGCCCTACGGCGAGCTCGACGTGCCACACCCGGTCGACGTGGCCGTGTCCAAGGCTGGCCCCGCGCTCTCGTGGCTCGCGATGATCGTCGACATCGGCGCGATCGCGGGGCTCGGCTCGGTGGTGCTGGTGATGCTGATGGCCCAGCCCCGCATCTTCTATTCGATGTCGCGCGATGGCCTGATGCCGGCCGCGTTCGGGCGCGTGCACCGAAGGTTCCGCACCCCTCACATCGCCACGCTCATCACGGGCTCGGTCGCCACGCTGATCGCGGGCCTGTTCCCCATCAAGCTGCTCGGCGAGCTGGTCTCGATCGGCACGCTGTTCGCCTTCATCATCGTGTGCGCGGGGGTGCTGGTGCTGCGGCGCACCGATCCCGACGCGAAGCGAGCGTTCCGCACCCCGCTCACCCCGTGGGTGCCGCTCTTGGGCATCGGAACCTGCGGCTATCTCATGTGGGGCCTGGGCGGGGCCACCTGGCTGCGACTCGCGATCTGGATGGCGATCGGGCTCGCGATCTACTTCGGCTACGGCCGCCGCCACTCCAAGCTCGCCGCGCTCGCCAAGCTCGAGTGACGCAAGGCGGAGACTCTCGGCGCGGGCGCGGCTAGGCTGGCGCGGCTAGGAGAGCTCGAGCATGCGCTCGATCGGAAGAAGTGCGGCCTCGCGCAGCGCGACGGGCATGGTGAGCTCGGGGGTCATGTCGCGCAGGCAGGTGTAGAGCTTCTCGAGGGTATTGAGCCGCATGAACGGGCACTCGTTGCAGGCGCAGTTGTTCTGCGGCGGCGCGGGAATGTACGTCTTGTGCGGCGCGGCCTTGCGCATCTGAGTGATGATCCCGGGCTCGGTGGCCACGATGAACTCGTCGTGGTCGCTGTCGACCGCGTGGCGCAGCAGCTTGGTGGTCGAGCCGATCACGTCGGCCATGGAGAGGATGATTTCCTCGCACTCGGGGTGGGCGAGGATCTTGGCCCGCGGGTGACGCTCCTTGAGCCCCACCAGCTTTCGGTGGCTGAAGGTCTCGTGCACGATGCAGCTGCCCTGCCACAGCACCATCTCGCGGCCGGTCTGCTTCATGAGCCAGCGGCCGAGGTTGGCGTCGGGGGCGAACAGGATCTCCTGACCCTCGGGAATCGAGCGGATCACCTTCTCGGCGTTCGAAGACGTACAGATGATGTCGCTGTGGGCCTTCACCTCTGCCGAGCAGTTGATGTAGCTCACCGCGACCGCGCCGGGATGGCGCGCCCGCCAGGCGCGAAAGCGGTCGCCGGGGCAGCCGCTGGCGAGCGAGCAGCCCGCGTCGAGGTCGGGCAGGAGCACGGTGCGCTCGGGATTGAGGATCTTGGCCGTCTCGGCCATGAAGTGGACGCCGCAGAAGACGATCACGTCGGCGTCGGTGTCGCGCGCGGCCTGGGCCAGCTGTAGCGAGTCGCCCAAGAAATCGGCGAGCTCCTGGATCTCGGACTCTTGGTAGTAGTGGGCCAAGATGACGGCGTTGCGCTCCTGCTTGAGGCGCACGATCTCGTCTTCGAGGTCCAGGCCCGGATCGACGTAGGGCTGTTCCATGGCGTTGGCGGGGGCAGCATACACCCCGCGACCATGGGCGCAAACGCGAGGCCGCACACGGGTCCGGTGCGCGCCAGCCGCTGACGCGCGCGGGTTCGCGAGCCTTCGGCTGCCGTCCTCGCGATCGCGGCGGGCGAGAGTGCACGCGAATGATCCAACCACGCAATAATTTTACGACGCGCCGCAAAGGTTCTTCTTGCACGATTTTGCGATCACCCATAGTGTTCAATTCAAGAGTGGTGTTGGTGTGTTGTCGCGCCGACCTGCTCGATGTCGACGGTGTTCGTGCGCAAATCCTGCGTGGCTCGTTCGAACCATGGACTCTCCTAGCGTCATGAATGTCTCGGCCCTCGCGTGCTCGTTCTCCCCAGCCTGGGAGGGCTCACTCGAGGCTCGCCTCGAGACTTGGCGCGATCGTGGACATCGCATACTCGCGGCCACCGTGCGGCGCGAGCTGGCCAAGGAGAACGCCGCCTGGGCCGAGGCGCTCGACGAGCACGCGCTGCTCGATCCGCTGTTGGTCGCGTGCACGAGCCAGAGCCCGCCCGCGATGGCGCTCTCGCAGTGCACGTGGGGCCTGCTCCCGCCCGGGCTGCGCGCGCACGCGCTCCGCGTGAAGGCGTTCGAAGATGGTCGGGTGCTGCTGCCGGGCCTCGGGGTGTTCGAAGCGGTCGCTCCCGAGGCGACGGTCACCGTGCGCATGGTCGAAGGCGATCCGCGGCTCGACGAGTACCCCGAGGCGCGGGTGTGCCCGCTCCCCGAGGTGGAGGGGCTGTCGGTCTACCCGCATCGCCATCCGTTCTTGCGCCCGTTCATCGAGCGGCTCGGCGATCACTACGCCTGCACGCGGGTGTCCGAGGCCACGCGACACAACGGGGGCGCGCTCGCCGAGGCGCTGCGGCTGCTCGCGACCACC
>JBFIJN010000082.1:0-22063 GCA_041600735.1 Nannocystaceae bacterium
GCGCGGCGACGCCGGTCACTCCGATCAGCGCTCTGCGACGCCCGCGCGAGCGGTCCCGCGCGAGCTCGTCCAGCAGCTCGTGCATCGAGGGCCAGCGCTGGGTTCGATCCACGAGCAGCCCGCGATCGAGGGCCGCGCGCAAGCTCGCGTGGGCGCGGGCGGTGGGCGGCGGATCGGGTCGCTCCCCTCGAGCCACCCGCATCGCCACCTCGGCCGGGTCGCCCCCGCCGTAGGGATGCGCCCCGAACACCGCCTCCCACAGCGCCACGCAGAACGCGAACTGGTCGGTGCGCGCATCGATGGGGCCGGGCTCGTACTGCTCGGGGGCCATGAACGCGGGCGTGCCCACGATCTGCCCCAGTCGCGTGAGGCGATTGGCCGGGCCGGGCACCGCGGCGCGCTCGTCATCGCTCGCCGTCTCGACCTCCTCGGGTCCCTCGCTCGTCATCGCCCGCACGAGGCCGAAGTCCATCACCTGGGCGCGCGGTCCGGCGTCACCCTGGCTCACCATCACGTTGTCGGGCTTGAAGTCGCGGTGCACCAGGTCCTTGGCGTGCGCGGCCGCCAGCCCACGTCCCGCCTGCACGAACACGGCCACGATCTCGGCGGTCGTGCGCGCCTCGCTGGCGAGCCAGCGGCCGAGCGTCGAGCCGTCCACGAACTCCATCGCCACGAACACCCGCCCGCTGTGCACCCCCACGTCGTGCACCGCGACCACGTTGGGGTGAGTCACGCGCGCCATCGCCTGGGCCTCGCGCAGCAGTCGCTGGTGTGCCGCCGCATCGGCCTCCTCGCTGCCGCGGGGCACCAGCACCTTCACGGCGACCTTGCGATCGAGCTCCGGGTCGTACGCCGCGTGCACGATGCCCATGCCGCCGCGACCGATGCACTCGAGCACCACGTAGCGACCGATCGTCGAGCCCCGCGGCAGCGTCGTGGGCTCGCGCCGTCGCGCAGGGCCCGGCGCGAGCGTCTCGTCGCCGACGAGGGTCTCGTCGGTGCTCGGCGAACCGTCGCTCAACCGGGTAATCCTAGCAGCCTTCAGCGCGGGCTGGGTGTTCTCGCGCGGGTCGATGTCGACGCGGCCAGCTGCTAGCGTACGGGTGCGCATGACGAAACCGGTTGCGATCATCCTCGCCGCGGGCAAGGGGACCCGCATGGCCTCCGACCTCCCCAAGGTGCTCCACGCCATCGCGGGCGAGCCCCTCGTGGTCCACCCGATCCGCGCGGCCCGACGCGCCGAGGCCTCGGTCGTGGTGGTCGTGGTGGGCTACGAGGGCGAGCGGGTGCGCGAGGAGGTCGGCTCGCGCTTCCCCACCGCTGCGTCGTGGCTGCGCTTTGCCAGCCAAGCCGAGCAGCTCGGCACCGGCCACGCGGTGATGTGTGCGCTGCCCGAGGTGCCCGAGTCCGAAGCCATCGCGCTGGTGCTGAGCGGCGACGTGCCGCTGTTGCGGGCGGAGACCCTCGTGGAGCTCATCGCGCGCTGCGAGGCGGCCTCGGCCGGGCTCGCGCTCACCAGCTTTCGTCCGCAGGATCCCAGCGGCTACGGTCGCATCCTTCGCGACGAGGGCGGCCGCGTGCTCGGGATCCGCGAGCACCGCGACGCCAGCGAGGTCGAGCGAGCGATCGGCGAGTGCAACGCGGGGACCTACGCCGTGCGCCTGCCGCTGCTGCGCGCCATGCTGCCGCGCTTGGGTCGCAGCAACGCCCAGGGCGAGATCTACCTGACCGACCTCGTGGCGCTGGCCAGCGCGACCGGTGAGGTCGCCGCGCTCGAGATCGATCCCATCGAGGCGGCCGGGGTCAACACTCCGCAGCAGCTCGCCGAGCTCGAGGCGATCGCGCTCGCCCGCCGCTGACCCCGAGGTCAGCGCGTGGACGGGGGCTCGCCCGACCCCTCGCCGGGCCCGCTGGGCTCGAGGGCCTCGGTCACGAGGCGACGCAGCTCCTGGATGTCGAACGGCTTCTCGAGGAAGCCGGCGCACCCCGCCTCGCGCACCTGGTCGCGCTCGCCCTTCATCACGCTGGCGCTGATCGCCAGGATCGGGATCCCCCGCAGCCGCGCATCGGCCTTGAGCAGCCGCGCGAGGTCCAGCCCCGACATGCCCGGCAGGTCGAGGTCGAGCAGCACCAGCGCCGGTGGATCGGCGCGAATGCGGGCCAGCCCGTCCTCGGCGGTGCTCGCTTGCTCCACGACATGCTCCCCGTGCACCTCGAGAACCTTGCGCACGAGCACGAAGTTGGCGGGATTGTCCTCTACGTAGACGATTCGCATCGGCTCGCCCGCGCATCATACCAACGGGCCGCAGTTCCGCTCGTGGGCCGGCCGAGCGCGCTCGCGCGGCCCCGTGCGGTGGGTCGCAGGGCGGTCGAGTATCCTTGGCCTTCGGTGAGCTCCCCTCCCCAGCACCGCTGTGCCAGGACCCTGGGCGCGCTCGCGCTCGGCGTGGGCGTCGCGCTCGCCTCGGGCCGCGCGGCGGCGGCGGCCCCCGAGGAGCCCAGCGCCGAGCGTGCCCCCGACCAGATGCGTGCGCTCCGCATCGAGCGGGTGGTGATCGTCGGGCGCGAGCAGGTCGCCGAGCGACAGATCGTCGGGATCCTCGAGCGCGAGGGCCTGGTCGCCGGGACCGAGCTGCTGTGGCCCGACGACCCGCGTGTCGCTCGCGTCCGCGATCGCCTGCGCGCGACCGGCTACTTCAAGCGCGTCACGCTGCGCGTGGAGCCGCTGCCGAGCGATCAGGATCGCGTCGAGCTGTTCATCGACGTCGTCGAGCGCAGCACGGTCTCGATCTCCGACGTCTACCTCGGCAACTCCCGCCTCACCCCGTTTCGTGGCGGCATCGCGCTGGCCGAGCGCAACTTCCTCGGGCGCGGCGTGCTGCTCGGCGGCGCGCTCGTGTGGGGGACCCAGCCGCGCATCGATCGCTCGCGCCGCCAGCAGGCCTACCGGGTGTTCGCCGAGGCGCCGCGCTTGCTCTCCGCTCCGCTCGGGCTCCTGGCCAGCGGTTGGTTCATCTCCGCCAGCGAGCCCTATCGCGTGGCCGGGGCCGAGGACGACCCCAATCCCGCGCTGTTTCGCAGCTTCGAGTACGACCGAGCCGGTGGTCAGGTCGGGGTCAGCTTCCCCGTGACCACGCGGCTCGAGCTCACCGCCGACTACAAGTTCGAGCGCGTCAGCGCATTCATGCCCAACGAGCCGCGGCGCGTCGACGAGTCGGGCACGCTGGTCGCGCTCGATCTGCACCTGCGCGACGGCGCCCACCGCCACACCTCGGTCGACTTCGGGCTCACCTACGATGGTCGCAAGGAGCTGTTCCTCGCCGGCAAGGGCGGTCGCTTCGGCCTCGGGGTCCAGGCCTCGTCGGCGGCCACCGGCTCCCAGTACGAGTACATCAAGCTCGTGGCGGCAGGCGCCTACAGCTTTCGTCTGCCGTGGCGTCACTGGCTCACGCCCAGCGCCTCGGGCGGCCAGATCTCGGGCCGTGCTCCGCTGTTCGAACGCTTCTACTCCGGTGATCTGAGCCCCTGGACCCCGGGTCGCGACCAGGGCCTTCGCTACTCCACGCGCAACCCCATCGACGTGTTCGGCACCGGGATCGACCAGCGCGAGTACGGTGATCTGTTCGGTCGCTTCGATGTCGAGTACGCGTGGCCGCTGTTCCGCCGCACCCGCACCCGCGGGGTCTACGGCGGCGACCTCTACATCTCGCTGGGCGTGTTCACCCTGGTCGGCGACGCGAGCGAGCGCGCACGCCAGCGCGCGAGCGGCCAGCGCATCGCCCCGCTCGGCGGGGCCGCCGATCTGGGGCTGCGCCTCGACACCGCGCTCGGCACGTTCAGCCTCTCGATCGGCAACGTGCTGCGGAGGACGCCGCTGTGAGCCGAGGCGGGGCGAGCCGAGGCGGGCTGCGGCGGCGCACGTTCGTGGGCGCGGCGCTCGGGCTGCCGCTGCTGGCGTTCGTGCGCCCCGAGACGCTCGTGCAGCGCCCCGCCGAGTTCGCCGAGATCGGCAACTCGATCCAGATGACCCTGTCGCTCGGGGCCCTCATCCGCGACAACGATCTCGAGGCGCTGGCCTCGATCGACTCGGGCTTCGACACGACGCTCGAGTACACGCTGAAGGTGTGGGAGCACGGCACGCGGCGACTGATGGCCAGCCGTACCATCGTGCTCAAGCTGCGGCGCGACCCGTGGAAGAAGCACTACCTGCTGCGCACCAAGGGCAGCAGCGGGTGGTCCAAGCGCAGCTTCGACGATCGAGCCAAGGCCATCGAAGCCGCCGTGACCCTCGACGGCGTGAAGGTGTGCTCGGCCTCGTTGCTCGAGCGAGGAGGCGAGGCCGGCCCGTTCTACTTCGTCGAGGTGTTTGCCATGCGCAACCCGCTGCGTGCTCCGCGGGGTGAGGGCGGCGGCACCGAGACCCACCGCGGGCAGGGGCGCGACGCGGAGTGGTTCCGCCGCCTGGTCGAGACCCTTGCCGGCGAGCGGGCGCGCGCCGAGCGGGTCGTGCACGTGCGCACCAACCCCTTCTTCCTGCTGCCGCGATGAAGGAAGGGCCACCTTGCAACCCGCCACGCCCACTACGACCACCACGCCCACGTTGCGGCTCGGCCCCTCCGCGCTGCCGCGCGTGCCGTGGTGGGGGCGCCTGGGCGTGCGGGTGGCCGGCGCGCTGGTGGTGCTCGGGATCCTGAGCGTGGGGGCCTCGCTGTGGCTGGCCCAGCTCTCGGTGGACTACTTCGACGCTCGCCTGCGCGAGAGCCTCGATCAGTCGCGCGAGCTGGCCGCAGAGGTCGAGCCCGTGCATCGCGAGCTCGTCGAGGCCCACATCGCCGCATTCGAAGCGCGCGCGCAGCTGATCGCGTTCGTCCTCGGCGATCGGGACGACCCCGCCTCGGGCCTGCCCGACGTGCTGCGCCACAACCCGGACCTGCGGCGGCTGGAGCTGCACGGCCCCGGGCACGACCCGGTGCGCGTCAGCCGGCCGCAGCCCGACGACGACGACGGCGACGCCCAGACCTACGACGTCACCGTGCCGCTGGTGGCGCCCGAGGGGGCATCCGAGCTGATCGTCGTGTTCGACGTCGACCCCGCCATCGACCGCCGCTACCAGGCACTCGGCGAGCGTCAGCGCGAGATCGGTCAGCAGCGCGACAGCCAGAGCGAGATCCAAGCCGCCGTGATCGAGGTCGTCGTGCTCGCGGGGGTGCTCGTGCTGCTGCTCGCGGTGCTCGCGGGCGTCCTCGTCGCACGCGCCACCACCCGCAAGGCCACCGCGCTCACCCGCGCGATGGCGCGGGTGGGGGAGGGTGATCTCGAGGTGCGGGCCGAGGCCCGTGGTCGCGACGAGCTCGCCGCGCTCGCCCGCGCCTTCAACCTCATGCTCGACGAGCTCGCGCAGGCCCAGGTGCGCGTGGCCTACCTGCAGCGCATCGGGGCCTGGCAGGGCATGGCCCGGCGCATCGCCCACGAGATCAAGAACCCGCTCACCCCGATCCAGCTCGCGGTGCAGCAGCTGCGCGAGAAGGACCCGGGCCTCGATCCGCGGTTCTCGGCGCTGCTGCGCACCTCCGTGGAGATCGTCGAGGACGAGGTCGCCGGCCTGCGACGCATGGTGCAGAGCTTCTCGCAGTTCGCCAAGGTGCCCGAGGTCCGCACGCGACCCGAGCCGCTCCACCGCGTGCTCGACGAATTCCAGCGCGCCTACGGCCACCTCGGCGAGGACGAGGGCGGTCACCTCGAGGTCGAGGTGCCGCAGGGAGAGCTCACCATCGCGGCCGATCGGCAGCTGCTCAAGCAGGTGCTGGTCAACCTCGTCGAGAACGCGGTGCTCTCCGCCCGCGAGCTGCATGCGGGCGACGTGCAGGTGCGCGTCGGGGTGGTGGTCGAGCTCGATGCGGTGATCCTGCGCGTCGACGACAACGGCCCCGGGATCGCGCCAGAGCGCCGCGAGCGGGTGTTCGAGCCCTACGAGACCACGCGCAAGTCGGGCACCGGTCTCGGCCTCGCGATCGTCAAGAAGATCGTGCTCGATCATGGCGGCGCGATCTGGATCGAAGAGTCCCCGCTCGGCGGTGCGCGCTTCTGCCTGCGGTTGCCGCGAGCGCCGGCCGCCGCATGACACTTGCACGACGGCCAGCACTCGCCGCATAAAGGCGGTCGATGTCGCAGCGGCCCGAGGAGATCACCATCGAGACCCCGGCGCTGCGGCTCGCGGCCCGCGCCTGGGGCCCCGCCGACGGGCTCCCATGCCTCGCGCTGCATGGATGGCTCGACAACGCCGCCAGCTTCGACGCGCTCGCGCCCCACCTGCCGCAGCTGCGGCTCGTGTGTCTCGACCTGCCGGGGCATGGTCGCTCCGCCGCGCTGCCTGCGGGGCACTCCTACGGCTTCATCGATACCGTCGCGCACGTGCATGCCGCCACCGTGGCGCTCGGGTGGAACCGCTACTGCCTCATCGGTCACTCGCTCGGCGCCGCGGTGGCCTCCGTGCTCGCGGGTGTCGTCCCCGGTCGCATTCGCCGGCTGGTGCTGCTCGAGGGCCTCGGCCCGGTCACCGAGGATGCCAAGCACGCCGCCGAGCGCCTCGCGCGAGCCTTCGCCGAAGAAGCGCGCAAGGAGGGCCGCAGCGCGCCGGTCTACGCCACCCCGAACGACGCCGCACGTCGTCTCGAGACCTCGATGAGCCGTCTGTCGGCCGCCGCCGCCGACACGCTCGTGACCCGCGGGCTGCGCGAGGTCGAGGGGGGCTTTACCTGGTGCAGCGATCCTCGCCTGCGATTGCCCTCGCGACAGCGCCTCGGCGAGGAGCAGGTGCTCGCGTTCTTGCGCGCGATCGCCTGTCCCGTGCTGCTCGTTCGCGGCACCAGTGGATTCCCCTTCGCCCCCACCGCCCGCAGCGCTCGCGTGGCCGCGCTCGCCGACTCCGTGCTGATCGAGCTCGAGGGCGGCCACCACCTCCACCTCGACACGCCCGAGCCCGTCGCGTTGGCGATCCGCGAGCACCTTGCCGCGCTCGTCGACGCCCACTGACGTCTCGCGGGGCGACCCATCGAAGGCGTCGCAGACCGCCGCCCGAGGTGACCCGTTCGTGACGGGCCCCGTCGCTGCGCACGCGCCCGAGCACCCGGCGGTGCCCACCGCACCCCGCCGCTCCCGCGTTGGGCCCGCGCCGCGCTTCGCAAGCGTAAGGGATTGCATGCCCGGCACATGGCACGACCATTGCTGACCTCCGGCCCGACGCGACGTGCTGCCCATCGGCACCACGCCGCTTCGAGCCAGGAACTCATGCCCCTCGCCTCATCCCCCGTCCCTCGCGATTTCGACACCACCACGGCAACGGCGCAGCGACTGCCGCGCGCGCACCAGCTGCGAGCCCTGTACCGCTCCTGGGACATCGACGCGCGCGGCCGCATCCTCTGTGGCGCCGCGCTCCTCGTGGTCGCGTGGCTCGCCGCGGCGCTCTTCGGCTACGCATCCGTCGTGGTCTACCGCGCCGCTCACGGGGTCGCGCGTGACGAGACATCCCTCGCGCTGGTGGGCCTCACGTCTGCGTTCGTCGCTCTCGTTGGGGCTGCCGCCTGGCTCACCGGTCGCGTCGCCACGGCGGAGGAGTGGTGGATGCCCATGCGCGCGCTCGCGAGCGAGTTCGACGGGTGGACGAGCTCCGATCCCGCGCGCCGCCGCCTGTGGATCGATCGCTACTGGATCGGCGACCTGCTGCCCCTCGACCTTCACCGCAGCCACCACGGCGGCTCCGTCACCCTCGTCACTCGAGGGTACCCCGTGCTCGTGGTGTTCGACCCGCTCCGCTTCCAGGCTCGTGAGGCGCGGGTCGAGCTCTTCCTGGCCGCCACGACCCCGGCGCTGCACCTGCCCCGCAACGGCAACGTGGCGCTCGAGGCCTGCGAGTGGTTCGCCCGCCATGGCTTCGAGCTGCGCTGGTCCGACGCCGGTCTGCGGGCGACCGCAACTGCGGCCCTCGTGGCTGCGCTCGACGAGCTGGCCGACGACTGTGGCGAGCGCGTCGAGGCGGCCACCGACGCCCTCGTCGCCATCGTCCACGCGCTCGCGACGACCGCCGCGCTGCTCGACGCCGAGCCCGTGCCACCCGAGGGCCTCAGCCTCGAGCCGCCGCTCCAGCCCTCGACTGGATTGGAGCTGTCGCCGCCCGTGCGGACATGAGCGCGAAGATGCACCGCGCCGTCGACTCCGCCGCCCGGTTGCGTCGGGTCATGTCTCCCGCAACCTCGACGAAGTCGGCTCCGATGACGCGGAAGCTCCGCCACAGGTACTCGCACAGGTTCATGCACGTGTCATGAGACACGCCGCCGATGACGGGCCCGCCCGTCTCCGTCGCGTCCAGGACGGTCGCATCGAAGGTGACGTAGTACGGCAGCTCCCGTGGTAGCTCGGCGAAGACGCGCTCGGGCGAGAGCTTCGCCAGCCGTCGCGCGGAGACGTAGCGGACCCGGTCATCGCCATGGAAGGCGAGGTTTCCGTACGAGCTGACCAGCCCACGAAGTCCGAGCTGCAGCAGACACCGGAGCTTGGGCGACTCCAGCGCGGGAAGAAAGACATTCCCGTGGGTGAGCAATCCATGGCGCATTGGGTAGACATCGGCCTGCGCACCAAAGTGGATGATCCCAAACTCCTCCCGCCCCGCGACCAGCTCCCGCAGCGGGAAGTGAGTCCAAGAATGGTCGCCCCCCAGCATGATCGGGGTGATGTTGCGCTTCCACGACTCGCGCACGATCCGCGAGATCCGCTGGCCGACGGCCTCCATGCTCTCGCCGCCCATGTAGGCCACGTCGCCGAGATCCACGACCTTGGGGAATCTGGTCAGGATCCGCGCTGCGTCGAAGTCCAGCGTGCGGCCCGGGCCCGAGTCGGGAACCGAGAGCTGGCGCCGCAGGACGCTGGGCCCGACCCGGGGTCCCAGCTGTCCCCCGAGATCGAGAGCGACCCCGAAGACCGCGAGCTCCGGAGGGACATCCGTCTGCTGCAGCTCCGGGATCCTCATCGGCGTACCCACGGCATTGGGATGCGGCCGACTGATGCCCCAGCGAAGCCACGGAAACTCCCGCTTCTTCACGATGATGAAGTTGGCGATCAACGGCTCGAGCAGCTCGCGCGCGCGGGCCTCGTCGATGTGCGACGCCGCGACCAATTCTCCAATGGTGGCCCCTGCGTCGAAGAACTTCACCAACTCGAGAGTGGCCCGACCTACGACCACGCCACCCCCGATCAGCTCGTTGGACAGTCGCACACTGTCCGAGTCGAGCCCTTGGATCTCGTCCCCATCCAGAGGAAAGGCCATCAGCGCTTCGTCGAGATCGATGTGCATGGGTCGTCCGGCCGAGAGTCTTGTGTGGGCGAAATTACTCGACTCGTGCTCGAAATCGAACATCGCCTGGAATGCCCTCAGCAGGCTCCTGGAGCTCATTCTCCGTTGACAGGCCGTTCAATACGCGGGATAACCCTACGCTGCGAGATCGTCGGTCGCAAGACCCGACGGCGTCCCGCAATTCACTCGATTACGGAGGTATGGACGATGGATGAGAGCAAGAAGAAGAAGCTGACCCTCGATACTCAAACCGTGCGGCGCTTGACCAAGGATGAGCTGGACAAGGTGCGTGGCGGCTACGTCGAGTTCGAGGATGACGGAGCGGTCGCGTGTGAGTCCTCCCGCTCGTGCGCCGACAGCAAGGGCGGTACTGCTCGTAGCTGCCGGAACTAATCGCCCTCGCAGCGGGCGTCGCTCGCATGCCCGACCCATCTGCCAGCGAGGCGGAGTCGTTGGGGTGAACGCATCCTTGCCGCTGGGGGCGTTGGCCGTGGCCAGGGCCCTCATCGTGTTCACGCGACGGGCGAGACGTGTCTACAGATTCTGACTCACGCGTGCTCGATCCCGAGGCGAGCCAGACCGCGCTCGCGCTCGCGCTCGAGATCGCCCGCGCGCTCGTCTCGGTCGAGGAGAAGCACCCCTTCACGCCCGTTCTCTTTCACTACCTCGCCGCGGGCCACCCCGAGGAGCTCGGCGGGGTGGCGGAACGGTTGCTCGAGGCACAGGTCGCGAGCTTCGGGCAGCTGCCGCACCTCGGTCTCTACGGGGGGGCCACGGGCACGGCCTGGGTCATCGCGCACACCGCGGATGCGGATCCCGGCGATGGCGAGGAGGACCTGCTCGGCGACTTCGACGAGGCGCTCCACGACTTCGTGTGCGAGGCGCCCACCGACGGCTTGTTCGACCTCATCGGCGGGATGGTCGGCTACGGCGTCTACTTCCTCGAGCGTCATCCCAAGGGCATGGCCACCCAGGGGCTTGGCGCGGTCGTCGAGAAGCTGCTCGCGATGGTGCGCGCGGACGAGCACGGGCTGTCGTGGTTCACGGGTCCACGGTTGCTGTATCCGCATCAGCGCGAGAAGGACCCGGACGGACACACGGACCTCGGAATCGCCCACGGATCGGCGGGCGTCATCTACTGCCTGGCCAAGGCGAGCTCGCGGAATGCACACCCCGGAGCCGCCGCTGCGCTGGAGCGGGCGGTGAGCTCGCTCGTGTCCAATGACGCGGGCACCCCCCTTCCGTACTGCGTCGGTGGTGAGCCGGCACGCGTTGCCTGGTGTTATGGCGATCTCGGGGTTGGAGCCGCGCTGTGCGTGGCCGGGCACACGGTGGGCGAGCCGCGGTGGGTCGCTCGCGGGGCCGCGCTTGCGGAGCGGGCATTCGCGCGGAGCGAGGCCGACGCGGGGGTCGAGGACGCTTGCCTGTGTCACGGCTCGTTCGGCAACGCCCACATCTTCGAGCGGCTGTTCGAGCTCACCAATCGCGAGGTCTTTGCCGTCGCGGCACGTCGCGACTTCCAGCGAGGGCTCGACTACTGCCTGTCGATGCCTGCCGGCGACCGCTGGACTCGCGATGTCTCGTTCGCCAGCGGCTCTCTGGGCATGGCGCTGTGCCTCCTTGGGCTAGCGGGCGTCGATGCTTCGTGGGATCGTCTTCTCTGCCTGCGTTGAGCTCCGATGAAGATCTCCCCCGACCAGAGGTTCGTCACGTTTCCTCGCCTCAAGCGAGAAGCGAGCCCCACGGGCACGGATGATGGCCTCATCACGCTCAGAAATCCGCAGATGGGGCTCGGCGTCGCGCTGACGGCGGGCGCCATCGAAGCGCTGGAGTTCTTCAAGGACGGTGCCTCTCTCGCCGAGCTCGTCGAGGCCTCGGACCTCGACCACGAGCGGGCCGAGCGGTTCCTCGAGCCACTCATCACCAACTACATCCTCGTGCCCGCCGACGACTTGGCGTGGATGCGTCATGGCGTGTGCACGAAGGCGGCACGACCTGCGGGCACCCCGGTCCGGGTGACCGAGCTCGACGAGCTGCCCCAGACCCCCGCGTTTGCCGTCTTTGGCGTGCCGCTGGATCTCGCGGGGGTGTACGGCGCGCGGCATGGTCCCGACGCGGTTCGAAACGCGCTCCCCAAGCTCGCGTTGCAGGAGGACGGCGGCAAGGCGCGCGTGCTCCTCGACTTCGAGAACGAGCGCTGCTTCGACGATCTGCCCGTCGTCGTCGATGTCGGCAACATCGCCTACAGTCCCGGAGACAGCCTGGAGACGGTCGGCAAGCGCATCGCCTTCGTCTTCAGGGAGGCCCGGGCGCGCGGCATCGTGCCCATCATGATCGGCGGTGATCATGCGTGGACGTACTTTCCCTTGGCCGAGCTGGCCCGGGGCGGCGATGACTTCGGCATCATCCACTTCGATGCCCACCACGACATGTATCCCGATGTCCTCGACCGCCTCAACCACGCGAACCCCTTCCTCGAGATCTTGAAGTCCGACAAGCTCAAGGCGTTCCTACAGCTCGGCCTCCGCACGCTGCAGCTGCCCGACGACCGCTGCGTCCTGCTCGACGAGCCCCGCGTCCGCTACGTACCTGCCCGCCGCTTGCGGACCATGCGGCCCGAGGAGGTGTTCTCCTCGTTGCCCAAGGACATCCCCTACTACCTGACGTTCGACGTCGACTGCATGGACATCGACGAGACCGGAAGCCCCGTGATCGGGGGGCTCTCCTACTACGATGGCCTCGATCTCTTCGAGTACATCGCCAAGACGTTCGAGCTCGTGGCTGCGGACTTCATGGAGGTCGCCGGAGAGGGCCTCGCCCACAATCGCGGGGCCGAGGCCACCGGTCGATATCTGTTCGAGGTGCTCGTCGGCAAGCAAGTGTCGCGCCCCCTGAAGGACTACATCGGTCGGCTCCAGATCGAGCGCTCGATCTGAGCGGCCGGCCACGCGACGCACCCGACGCAAGCGAGCCGGTCGAATGGGCATCACGCTACAGGATCTGATTCGTCCGCTGGAGCTCGATACCTTCGTGCGCGAGCACTTCCTGGCGGGCAAGCATCACTTGTCGAAGATCTGCGACTCCACCCTCGCGGAGCTCGCAACGGTCCCCGAATTCCGCGCTCTCGATGCCCTCTTGGGTACCCCCGTCAAGGTCCAGCTGCTCGGCGCCAATGGGTTCCGCGCGCTGTGTCCCCGCGGAACGGCTCGCGCGTTCTTCGACGAGGGCTATGTGCTGTACATGACCCACGTGCACACGGCCGTCCCCCAAGCACGAGATCTGGTCGAGGGCATCTGTGCGGTCGTCGGCATCCACCCGCGATATGTGCGGCTCGAGGCGTTCGCCGGCAAGGCGGGCGCGATCTCGTCGATGCACTACGATCACGACTTCAACTTCCACGTGTTGCTGCGCGGCAGCAAGCGCTGGCGGGTGCAGCCCAACGCGCACATCGACAACCCGCTCGAGTCGCACCACGATCTCGACACCCCCAAGGACGAGCTCTACGCGAGCGCGCTACCGCTGCCTCGCACGTTCTCGAGTCCCGAGGTCCTGGCGATGGAGGCGGGCTCCTGTCTGTTCTTTCCGTCTGGCTACTGGCACGAAGTGGAGAGCCTCGGGGCGACCTTCGCGGTCAACATCGTGCTGGATCCGCCGCGCATGCACGAGGTGCTGGCC
Source organism: Nannocystaceae bacterium (assembly GCA_041600735.1). Classification (GTDB taxonomy): domain Bacteria; phylum Myxococcota_A; class Polyangia; order Nannocystales; family Nannocystaceae; genus Paraliomyxa. The sequence continues at coordinate 13,022 of JBFIJN010000082.1, forward strand.
AAGGCGCTCGAGCACCGGCTCGGCTGGACGAGCGGCCACCGGGGGTTCGCCTTTGGCCTGCTCGGTGACGGAGTCGCGCCTGCGCTCGGGGTGCACGCCAGGGCCACGTTCGAGGAGGCCCGCGAGGCCGCGCTCGAGCTGATGAGGGGCATCAGCCCCGAGGACGCCAGCGTGGCCCACGAGGAGACTCGGTATCGCTGGTCTTCGCCGGGTCCGGACCGCCGGGTGGAAGCCGCTGGCCCTGATTCGCTGCGCATCGGTTCGTCGGCCGCCGCCGACGGCTACGAGCTCGACATGCGCTTTGGCGCGCTGCTGGAGCGGCTCCTCCTCGTGGAGGGGAGCTTCGACCTGCACCAGCTCTGCGCATGGGCGCCGGGCGTTGCGGGCGAGGAGATGCTGGCCGTGGTGCTCGAGCTCATCGGCCATGGCGTGCTCGAGCGGGCTCCGAGCTCGAGCTCGCGCGGCCCGCAAGAAGTCATTGCTGGATCTCGATCATGACCGACGACTCGCAGTCACCGGTTGCCGCGCCTCGGGGTCTTCCTGCTCCCGGTCGGTCGTGGCACGAGTTCTTCACAGGCCGTGACTTTGGCCGGGTCCCCGCGGTGTGGCCGCGGCCGGTTGCCTCACCGCTGCTGACCGCAGAGGAATCGATTGGCGTCATCGCGCGCGCATGCGAGCGGGTCGCGGCCAACAACGGTGCGACAGCCGACGTCAACGTACGTCTGTTTCGCGACGGGGCGATCTCGGCGCTCGCGCCCGGGGTGGTCCCTCGACCCACGGATGGCACCCCGGAGGGCTACGTTCGCCGCTTCGCAGCGCTGATGCCGGGTGAGTCGCTGGGCCTGCTGCTCAACAACTACCACTGCCTCGATGCCGAGCTCTGGCGCAGGCTTCGAGAGTTCTTCCGCGCGTGGTTCGAGCACACGGGAATGCCCGCCGGAGGCGCGACCGCCGATATCTTCCTGGCCAGCTACCCCACGACGCCATTTGGTGTGCACCAAGATGACCAGGATGTCTTCACCTGGGTCGTGTCCGGGCGAAAGAGAATGCTCGTGTGGCCGCCCGAGGTGTTCGAAGGCGTGGACCGGCGGGCGGTCGATCTCGATGACTACCGGGCTCGAGCCACCGTCCTCGAAGGCGAGCCGGGCGACCTGATGTTCTGGCCGTCGTCGTACTGGCACATCGGAGAGTCCCTGGGTCACCCGGTGGTGACGCTGAGTCTCGGTAGGTTCACGAGCGTGGTGGAGGAAGTGGTGGTCGAGGAGGCCAAGCGCTTCCTCGGCGGTACGTTCGTCCTCGAGGGACTCGAGCGAGCCGCGGATTCGCTTCGGATCGACCGTCGCGAGCTCCAGACCCTGCCAGACCCCCTCCGCGACGCGACCGCGCAGCTCCGCCGCGGCATGGAAGACGCGCTCCAGCGGCGCTGGCTGGCGCGCCTGTCGAATGCCGGCCTCGCGCCCCCGCCGGCTCGCTCGACGCCGCTTGCGGCCTCCGCAAGGATCGCCGCCGACCCGATCCACCCGGTGCTCTTCGCCGAGTCCACCGGCGGGTTCATCGTCGCCGGTGCCGGACGCACGCTGTTCGTGGAGGCGGCCCCCTGGATTCCGGCGCTACTCGACGCGCTCAACCGCGGAGTGCCCACCACCATCGACGAGCTCCTCGATGGGCTGTACGACGATGCGCTGGCTCCACAGTGGCGGGCACGCGCGCAGGAGACGGTCGCCGAGCTCTACTCGTTTCGTGCGCTGTTCGTCTGCGAGTGATCCGCTTGTGGGTCTCGCGGGGCGGGCCCCTCGTGCGCGAGGTAGGCCAGCAGCGTGTGCGGCTCCTCGAGCTGATCCGCGTGGGTCACCCGGCGATTGAACTCGACGTTCAGGTGGTGCTCCCGCGAGCATGCCTCCCGCACTGCGTCGGGCACATAGATCGTCCAGCGTGTATCGGGCTCGGTCTTGGCGAGCTCGTGCAGGTCGAGCCGACGGACCCGGAGCTCGGCCGCAGCGCCGCTCGGGGCCGGGGCCTCGGGAAACACGGGAGCTGCGGCGAACGCGAACGTCCGCTCGAGCTCGCGACGAGACGCGCTCGTGAGATCGAGGGCTGCCGCGATCGGGTCGATGACCGCGCGCGCGAGGTGCTCGGGGGCGCTGAGCGGGTGTGGCTCGCGGAGCGCATCGTCGAGCTCCGCGATGAAGCAGCCCACGTACTCGCGCTCCAGGCCGTACATGGGCAGATTGGCCAGCATGAAGGCCAAGCGGCTCTTCACCCACGCGGCGAAGAGCCTCATCTCCGTCGCGCACCGGAGCGGTGCCACGAAGCCGAGCAGCTCTCCCGGCTGCCGCACGGTGGCCTGCTCGCCGCGGGCGTGCTGGGTCTCGACCTTGATCCCGAGGGCGGCGCTCGGAAACACCGTTGGCATCTCCAGATCGAGGAAGCGCCCGTCGAGTGCGTAGTTGTTGTGGACCGAGCCCCAGTCGATTCCGATCGACCAGGCCGCTTGCAGGCGAGCGAGGACCAGCGTGAAGCGCTCCGCGAGTCGGCGGGCGACTCGATCGGGACCGACGCCGTCGGTGCCCTCGGTCTCGAAGCCCGTCAGCGCCGCGTCGAGGGCCTCGAACAGCTCGGCCATGCGGTCGTCGCCCTCGCGGCGAAAGAACGGAATCTGGTTCAGCCACCACACGAAGTTGGACATGCGTGCGAACGCCCCGGACTTCACGCTGATGGCCTGCATCGTCAGGTCGGCCGGCGAGGGCGACAGCGGCGTCGGCTTCCCGTCATGCGAGAAGACCGCGCATGCGTGGTCACGCAGCTCGTCGGGGAGCGCGCGCACGAGGACCCCGGTGCAACGATTGACGAGCTCCGGGCGGCCGTGCGCGGCGACCAGCCCCGACACGAGATACTCGCGGATCGCAGCGCTCGTCATGAGCACTCCCGAGCAGTGATAGAGGTCGTCCGTGTTCCAGTTCCCCGCCAGCGACGTTCGCCCCACGCCCTTGAGATAGTGACCGCGATAGAAACCGGCCCGCCCCGCGCCCAGTCGCCCGGCGTGGTTGTGGGCGAGATTGAGCTGGAAGTCGCAGTGGAGCAGGTGATCGGAAGGCTCGGGTTGCCGCCGACTCGAGTAGCTGCCAATCCGCCCCAGCGAGACCTCGATGTTGAGCTCTCGATGCTCCTCGCGCAGCGCTGCGAACGTCGAGGCCTCGACGGGAACGGGTACGGTCCAAGGGTAGCTCATGGCAGATCCTCGCGGCGCTCGTGCCTGCGCATGGGGTCACTTCCTCCTGGCTTGGAGCGACCGGTAGTGTCGGGCGAGGAACTCGTAGATCACCAATTCGTACACACGTGGATGGGAGGGCATCATGCGATTGACGAACATGTGAACGTAGCTCTCGGCCAGTTCCACCGTGGAGATCAGCGCGGAATCCTCCAGCGCCTGGAGCTCGTCACGAAGACCGACGACGACGCGGCTGCGGGCCCGTAGGCACTCGATTCCCGGGGTCAGCGGGTGCGACGGCAGCTGCGGCGCACGAAACAGATCCTCCAGCTCGGCTCTCGACGCTCGGTATCTTGCTCCGAGCGAGGCCTTGCCGCGACTCGAGCGCGCGCCGAATTCGGCGCCGAAGTAGTCACGCATCCGCGAGGCGAGGGTGAGCTTGGCCGAGGGCGGCAGCCCCAGGTCGTCGAGCAGCATGTCCGTGCCGAGGAGCGCCAGACGCCAGCGAGCGTCGACGCCGGCCGAGCCCGCGTACTTGCCCGCGATCTCGGCGACCGCGGTGCTGTCGGCCGCGAAGATCTCCTCGGCCAAGCGGATTCCCGCATCGCCGCCATAGCGCTGGATCTCCCGTCGGTACGTGCCCTGCTCGAGCTTCCAGATCCCGCCGTCGACCAGCCATGGGGCGAGCGCCTCGAGGACGCGGGGCTCGACCTCGCCGAGTCGACGCCCGGCAGAGGGTCGCACCCGCACCCGCAGGTGCCAGTCTGGATCGCCGAAGCGCAGGAAGTGCCACTTCGCGATCAGACCCTCGGCGAGCAGGTCGCGCGTCAGCGGACCCAAGGTCTCCGCCAACACGCGCTCCGCGGTGGCTTCGCCCGCGAAGAGCTTGAGGTACAGCCACTCGCCGCCGGGGAAGAACGCGCGGCGCTCCTGGCCCTGCGCAACCCGACGCACGACCGTGCGCACCCGCCCGTCGGGGGTGCCGTGCTCGCCGTCGCGAATGGCCGGGACCAGGATCTGCTGCACATAGGGCCCGTCGTCGGAGTGCACGACCAGCTGGTCGGGCGTCGGGAGCACCTCGACGACGTAGAACGGCCGGTCTCGCCGCGAGTACTCGAGCAACGAGTCCACGCTCAGGATGTTGTCGAGGTCGAACGGGAGCTCCCTGTCGCTCTCGCGCACCGCGATGAAGCGCGGCAGCTGCAGCGCCTCGCGGAGCTCGCACACGGCGCGGTACTTGTCTGGGCCGCGGATCCCGGCAATCGAGCGGAGCCTGGCTTGGTCGACTCGCCACAGCGCCTTCTCGATCACGATGTTGCGGTAGACGAGCCGCGGTAGGTAGTCGAGGCGCCCGAGGTCCCCCCACGACCAAATGATGTCCGACTCGCAGCGCTGGCTCCCCAGGAGACATAGGAACCGATAGACCGTGTGGCCGCGGATCTCGTAGTTGTGTGAATTGCTCAGGCAGGGAAGGACCTGCCGATCGAGGCGCCGCGACCACAGGATCACCTCGTCTTCGACGACACATACATCCAGGTCCGACAAGGGGATCTGGCGGTCCGGCGGGGCCCCCGACACGGCCAGGAACACGATCTCGTGCTCCCGCAGGATCGGCCGGCTGACGATGTTGCCCATGCGTCCCTGTGGCTGGAAGACGATCTCGGCAAAGATGCAATCCGAGCGGAGCGCCTCCTCTCGTCGCAGGTGCTCGCGCATCCCGTCGTCCAGGGTCGGATACAGGCCCGAGAAGCGAGTGATCTGTCGGATCCCCGGCGGTCCGACGGCGTAGTCGAACAGGATCTGGAACTGCCCGGCCTTCAGCGCCTCGGGTGACTCGGCGGCAATCTGCGCGGAGATCCCCACCGCCTGCGGCGGAGGCCTCGTGTCCGTGGCCGAGAGTCGCTCGACCATCTCATCGGTCAGCTCCAGCACTCGCGCTCCGCTCGCGGCCGCGCGCAGGAGCTCGGGGAGCAGGACATCGACGACGGCCCGCGGAATCACGCAATCGCGGGGCGCGGGAGGATCGAAGCTCAGCCCGCTCAGCAACGGGTTGCCCTCCGGCACGGGCGACCGGGTGGAATCGAAGCCGATGCCCGCCTCGTCGTCCAGCACCGTGAGCAGCGGGACCCGCCCGTTCTCGTACCGCGCGGTGAAGGCCTTCTTGAATCTAGCGAGTGGATCGTCGTTGGCTCGCGCGGTGAGGCGGTGGACCACGTGGAGCCCATCGATGAGCGCGCGGAACACCGGCTCGGCGAGCGACATGCGGGCGGAGGCCTGCATCAGATCGATCTGCACGGACTGGGCGACGGTCGCTCCCGGCGTGAGCTGCCGAACGGAGGCGACGAGCTCCTGGTAGCGCTCGGGCGGGCCCGCGATTCCTCGTTGGTCTAGCCGCTCGAGCTCATCGCGAATCCCCGCGAGCGAGGTCTGCAGCCCCGTGCCCGCGGGCACGCGTGCGAGCTGCTCGATGACCGCCCGTAGCGGGTCGTCGGAGGTCACGGGCGGCGCGAGGCGGGCATCCAGGATCTGCGCATCGATGAGCTGATGAACGTAGTGCTCGGCGTCTTCGGCCGAGATCTCCGCGTCGAGGGCGACGAGCCCGTGCACGAGGTCTTCGATGCTGGCCCCCTCTCGTGCGCTCTCGAGCACGTGAACGAGATAGGGGGTCTCCTCGGTGAGCACCAGCGAGTACGCCCGGGACCTGCCGATCCGCTGGGCGTGGCTATAGCGGAGGCGTCCGGTTGCGCGGGCCAGCGTCGAGTTCGGATGGAACACGAGCTGGGTGCGAGCCCACGGATCGGCCAGGAGTCGCGCCAACGCGTCGCCGAGCACCCCCGTGTCGAGCCGAGTCCTCCGCTGCCACTCGGATCGCGGACTCAGGCGAAGCTCCGAGGTCTCGCCGATCGTTCCCAGCGAGACCCCAGCAAACAAGCCAAACGGGGTGGGGCGCCCCGCCATGCGGCTCAGGTAGCGGACGAGGGCGGCTTCTACGTCGCGCGCGCGTGGGTCGTCTGGCGCTTGCTCCCACGTCGCGATGCTCGCGTGGAGCGACGGCGACGCGATCATGATCGCCTCTCGAACCAGGGGATCGGCCAGTGCACGGCGGAGGTGGGCCCGGGCAGCCTCACGCGCCTGGCCGCAGCGCTCCTCCAGCGAGCCTGCGTCGGCTCGGCCCACGATGTCGCGCAGCGCGTGCCCGCCGAGCCACTCGTCGAACACGCTCCACGAGAGGGCCGGGCAGCGCGAGAGGAAGAAGCCGTGATGCCGGTACTCTCGGTGGGATGAAGCCATGGCCGTGCTCGTGTGGAGGCTGCGCTCAGCCGCTCGCCTGCAGGAGCGCCTCCGGCGTGCGCGTCCACTGCTCACCATCGAAGTGGAGGCGATCGCCCACGTTCCAGCCGATCGGGCGCACGTCGTGATCGATCGACCGGGCGCTCTCGAGCAGGGCCTGGCAGCGGTCTCGCTCCGATCGCTCGCCATCCCCCCAGCCGATGTCGGCGATGGCCTGGGCCAGCCCTTCGTAGCCGTGGGCATAGGGCGCGAAGCTCTGGACGCCTGCGGCCCTGCACGCCTCGGCGAGGCCCGAGACCCCCGCCGTCGAGCTCCACACCTCGCCGCTCGCGTGCATGCCGAACAGCCGCTCGAGCTCGGACTGTCGCAGCGCCAACCACTCGGAGGGGAGCCCGCCAAAGAACGGCGTGGGAAACTCGCGCATGCACGCCAGCACGAGGTCGGCGGGCCCATTGCGCCGCTGGTCGTCGTCGAGCACCTCGACCATCGAGCCGGCGGGGTCCTTGCCGCTGTCCACCAAGATCAAGAGGGAGAAATCCGGTGTGGTCACCCGATAACAGTTCCCCCAGTTGCGAATGGGGAACCACAGCGGTGATCCACTGACGAGGGGCTGCTCGCCGAAGAAGGGAAGGGCCTCGACCTCGATGTCCCCGACGTCGACCCGCTCGCCCCAGTCCAGCTCCAAGTGGGGAATTCGCAGGTCTCGGAGGTCGGCCGCCGGGCATGCGCGCGAGAGGATGTTCGTACGAGGCACGCGCGGCACGATCAACGCGGTCGTGTCCCCGAGGAACGGGGCGAGGCCCGGAGGATGCCAGTGATCCTCGTGGGTGTGGGTGATGAGAATGCCATCGGCATCCAGCACCAACACTGGGGCGTCGTGCGGCAGGAGGTGCGAGAAGGCGATCGGATCGAGCACCAGCACGGTCGTGGCCGAGACGATGAGCAAGGTCGCGTGGATCCAGCGATAGACTCCAGGCGGCAAGTTGGCCGGGCAGCGGACGATCGTTCGCGACAGGTCCGCCGCGAGGGTCCGCGTCCTCGGCGTCGAGTCGCCCGCCACGATCTCGAACAGCCGCTCTGGGGCGCCCCGCAGCCCGTACGCGAGCGCCTGGAGGACGACCGCCGCGTCGTTGGCGGCCAGCTTCGCGTCATGGCCCGCCAGGGTGAGCTGCCAGGCGGGGTCGGGCAGGTGCTCGTGCATTTGGTGCTCTCGCGGAAGCAGGAATCCTCCGCGCAAGAACTCCTTGGGCGTGAGCAGAGCCTCCTGCCCGGCCTCCGCGACGGAAGCCTCCAGCCAGCGCGAGATCCGGTCGGGCGAGAACTCGTCGGCGAGGCATCGGTCCAGACGACGGCGGTTGTAGCTCGTGGCCTCCGCACCCGTGGTGCGATGTGTGAGATCGATCAGCATGGGACCCGAGTCGCTAGTGCTTGTCGAAGGCCCAGAACGAGTAGAGCGTGCGAAGGACCTCGAGCAGCGCATCGGCCTCGACCACGAACGGATCCGCGCCATCCGCCGACCGCTCACCGGAGTGCCGGCCAAGCAACGCATCGACGCGAGCCGGTGCCCCTGCGTTGAGCTCCTCGACGAGCGCGACGAGCTGAGGAAAAGCAGGGACGGGCAAGGCCCGGCCGCACGCACCGAGGAGCAGCGTGGGGCCATCGGCGAGCATGACGATGGGGTGGCGGGAAGGGCAGAGTATGGTGTCGTCGACCGCGAGCTCGTCGTGGCGCAGCGGGGGAGGCGAGAGCCCGTGGTTGGAGAGGCGCTCGACCCACCGCGTCACGACCCGCCGTCGCAGCTGCTCCGAGAGGTTCTCGGAGGCCAGTCTCAACCCGTCGGGAAGCGTCTGCGCGAGTCCCGAGCGTATGCGAGCGCTGGCAACGTCGGCCGGTCCCTTGGTTCGCGCGCGACCTCCAGCGACGTAGCGCGCCATGTCGTCGTGGACGACGGCCTGGGCAGAGTCGCGAAATTCCCCCAGGGCCAGCGTGGCGGTGAGCCCTCCGCTCGACTCTGCGATGTGCCAGTGAGACGACGGCCAGTAGAACAGGTCTCCGGCCTCGCCCTCCAGCAATGTCGCATCATCGAGGTACTTCGAGTAGTCCACCGTTCTTGGGTCGACGCCCTCGAACACGTGCGCAGGCCACACGAGCAGGCGCTTGCGCCCAGTCACCACACTCGTGAACACGCTGAGCGTGTCCCGGTGCACGCCCAACGCGGTGCGGGCGTCGTTCCCCACGAAGATGTCCGCGACCGCCCCTCCCGGTGGAAGCCCTGCCTCGGAGAAGAACGAGCCAAAGAAGTCCCGCAGTCGTCTCCAATGCTCCACGCGAAGCCGGTGATAGTCGCTCAGGAGGATCGCATACCCTCGCCCGGGGCACACCTCTTCCATCCGCGTCGCATAGCCGTCGAGAGTCTGGTCTTCTAGGCGCGGAAGCAGCTCCGGTGACGGCTCGATCGCTTCTCCGTCGAGGAAGAAGCGGAGCTGCCACTTCTCGCCCTTCGCACGATCCAGACGACTGGCGGCTTCGGCCAACACTTGGAA
>JBFIJN010000083.1:0-22053 GCA_041600735.1 Nannocystaceae bacterium
CGGGATGTGGTTTCGGATCCCGCGGCTGTCGCAGGCGCCCGCGGATGCGCTGCCGCGGCTGGTGCCGGGGAGCGTGGGGGTGGCGGAGTCGCACCAGGAGATCGTGGGCTCGTTCGGATTCGCGAGCGAAGGGTCGGGATCGACCTCGCCGCCCGAGTTCCTCGCGGACGCGCTCGCGGCGGTGGCGAGCCCGGCTCGCTTGGTGTTCGTGCACGTGCTGCGCATCGACGAGGCGGGGCACGCGTTTGGGGCGGCCTCGGAGGCGTATGCGTCGGCGGCAGCGTCCGCGGATGCGTGGCTGGGGGAGCTGCGCGCGGGGGCGGGGGCGGATGCGGTGTGGCTGGTGCTGGCGGATCACGGGCACCTGCCGGGGGGCGGTCACGGCGGGGCGGAGGCGGGGATCCGCGTGGTGCGAGCGTGCGTCTCGGGGCCGGGGATCGAGGCGGCGGATCACCGCGGCGGGGAGCCGATCCACCTCGTCGATCTGCACCGCGGCTTGGCGCAGCTCTTGGGCCTACCGGATCGACCCGCGAGCGCGGGGCGCTCGATCGCGTTTGCGCTCGAGCATCCCGATCCGGGCGCCACGCTGCCGCGGCCGTCGCTCGGGCTGCTGCTCGGCGGGCTCGCGCTCGCGCTCGCCGGACTCCTCGCCACGGCACGTGGGGCCGGTCGGCGAGTGCGGGCGTGGCCTTGGTGGTGGCTCGTCGCGTACGCCTCGATCGTGGCATTCGAAGGCTGGCCCACGCTCTCGAACCCGATGATCTACCCGAGCAACGCAGCCGCGATGCTGCGCGCGGCGCTGCCGGGCGTGCTGGTGCTGGCGCCCGCAGCTTGGGTGGGGCTGCGCCGCGAGGGGCTGGGCGCGACGCTGCTGGCCGCGGGCGCGCTGCCGCTGGCGGGGCTGCTCGCATGCTTGGTGATCTGCGGCGTGCTCTTCGAGGGCCCACCGCTGGTCCCGGGCTGGACGGCGCACGCGAGCGTGGGCTTCGGGCTGGTGGCGCTCGGCTCGGCGGTCCTCGCCGTGCTCGTGGCCCTGGGTCCGCGCAGCACGGCGGGTCGCTAGGGTGCGGTGCCCTGGGCGGCGCGCTCGCGGGCGCGGCGGCCCTTGGTGGTGCGATCGATCTCCACCGCGGGCAGGGCGGCGTAGAGCTCGAGCAGCGCGTTGACGCGGTCGGGCTGCTGGGTGGCGAGATCGGTGGTCTCGCCGAAGTCGCGGCTCAGATCGTAGAGCTCGGCGAGGTTGTCTTCGCGGCGCACGAGCAGCTTGTAGGGCCAGGCGACGACGCCGAATTGATCGCTCTCGTTGAGCGGGAGCGGGCGCGTGCGCTCGAGCAAGGCCGGCGGGGCGCCGTCGACGAGGAACGGCAGCAGGCTGTCGCCGTCGTGGGGGCCGGGGGTGGCCCCGAACAGCTCGAGCAGGGTGGGGTAGGGGTCGAGCAGCGAGACGGGAGCCTCGACTACGCCAGGCGCGAGGCCGGGGATGCGCAGCGCGAGCGGGACGTGCACGAGCGCGTTGTAGAGGAAGCGACCGTGGTTGTCGGGCAGGCGCGGGTGCTCGCCGAGGCCCTCGCCGTGATCGGAGGCGAACAGCACGACGGTGCGATCCCACTGGCCTTGCTCGGTCAGCACGCGGCGGAGCTCGCCGACCTGCTCGTCGACGAGCTTCACGAGCAAGCGGTAGCGCTCGGGTCGCGAGAGCTCGTCGGTGGTGGTGCGCAGGCGGGCGAGGTTGCGGTCGCCGTCCTCGACCTCGTCGTGCTCGTGGACGTCGAAGTAGTGCAGCCACAGCACCCACGGCTGGCCGGGGCGCTCTCGGTGGTGGCGCTCGAGGTGGCCGAGGCCGAGCGTGGTGGTGCGGCGCGAGGTGGTGTAGCTGCCCACGTCGCGTTCGAAGCGATCGTTGACGAGTCGATCCCAGCGCACCAGGCTGCGGGTGATGAGCGCCTCGCCCACGTAGCGGATCACCTCGCTCGGGATCACGGCGTAGGCGGAGTGCTGGGCCGCGAGCGCGGTGGCGAGCGGGATCGAGCTCGGCTCGAACGGATCGATGCGACCGGTGAGCAGCCCGGAGATCGAGAGATCGGTGCCCGCGGCGGGGGCGAAGGCGTGGGTGAACACGCGGGCTTCGTCTTGCAGCGCGAACAGGTTGGGGAAGTCGGCGCGGTTCTCGGGGGTGTCGAGGAGGGCGTCGGCGCGCAAGGCATCGACGGTGACGACGAGCAGGTTCATCGCGCGCGTGCGCTCGAGCAGGGCGCTCGCGGCGGGTCCGCGACGCCACTCGTCGTAGGTCACGGTACGCGCGGCCTGGGCCTGCTGGAGGCGACGGGTGACCTCGCCCGTGGCCACGACGCCGTCGCAGTTCTCGTCGAGGTCGTTGCCGGGGCGCTCGCGTGCGCCGGGGTGGATCGAGTCGTCGTCGTCGTCGCAATCGCCCCCGCCGAGCCGGGGTGAGTAGCCGTCGTCGTCGCCGTCGAGCGCGAGCCGGGCGGCGCGGACGAGCATGCGCCCGTGCATCCCGGTGGTGGCGAGCGCGGCCCGATCTTCGCGGGCCTCGAGCCCGGTGGTGACGGCCAGCCCGGTGCCCGCGGCAGCCCCGGCGACCACGATCACGACCGCGAGGCTCGGGCCGCGACGGCGCAGGCGAGCGGCGAGGCCGGGCGGGGCGAGCAGGCGGAGCGCCAGCATGGTGCCGGCGATCTCCATCACGACGAGCAGCGCGTGGATGTCGGGGTACTCGGTGCGGTAGAGCGAGCGACCCACGAGGTCGGTGCCGAGGACGGCGAGGGCGAGGGCGAGGGCGAGGCCCTGGCGTCGACGCGGCCGATCGAGGCGGGGCACGAGCACGCGCAGCACCACCGCGAGCGCGAGCACGCCGAGCAGCGGGACCCACAGCGGGCCCCAGCGCGCGCCGGGGAGGGTGGCCGCGAACGCGCCCTCGAACAGGTGACGCGCGACGGGAATGGTGGCGGGCAGCGTGCCGCAGGCGGCGACGAGGGCCACGAGCCACGGGCGGCGGGGCAGCGCTCGCTGGACGCGACCGGCCAGCGCCAGCCAGGCGCCGGCGGCCAGGCCCACGCTCGAGGCCAGCGCGAGGGTGACGCTGGCGGCCCCGGGCGCGGCGGCCAGCAGCCACAGCTCGGGGGTGACGACCACGAGGGCGGCGGTCAGCCCGGCGAGCAGGTCGAGCGCGAGCGGAGGGGCAGGAGGGGCGTCGTCGACCACGGCGCGGGAGTCTACCCACGATGCGCGGGAGCGGGGAGTGCGAGCGCCCAGGCCTCACCCGATGGGCGACGTCGACCGATTGGACCAATTGGACTAGGGCTGCCTCGGCAAATTGGTCTGATTGGTTGGCTATCAGCCTGTAATTGGACCGTTGAAGTGGGAGAATACCGGGGTATGAAGCAGTCCAATCGGAGCTTCCCCTCGATGACCGCCGACTTCGGACTCAAGACCGACCCCCGCTCGGACCTCCCGCTCTACCGGCAGATTGCGACGCAGCTCGCCGAGCGGATCCGCGAGGGGACGCTCCCGCCGGGCTTTCGCCTGCCCCCCACGCGCAAGCTGGCCGCGGAGCTCGGGACCCATCGCAACACGATCGTGGCGGCGTTCGAGCAGCTGACGGCGAGCGGCTCGCTGGTCTCGGTCGTGGGTCGCGGGACGTTCGTGGCCGACGCCCCCGCGCCGCGCCCGGTGCCGGCGCTCGAGCCCACGAGCTTCCCGTGGTCGTCGGTGCTCTCGCGCGCGACGGAGGCGGTGTCGCTGCAGCTGGCCGATCGATTGCGTCGACGGGTCGCGCACGCGCCCGGTCGCGATCTGGTCAACCTGCAGCGGATGGAGCCGTCACCGGATCTGCAGCCGGCCGATGATCTGCGCCGCTGCATCGCGCATGCATTCAAGACCGAGGGTCCGGCGGCGCTGGGCTATGCGCCGCGTGCGGGGCTGCCGCGGCTGCGCGCGGCGATCTCGGAGGACCTGGCGCGTCGCGGGGTGCCGGTGCCCGCCGAGGGGCTGCTGGTCACGACCGGAAGCCAGCAAGCGCTCGATCTGATCGCGCGGGTGCTGATCGAGCCGGGCGATACGATGCTGGTGCAGAACGCGACGTACACCGGGGCGATCCATGTGCTCGCGGCCGCGGGCGCACGCTTGGTGGGGGTTGCCGACGACGAGGAGGGGCCCGAGATGGAGGCGCTCGAGCGGCTCGGTCGCGCGGGGGCCAAGGGGCTGTATGTGATGCCGACGGGCCAGAACCCGACGGGTCGCACGATCTCGGCGGCGCGTCGCGAGGCGCTGGTCGGCTGGTCGCGCCGCTTTGGGATCCCGCTCATCGAGGATGACTTCGCGGCCGATCTCGATCTCGACGACACGGCCGCTCCGCCGGCCCTGCGGGCGCTGGACAGCCAGGTGCTGCACATCGGTACGTTCAGCAAGCGGCTCAGCCCCGCGCTGCGCATCGGCTACGTCGCGTTTCCCGGGGCGCTGCAGGATCACCTCACCGCGCTCAAGCACGCGATGGATCTAGGGTCTTCGCTGCTGCTGCAGCACGCGCTGGCGGAGTTCCTCGAGCGCGGGCTGCTGCGCGGGCACCTGCGCCGCATCCTGCCCGAGTACCGGGCGCGCCGTGATGCGCTGGAGCGAGGGCTGCACAAGCACCTTCCGCCGGGATTGCAGTGGTCTCGGGCGCAGCGCGGCGTGGTGACGTGGATCGAGCTGCCCGCGGAGATCGACGCCGAGGAGGCGTTCTCGCGCGCGCTCGATCTCGGGGTGCTGGTCAGCCCCGACGCGCTGTTCACGGTGCACGGCCAGCAGCGAGGGCTGCGGCTGACGTTCTGCGCCGAGCCGCCGCGTCGCATTGCGCTCGGCACCCAGCGACTGGGCGAGGCGCTGCACGCCTGCTTGCGCGTGCGACAGCGGGGCGGCACGGCGCTGACCGTGGTGTGAAGAAGACAGCTCGATGGAGGAGTGTGCAATGGACGATGAAGTGAAGACCCTCAATGTGGGCCTGGCCCAGATGCTGTGCGGCGGCGTGATCATGGACGTCGTCGATGCCGAGCAGGCGCGGATCGCCGAGGCGGCCGGAGCGGCGGCGGTGATGGCGTTGGAGCGGGTGCCGGCGCAGATCCGAGCCGATGGCGGGGTGGCCCGGGCCAGCGATCCGGCGATGATCGCCGCGGTGCGCAAGGCGGTGACCATTCCGGTGATGGCCAAGTGCCGCATCGGCCACTTCGTGGAGGCGCAGATCCTCGCGGCGCTCGGGGTCGACTTCATCGACGAGAGCGAGGTGCTCACGCCGGCCGACGAGCACCATCACATCGACAAGCGTGCGTTCACGATTCCGTTCGTGTGCGGGTGCACCTCTTTGGGTGAGGCGCTGCGGCGCATCGCCGAGGGCGCGGCGCTGCTGCGCACGAAGGGCGAGGCCGGCACCGGGAACGTGGTGGAGGCGGTGCGCCACCTTCGGGCGCTGCGCACGGAGATCCGTCGGCTGACCACGCTCAGTCGCGACGAGCTGGCGGCGGCCGCCAAGGATCTCGGCGCGCCGCTCGCCCTGGTCGAGCGCACGGCCAAGGCGGGGGCGCTGCCGGTGCCGAGCTTTGCCGCGGGCGGGATCGCGACGCCGGCCGACGCGGCGCTGTGCATGGCGCTGGGGGCCGAGTCGGTGTTCGTGGGCAGCGGCATCTTCCTCAGCGAGAGTCCCGAGCGCACGGCCAAGGCGATCGTGGAGGCGGTCACGCACTACCGCGATCCGCAGGTGCTGGCGCGGGTGAGCACCGGGCTGGGGGCGCCCATGCGGGGGCGCGAGATCTCGACGCTGGGCGCGGCGGAGCGCTTTGCCGCGCGGGGGTGGTGAGCGATGGCCAAGCCGGTCGGAGTGCTCGCGCTGCAGGGCGGGTTCGCGGCGCACTGCAAGGCGCTGGGCGAGGTCGGGGTCGAGTCGCTCGAGATCCGCGCGCCCGCGGACCTCGCCCGTGTTCGCGGGCTGATCGTGCCCGGCGGCGAGAGCACGGCGATCCTGCTGGGGATCGCGCGGGCGGGTGCGGGCGCGGCGTTGTCGGCGTTCGTGCGCGAGGGGCATCCGGTGCTGACCACGTGCGCCGGGACGATCGTGGCCGCCACCCCGCAGCTCGGCTGGCTCGACCTCGAGGTCGAGCGCAACGCGTACGGCCCGCAGTCCCACAGCCGCTGCGCCCGTGCCGATGATGGACGGACCGCGCTGGTGTTGATCCGCGCGCCGCGGATCACGGCGGTGGGGCGCGAGGTCGAGGTGCTGGCCCGCCTCGACGGCGACCCGGTGCTCGTGCGGCAGGGCACGGTGATCGGGGCGACCTTTCACCCCGAGCTCTCCACGGATCGCTCGCTTCACGCGACACTCTTCGCGTGAGGCACCGGACCCCCGCCGCGCTCGGCGACCGCGTCGCGATGGTCGTGACCGATCTCGACGGGACGCTGCTCGGCCCCGACCGCAGGATCTCGAGCGCCAATCGTCGCGCGCTCGAGGCGTTGGGCGAGCGGGGCATCATTCGCGTGATCGCGACCGGGCGCTCGCGCTTCTCGGCCGATCGGGCGCTGGCCCCCGATCTGCCGCTCGACTACCTGGTGGTGTCCTCGGGCGCGGGGATCCTGGACTTCGGGGCGCAGCGCTACCTGCGGACGGCCGGGCTGACGCCCGCGCAGACGCTGGCCGCGGCCGCGCTGTGTGTCGCGCGTGGGCTGGACTTCATGGTTCACGACCCGATCCCCGACAACCATCGCTTTGCCTTTCATCGGGCGCAGGGGCGGGCCGACTTCGAACGGCGGGTCGCGTTCTACCGCGAGCACTGCCGCCCCGAGCCCCCGCCGTTCGAGCGCGCGGCGTGTCAGCTGCTGGCGGTTCACGACGCGCACGAGTCCCACCTCGAGGAGATCACGCAGGCGCTGCCGCAGCACACGGTGCTGCGCGCGACCTCTCCCTTGGATCAGTGCTCGGCGTGGATCGAGATCTTCCCCGCGACGGTGTCCAAGTCGCGCGCGTGCGCTTGGATCGCGGCCCGACATCGCGTGCCCGCGGCGCAGGTGCTCGCGATCGGCAACGACACCAATGACCTCGATCTGCTGCGCTGGGCGGGGCGTGGGGTCGCGGTCGGGGATGCTCACCCGGAGCTGCGCCTCGAGTTCAGCCTGGTCGCCGCGCACGGCGAGGATGGCTTCGCCGAGGCGGTCGCCGCATGGGTCTGACCCCGTGATCGCGTGAGCTCGCGGGGATCGCTATCCTTCGCGCCGTGCCTGCCCCGGTGGCTACCCCCGCATCGCCCGCGTCGCCGGCCCCCGCCGCGCGCAAGAGCCTCGGCGGCGGGGCGTGGCTGGGCCTGGCCAAGCTGTGGTTCCTGGTGGCCGGCTACGCGCTCAACGTGGCGCTGACCCACTGGGTGGAGGAGTCGCTGTACGGGCAGTACCAGACGGTGGCGCGGGCGGTGGCCGTGCCCAACATGGTCATCATCTACACGATCATGTTCGCGGTGAGCCGCCCGCTGTCGGCGCAGCTCGAGGACGGCCTGCCTGCGTATGCGGCGATCCGGCGCAAGGGCTTTCGCTTGGCGCTCGGGCTCGGGGTGATCGCGACCGCGATGACGCTCGCGCTCGCGCCCACGCTCGCGCGCTGGTGGGACGACCCCTCGCTCACCGAGCCGCTGTGGGTGGTGGCGCCGATCAGCCTGGTGTACGCGCTCTATGCCGTCAACGTGGGCACGCTGAACGGCACGCGCCGGTTCTCGCGGCAGGCCGCGCTCGACATCACGATGGCCACGCTGAAGGCCGGGTTCATGGCGACCGCGGCCCTGCTCGCGCTGGGGCTCGCGCCGATCGTGGGCGGCTTCACGCTCGCGGCCGTGGCGGCGCTGCTGCTGTCGTTCGTGCTCGTGGGGCGGCGGCGGGCGGGCGCAGAAGGCAGCGCGGAAGGCAGCGCGGAAGGCAGCACAGCAGCGCCGAAGATGGCCGGGTTCGCGGCGGCGCTGATCCTGTTCACCGCGGCGCTCAACCTGCTGCAATCGGTGGATCTGCTGGTGCTGTCGAGCTACTCGGAGACCGCGGCGCGCAAGGATGCGGTGGGCTACTACTCGAGCGCGCAGCTGGTCGCGTGGGTGCCCTACAGCCTGATGAACGCAGTGGCCCTGGTGGCGTTCCCGTTCGTGGCCTCGCTGGCGGGGCGCGGCGATGATGCGCGGACCCAGGGCTACGTGCGCGCCACCGTGACGACCACGCTCACGCTGCTCGCGTGCCTGAGCGCGGTGGTGGCCGCGGCCGCGCCCGAGGTGCAGGCGCTGCTGTTCCCCGGGGCCTACGCGACGGCGGCCACGCACCTGCGCCTGCTGGTGTTCGGGTTCTCGGGCTACTCGTTCGCCAACACGATCGCGTGGATCTGCAACAGCGCGGGCAACCGTCGTGCCGCGCTCGCGCTGGTGGGCCTGCCGCTGGTCACGGTGGTGCCGCTCACGCTGCTGCTGTGCCCCGACCAGCACGCCGAGGGAGCCGCGACCGCGGTGATCGTGGCGGGCACGCTCGCGGTCGTGGGCGGCCTGGTGGGGCTGCGCGTGGCCTTCGGCGTGGGGGTCCCGTGGGCGCACCTCGCCAAGCTCGCGCTCGCGGTGGGCGTGGTGCTGGGGCTCGGGCACGTGGTGGCGGTGCCCACCGCGGGGCTGCTGGGCAAGCTCGCGATCCTGGGCAAGCTGGCGCTCTTGGGCGTGGCCTTCGTGGTGGTGGTGCTGGGGACTCGCGCGGTCACGCTGGCGCAGCTGCGGGAGCTGCGACGCCGTGGCTAGCGCGCGCGCGTGGGTGCTGCTGTCCAAGCCGCTGCGGGCCCCGCTGCGTGACGGGACGAGCGTGCTCGTGCACAACCTCGTGCGCCGACTGCCCGCCTCGCTCGCGCTGGCGTACTTCGGCGATCCCCACGCGCCGCTGCGCTCCGCGGGCGATCGCGTGCTGCCGGCCGCGGCGATGGCCTACCAGCCGCGCGCGCTCGACAAGGCCGCGATGCTCGCTCGCTTGCTGAGCCCCGCGCTGGCCCGGCTGCCGATCCATGCGTTCTTTGCCGCGAACCGCTCGTCGAGCCTGGTGCTCGGGCTGCTCCAGCGGGTGCCGCGGCGGCGGGTGGTGCTGCACACGCTGCCCGCCTCGGCCGGCGCGGAGGCGATCGCCCCGCAGCTCGCTCGCCTCGATCGCGTAATCGTCACCTCCGACCACGGGCGCCAGCGGCTGCTCGAGGCCGGCCTCGCGGAGGATCGCGTGCGCCGGATCTACCCCGGGGTCGAGCTGCCCGCGACCACCGGCCCCGCCCTCGCCGAGCGCCGCACGGTGCTGTTCGCGGGGGATCTCGACGCGGCCGTCGCGGAGCGGCTCGTCGCGATCGCGGACGCGCTGGGCCGGCTCGACGACGGCTGGTGCCTCGAGATCGCCGCGCGCCCCAAGGCCGAGCGCGACGCCGAGGTGCGCCGCGAGCTCCACGCGCGGCTGCAGCCCGCGATCGATCGCGGCCACGTGCAGCTCGCGGGCGAGGTGGCCGACCTGCCCGCCCGTCTCGAGCGCGCCGCGGTCCAGCTCTACTTGGCCGATCACGCGCGGCGCAAGGTCGACCTTCCGTTCGCGCTGCTCGAGGGCATGGCCGCGGGCGTGCCCGTGGCGGTGGTCGACGCGCAACCGGTGGCCGAGCTGGTGACGCTCGGCGATCGCCACGGCACCGCGGGTGCGCTGGCCCTGCCCGCCGCCGATGCGACCGCGGGAGCCGAGGCGCTGTGCGAGCTGCTGCAGAGCCCCCTGCGCCTCGCCGGGCTCGGCGTCGGCGCGCGCGCGCTGGTGTGCGACCATTTCACCGCCGCGGCGATGGCCGAGCAGTACGTGCACGAGTACGAGAGGTGTTCATGACCGCCGACAACACCCACTACTACGACGCGTTCTCGCGCAGCTACGACGAGGGGCGCGACCGCGGCTACCACGAGCTCATCGACGATCAGGCCGCGGCGCTGGTGCGGCGGGTGGGGGAGGGCCGCTCGGTGCTCGAGGTGGGCTGCGGCACCGGGCTGGTCATGCAGCGGATCGCCGCCTTCGCCTCACGCGTGCGCGGCATCGACATCTCGCCCGGGATGCTCGAGCATGCGCGCGCCCGCGGGCTCGACGTGCAAGAGGCCTCGGCCACCGCGCTGCCGTTTGCCGACGGAGAATTCGACGTGGTGTGCTCGTTCAAGGTGCTCGCGCACATCGACCCGGTGGAGCCCGCGCTGGCCGAGATGGCGCGCGTGACCCGGCCCGGCGGGCACCTCGTGTTCGATGCCTACAACCGCGACTCGCTGCGCTTCCTCATCAAGCGGGTGCTCGGTCCGCGGCGTACCTCGACGGCGTTCGACGAGGGGGCGATCGGCACGCGCTTCGACGCCCCCGCCCAGGCCCGCGCGCGCGCCGAGGCACTCGGCACGATCGTCGACGTGGCGGGGATCCGCATCACCACCGCGCACCCGGGAATCCTGCAGCTGCCGGGCCTGGGCCGCGTGGCCCGGCGCGCCGAGTGGGCGCTGATGCGCTCGCCGCTGCATCGCTTCGCCGGCTTCATGGTGTTCACGGTCCAGCGAGCTCGATGATGCCCCGCACGCTGGTGGTCACCTCCACGTTCCCGCAGTGGGAGAGCGATCCTCGCGGGGCGTTCCTGCGGCGCTGGTGGGAGGCCCGCGCGCGCGAGGGCGAGTCGGTGCGGGTGCTCGCGCCGCGCACGGCGTGGTGTCGCGGCGCGCTCGAGACCCCGCTCGAGCTCGAGCGCTTCGCCTATGCGCCGGCCTGGTGCGCTAGCGTGAGCGGCGAGCACGGGATCCTCGAGAACCTGCGCGCGCGGCCCTATCGCGCGCTGTGGCTGCCCTCGTTCTTCGCGAGCATGGCCCTCGCGGTCGCGCGCGGGCTGGCCCGCTGCGATCGCGTGGTCGCCCACATGATGGTGCCCTGCGGCCTCGTGGTGGCCCCGCTCGCGCGCCGTGCCGGGGTACCGTTCGAGATCTACGGCCACGGCACCGACGTCGACGTGCTCGTGGCCGCGCCCGCGCTGCTGCGTCGCCTCGTCGAGTCGAGCTTTGCCCACGCGGCGGCGATCCACGTGCCCTCCCACGACAAGCGCCGCCGCCTGCTCCACGCGATGCCCTCGCTCGCCGAGCGCTGCCACGTGGCCACGATGGCCCAGACCGTGCCGACCCCCGCGCTCGGGCTGGCGCGGCGCCCCGTGCCCGGGCGCATCGTGTTCCTCGGGCGCCTGATCCAACAAAAGGGCGTGGCCGATCTGCTCGAGGCCGCGACCCGCCTCGGCCCGGGCGCCTCGCTCGTGGTCGCGGGCGATGGCCCCGAGCGCGCGCGCCTGCAGGCTCGCGCCGCGCGGCTCGGCCTCGCGGTCACGTTCGTCGGCTTCATCGAGGGCGCGGCCAAGCACGAGCTGCTCGCCTCGGCCGCGGTGGTCTGCGTGCCCTCGCGCGAGGTCGGGCCGCTCTCCGAGGGCGCGCCGCTGGTGGTGCTCGAGGCCCGGGCCCAGCGCGTCCCCGTGGTCGCCACGCGCGTGGGTGGCATTCCCGAGCTCGGGGGCGATGACGACGGCATCGATCTCGTCGAGCCGGGCGATGCCGCCGCGCTGGCCCGCGCGCTCGGCGAGCGGCTCGAGCGCGCAGCTGCCCGCGCCGCGATCTCGCTGGCCGGGTGATGCGAGCCGCTCGCACGAGCGCAAGCCGGCATTCGCTCGACATCCACCGCGCCGTCGCCAGTCTAGTGCTCGACATGCGCGTCTCTCGATTTCCCATCCTTGCCGCCGTCGCCGCGCTGGGTGCCTCACTGCTCAGCGCCGCGTGTGCCACCACCACCACCAAGCGCGAGGGCCTCCCGCCGCTCCAGACCGTCGAGCACGTGGACCTGCCGCGCTACCTCGGCACCTGGTACGAGATCGCCAGCTACCCGCAGCGCTTCCAGAAGGGCTGCACGGCGACCACCGCCGACTACACGCTGCGCGACGACGGCAAGATCACCGTGCTCAATCGCTGCCGCAAGGACACGCTGGACGGCAAGCTCGACGAGGCCAAGGGCCTGGCGCGCGTCGTCGATACGACCACCAACGCCAAGCTCGAGGTCAGCTTCTTCCGCCCGTTCTGGGGCGACTACTGGATCATCGATCTCGATCCCGAGTACCGCTTTGCCGTGGTCGGCCACCCCGGGCGTGACTACCTGTGGATCCTGAGCCGCGAGCCGCAGCTCGATCCCGCGATCTACGACGGCATCCTCGAGCGGCTGCGCGAGAAGAGCTACGACACCACCCGGCTGGTCCGCACGCTCCAGCCCACCAAGGCCGAGCCCACCGCGTAGCCGCGAGAGCTGATCTATCATCGCGGCCTCGTGATCGCTCCCCTCGTGGCCCGGCGCCTCCTGTCGGTCGCACTGCTCGCGCTCGTCGTGCTCCACGTGGCCCCGCCCACGGTCGACGACCCGGCCGTGCTCGTGCTCGGCTGGCTCCCCTGGGATCTCGCCTATCCGCTGCTGTGGATGGCCGCGGCCGCGCTGGTGGTGCTGTTCATGACCGGTGCCCCCTGGCCCGACGAGCCGCCGCCCGAGCGCCAGCCGCCCTTGCCCCCCGCTCCGCCCGCGGGTGACCCATGAGCGTGGGCACCACGCTGCTGCTGGTGTGCCTCGCCTATCTCGTGATCGTGCTGGCGATCGGCGCGGCCGCCTATCGCCGCACCGGTCGCGGCTCCGAGGCGTACTTCCTGGGCGGTCGCACGGCTCGCACGCTGGTGCTGTTCATGGCGCTGCTCGGGACCAACGTGACCCCGTTCGTGCTGATGGGGATCCCCGGGCTCGCCTACCACCACGGCGTGGGCGTGTTCGGCCTCAACGCCGCGATCGTAGCGCTCGGGATTCCGTGGACCTTCCATGCGATCGGCTGGCCCGCGTGGAAGGCCGCGCGCCGCGTGGGCGCCATCACCCCCGCCGAGCTGTTCGCCGAGCGCCTGGGCAGCCCCGCGGTGGGCGTGGTGCTGTTCATCGCCTTCGTGGTCTACACACTTCCCTATCTCGTGACCGCGGTGCTCGGCGTGGGCCTGGCCGTCAGCACGCTCACCCACGATGCGGTCTCGCTGCCGCTGGCGGCCGCGCTGATCCTCGTGGTCACGCTCGGCTACACCGCGCTCGGCGGCATGAAGGCCACGATGTGGACCAATGTCTTTCAGGGCAGCGTGTTCATGGGCTTCATGGTGATCGCGTTCTTCGTGATCGCCGACGATCTCGGGGGCCTGGCGGCCGCGACCGAGGCGGTGCGGGCCCACGCGCCGCAGCTGCTGGTGAAGGGCGAGCGCCCGATGTTCGCGCCCGGGGCGTGGGCCTCGTGGGGGCTGGCGATCTCGTTCACCGTGATCGCCTTCCCGCACATGCTCGTGCGCATCTTCGCCGCGCGCGACGTCACCGCGCTCAAGAACACCTGCCGCCTCTATCCGATCTCGCTGGTGCTCCTGTGGCTGCCCGCGGTGATGTTCGGGGTGTGGGGCGCGGCCGACCTGCCGGGGCTCGTGGGTCGCGAGTCCGATCGGATCTTCCCGCTGATGGTGCAGGCCCACCTCGGCCCCGCGCTGCAGGGCCTGGCGCTGGCCGGGGTGCTCGCCGCGGTCATGTCCACCCTCGACGCGCAGCTGCTCACGCTCGGCTCGATGCTCAGCCGCGACGTGGTGCGCCGCCTGGCCCCCGCGCTGCCCGAGCGCCACGAGGTGGCCTGGGGCCGCGCCTTCGTGCTCGCGCTGGCCCTCGTCGCCTATGCGATCGTGCTGTGGCGCCCGGCCTCGATCTTCGGCCTCGCCACGTTCTCGTTCTCGGGCTACGTGATGCTGGTGCCCACCATGTACGGGGCGCTGCACTGGCGGCGGATGAGCGCCGGGGGGGCGATCGCCTCGATCCTCGTGGGCAACGCGGTGCTGCTGGGCACCATGAGCCTGCCCGCGCCGCCGCTCGGCCTGCTGCCCGTGGCCTGGGGCCTGCTGGCCGCCTGCGGGGCGCTGCTGGTGGGCTCGTGGCTGGGTCGCCCGCCCGCGCCCGCGGTGATCGAGCGGGCCCTGGGCCCGGGCTGAGGCCGGCGCGCCGAGCCCCGCGCCGAGCCCCGCGCCGACCCCCGCGATTGCCGGTGCGCGCGCGGCCCCGACTGGCCTATGCTTCGGGCGCGCATGGCCAAGCAGCTCGAGTACAACGCAACCCTCGTCGAACGCATCGATCTCGAGCCCGCTCTGTCGATCTTCAAAGTGAAACCCGACGCGATCGTGCGCAAGCCCGGCGCCGAGGGGCCGTGGTTCGTGCCGGGGCAGTACCTCACCATCGGCTTGAACCGCGACGAGGTGGAGGGCGAGGACGACCCGCGGCCGCCCTCCGTGCGGCGACCGATGTCGATCGCCTCCGCCCCCGAGGAGGGTGAGATCGCCGAGTTCTACATCCGCTACGTGGGCGAGCCCGAGTCGGACCTGCCGCTCACGCACCTGATGTGGAAGATCCAGGCGGGCGATCGCATGTACTGCCGCGCGGTGGCGACCGGCAAGTTCACCGTGCAAGACACGCTGGGCGACGACGACCCGCGCATCAAGCTCTGCATCGCCGCGGGCACCGGGCTCGCGCCGTTCATCAGCATGGTGCGCAGCAAGATCCTGCGCGACCCCAAGGCGCGGCTCGACGACTACGCGATCCTGCACGGCGCCAGCTACTCGATGAGCCTGGGCTACAAGGACGAGCTCGAGCAGCTCGTGCGCGACCACGGGCTGCGCTATGCGCCCACGATCAGCCGCCCCAAGGAGGAGCCGGAGTGGAAGGGCCTGGGCGGGCGCGTGGAGGCGCTCTTGCAGCCCGACCGCATCGATGAGACCGAGGCCGCGCTGGGGCTCGCCAAGGGCGAGCTGCGGCCCGACCGGGTGGGGGTGTTGATCTGCGGGCTCAACGGCACGATCGCACAGACGATCATCAACCTCGTGCCGCGCGGCTTCGTGCCCGACAACCGCAAGATCCGCCGCGCGCTCGCGGTCGATGACACCCACCCGGCCAACCTGTTCTGGGAGCAGTACGACACCACTCCGGTGATCGACGTCAAGGACGAGGCGCTGATGGAATCGCTGCGCACTCAGCTGCAGGCGGCGCTCGGGTGAGCTCGCCGCGCGGCGGGCACGGGCTGGCGCTCGCGCTGCTCGTGCTCGGCTGTGCGCGTGGTGAGCCGAGCGTGGTGCCGGGCGTGGTGCCGGGCGAGGCCGGGCAGGCTCGCGAGCTCGGCGATGAGGCACCCGCAGAGGGTGCGGCGACCGAGCCCGAGCCCGAGGCGTTCATCGCGTTCGTGGCCGTGGTGAACGGGCAGCCGCTGCCTCGCGTCGCGTTCGACGAGGTCTACGAGCTCAAGGAGCGCAAGTATACGGAGCGCGGGCGCACGATCCCGCAGACCGCCGCGCGGCGCTATCGCAAGGCGATCGTCGAGCGGCTCGTGCACCACGAGCAGCTGCGCCAGCGGGTGGTCGAGCTCGGGATCGATGTCGAGCCCGCCGCCCTCGCGGCGGAGGTCGCCCTGAAGACCGTGGAGATCGAAGACCTGACCGAGCACCTGCGTCGCCGCGGCGAGACCGAGGCTTCGTGGCGCGCGATGATCCTGGCGGAGCTGCGCGAGGAGCTGATCCTCGAGCGCGAGGGTGCGCTCGCGGTGAGCCGCGCCGAGGTCGAGGAGGAGTACCAGCAGACCAAGGGCAACTGGCACTCCCGCGAGCCCCGCGTTCGCGCCTCGCACATCCTCGTGCCGATCCTCGAGGCCGGCCCCGACGAAGATCCGGCCGCGCTGCGGGCCGCCGCGAAGCTGGAGGCCGACGAGCTCGCCGCGCTGGCCCGCGCCCCTGGGGCCGACTTCGCCGCGCTCGCCCGCGAGCGCTCCCACGGCCCCAGTCGCTACGCAGGCGGCGACATCGGCCTGTTCACCCGCAGCCACATGGCCGAGGAGTTCTCCAAGGCCGCGTTCTCGATGAAGGTGGGCCAGACCTCCAAGCCCGTCGAGACCAAGTTCGGCTTTCACATCATTCGCGTCACCGGCAAGTGGCCGCCGGGCACGCTGCCGTTCGAAGCGCTCGAGGACGATCTGACTCGGCGGCTCCGCGAGCGCAAGCTCCACCAAGGGCGCCGTGCAATGAAGGAAGAGCTGGAGGCGGCCTACCCGGTCACGCACCACCTGCTCACGCCCGAGGAGCTGGAGCCGTCGCGCCCGGTCGTGGGCGAGGCTCGAGAGCCCGCGCTGGCGCTCTAGGGGGTGTCCCTCATTGGGTCACTTCGCGACTGGCCCAGATTCCCCAGATCGGTGCTCGACCCTTCGCGGCTACGTGATAGGCTCCGGAGCGTGATCCCGGCAGGTCGTCGTTACTCCCCGCTCATCTCCACGGTCAGCATGGTGGCGCTCGCGGGGTTCGTCGCCCCGATCGCCTGCCAAGACGGAGGGGGCGGGCAGCCTCCGATCGACGACGTCGGCGATGTGATCGACGTCTACGAGGACTTCTACCAGTTCGTCTGCGAGTGCTACGCGACCGCGTACGGCCAGTCGTACGTCGACGAGTGCGTGGCGGAGTACGCGGACTATGCCACTGACGCCGAGGAAGCGTGCATGGCCGCGGTGTTCGATGCGAATCCGGCCGCATTCGAGGTCATTCGCTGCCAGGCCGAGGCGCTGCGCGGGCTGCTCGGGTGTGCAAAGGCCCAGGGATGCCCGGATAGGTTCACCTGCGGCGATGGGCAGACCGTCCCGGCCGACTTCGTGTGCGATGGCGACGAAGACTGCGCGGACGCCTCGGACGAGGCCCAGAATTGCCCGTCCCCGCGGATGTGTGACGGTCGGACGCTCGACCGCTACGAGATCTGCGATGGGTTCGAGGACTGCGCGGACGGATCCGACGAGCTCGGCTGTCCCGCGCCGTTCAACTGCGGAGATGAGACCGAGGTCCCCGCCGATCGGGTCTGCGATGGATGGGACGACTGCTCCAACGGCGCCGACGAGCAGCAGAATTGCCCGGTCACCTGCGAGAGCCGCTGGGAGGACCAGCTCGACGGGTGTGGCGAGATCGACTACGAGGTCGACGCCCTGCTCTCCGAGTGCTTCGACTTCGTGTGCCTCAGCGGCCTCGAGATCCCGTCCTCGCAGGTCTGCGATGGCGCGCAGGACTGCCCGCAGGGGGATGACGAGCAGGTCTGCGAGGGCGGCGGCGGATCGAGCAGTGGCTAGGGGGTGCGTTGCCACGCGAGCGGGTAGCACCGCCCCGCAACCCTCGCACGAGTCGCGCGGGTTCGCGCTACCATCCTGCCGCCGATGAGCGGTGACCCCGAGGACACGATCGACGCCGGAGTGGACCGCGCGCCAGCCCGCTCGGCCTCGCCCTCGGTGTCCCTCGCTTCCGAAGACCCCATGGACGCAACGGTGGTCGAGCGGCCTGCGGTCGATCGAGCGGCCGCCGTAGCCCCGAGCCGCGTCCAGCGAGGTGACGCGATCGGGCGCTATCTCGTGCTCGATCGCCTGGGCGCGGGGGCGATGGGCGAGGTGCTCGCGGCCTACGATCCCGATCTCGATCGCAAGATCGCCATCAAGCTGATCAAGCCGCGCGGGTGGAGCTCCGACGTGGCCCGGATGCGACTCCAGCGCGAGGCCCAGGCGCTGGCCAAGCTTCGCCACCCCAATGTGATCGTGGTGCACGACGTGGGCCTGCAGGGCGAGCGCCTGTTCGTGGCCATGGAGCACGTCGAGGGGCTGACGCTGGGCAAGTGGATGGCCGAGGCCGATCCTCCCCGCAGCTCCCGCGAGGTGCTCGAGGTGTTCGTGGCGGCGGGGCGGGGGCTGGCGGCGGCCCACGCCGCGGGCATCGTTCATCGCGACTTCAAGCCCGACAACGTGATGCTCGCGAGCGACGGCCGCGTGCTGGTGCTCGACTTCGGCCTGGCGCGTACCTCCGAGCAAGAGGAAGCCCCGCGGGTGGAGTCGTCGAAGGACGAGCTCGTCGCGCTCTCCACCCCGACCACGCAGGCGGGCACGCTCGTGGGAACGCCGGCCTATATGGCGCCCGAGCAGTTCGAAGGCCGAGCCGATGCGCGCAGCGATCAGTTCGCGTTCTGCGTGGCGCTCTACGAGGCCTTGCATGGGCAGCGCCCGTTCGCGGGCGAGAATGCGTTCGAGCTGTGTGCCGCGGTCACGGGCGGGGAGCTCCGCGATCCTCCTCGGGACACGCGCGTTCCCGCGTGGCTGCACCGCGTGGTCGTTCGCGGGCTGGCGACCGCGCCCGAGCAGCGCTGGCCTGGGCTCGACGAGCTCCTGGCTGCCTTGCTCGACGACCCGGCGGTGCAGCGACGCAGGTGGCTGGGGGCCGGGGCGATGCTCGGCGCGGTGGCGGTCGGCGCGGTGGGGATCGGTCTGTTCGTCGATGGCCGGGCCGAGACCGAGCGCTGCACGGGCGCGGCCGCGCGACTGGCCGGGGTCTGGGACCAAGACGCACGCACCCGCCTGCGCGACGGCCTGATGGGCACCGACGTCGCCTATGCCGAGAGCACGTGGACGCGCGTCGAGGCGCGGGTGGACGCCTCCACGGCCGCGTGGGTCGAGGCTCGCAACGAGGCCTGCCGCGCCACCCAGATCGCCGAGCAATCGGCCGAGCTGCTCGATCTACGCATGCACTGCTACGACCGCTGGCTCGAGGGGCTGAGCGCCCAGCTCGACGTGCTCGCGCAGGCCGACGGCACCGTGGCCCGCGAGGCGGCCAGCGCCGTGGCGAGCCTCGAGTCGCTCGACGCCTGTGCGGACGGTGAGGCCCTGCGCAACGAGCACCCGCTGCCCGCGGATCCCGAGGCTCGCGCCGGGATCGACGGGGCGCTGCGCGGCCTCGATCGGGCCCTGGCGCTCGAGCGCGCGGGCAAGCTGCCCGAGGCGGCAAGCGCCGCCGCGGCGGTGGTGGGCGAAGCAGAGCGGCTCGAGTACCCCCCGCTGCTGGCGCGGGCCATGCGGGTGCAGGGCGGCGCGCTGGTGGGCACCGGCCAGACCCTCGAGGGAATCACCGTGCTCGAGCGCGGCTACGAGCTCGCGCTCGGCAGCAAGCTGCTCGACGAGGCCGCCCTGACCGCGGGGCTGATCGTGGGGGTCGCGAGCGCGCGTCTAGGCGACGACGCGCGCGCCGAGCAGTGGGTTCCGCATGCGCGCGCCTTGGGGCAGGCCAGCGATGAAGCGCGGGTGCAGGCCGCGGTGATCGGCAACCTCGGCACCCACGCGACCCTGCGCGGTGACCTGCCCGAGGCCAAGCAGCTCTCGGCACGCGCGCTCACGCTCTCGCTCGCCGCACTCGGGCCCGACCACCCGTTCACCGCGCTGTGCATCACCAACATTGGCAACCTGGCCGTGCGCAGCCACGAGCCCGCCGAGGCCGCCGCGAGCTTCCGCCACGCGCTCGAGATCATGGAGCGGACGCACGGCCCCGATCACCCCAACCTGATCTCGACCCTCAGCAACCTGAGCCGTGCGCTCGGCCAGCTGCACGAGGAGGCCGAGGGCCGGCGCGTGGCCGAGCGCGCGCTGGCGCTGGCCGAGCGCACGGTGGGCGTCGATCCGCACCTGATCGCCAACGTGCTCTCGAACCTCGCCCTGCTCAGCCGTGATCCCCCCACGCGTCGCGACTACTTCGAGCGGGCGCTCGCGCTGTTGGGCTCGAGCGCCGGCGATCGAGCGCTCTCGCGGATCGCCGTGCTGCACCACCTCGCGGGGACGGAGTGGCAGGACGTCGACTACGACGCCGCGCGGACCCGCTGGGAGGAGGCGCTACGGCTGCTCGAGGCCGGCGGTCGCTCCGACGCCGTCAACGAGGGCGAGGTGCTGCAGAAGCTGGGCAACGTCGCCCGGATCCAGGCGCGCCACGAGGACGCGCTCGATCTCTACACCCGCGCGCTCGGCTGGCAGACGACCCATCCGGAGGTCGATCCCAAGGAGCTGGCCACCACGCTCAACAACCTCGGCATCACCCTGCAGGTCCTCGGGCAGTACGAGGGGGCGCGCCGTCGCCATGCCGAGGCGCTGGCGATCCGCGAGAAGGTCCTCGCGCCCGATCACAAGCACATGAGCTACTCGCAGACCGGCCTCGGCTTGGCCCTGGTCGATCTGGGCCGGGTCGACGAGGCCATCCCGCTGCTCGAGCGCGCGCTCGAGCTGCGCACGAGCCAAGCCGCCGATGCCCCGCTCGTGGCCGAGACCCGCTTCGGCCTGGCCCGCGCGCTGTGGTCCCGCGGGGCCATCGCGGACCGCGAGCGCGCCCGCGAGCTCGCCACCGCGGCCCGCGACGGCTACGCGGGCGACGAGGCCCGGTTCGCACCCGACGCGGCGCAGATCGACACCTGGCTGCGCGAGACTGCCCTGGGTGCGCGCCCGAGCCCCGCCGCAGCGACCAACGGTGGCTAGTCCGCCCGGCCGGGTGTCACTATCGACGTCGGATCGAGGACTGCTGGCGCGACTAGGCTCGCGGAATTGGCGCTAGTCTCGAGGGAGGGGCTACGGCCCCTCCTCCGTGCGATTCTCGTGATCGACTCGCTCGTCTCGACCCACTAACGGCTCGTGCAGAGCACCCCGAGCGCCCCGATCGTCGTTCATCGCAAGGACCTCTGGTCCGCCGAGAACTGGGTCCTCGTCCTGATGGTCACCTGGCCCATGTCGCTGCTGCTGGGCGGCCACGGGTGGTGGAAGGCTCTTGGCTGGCTCGCGACCGGCGTGAGCTTCGCGGCGCTCTCCCACTCCAAGCTGCCGCTCGCGCGCTCCACTCGCCGCGCGCTCTCGTGGTGCTTGTCCGTGGCCATCGGCCTCGCCATGCTCGAGCTGGGGGCCGCCCAGATCTTGACCGTCGCCAATCTCCTGGGCACCAAGCTCATGGCCCTCGGCCTCGTGGCGGTGTCGATCAGCAGCATCCTGGCGTTCTCCACCGCGATGCAGGACCTCGCCCGCGTCGCCGGATCGCCGGCGACCTCGGTCCAGCAGTGGCGATCGATCCGCGCGTGGCAGCTGGGCGTGTTCTGTGTCGGGGTTGGCATCGTGCTCGCCCTGATGCCGGACCCGCCGGGGCCCTATGTCACCGATTCCGCGTTCGCGCTCGTGTTCATCCTGGTGGGCCAGGCGTGCGCCTTCTTGGCGTTCATCGTGTTTCCGATCCGTGCGCTGAACCAGCTGCACCTGCAGCTGCGCGAGCGCAGCTACGACAAGGACGTGGCGAATCCCGTGATCGATTCGGTCGCCCCGCACGACTAACCGCTCGTGGACCAAGCCCGGACCCTCGTTGATCGACGGGAATTCGTCGCTGCCGAGCGCTGGCTCATCGTTCTGATGATCGCCTGGCCCGTGTCGGTGGTGGGCGATGGCTGGTGGAAGGTCCCAGCATCGCTCGCGTGCGCGGTGAGCTTTGCGGTGCTGTCGCAGTCCAAGCTGCCGCTCGAGCGCGCCAGCCGCCTCGCGCTCGCGTGGTGCATGTGCGGTGCCCTCGTCTTCGCCATGTTCGAGCTGTCGGCGCCCAGGAACGTCGCCGTCGACGTCTCCAATCTCCTCGTCGCGAAGGCCTGGGTCTTCGGCTGGATCGTGATGCTCATGAGCATCACCCTGGCCTTCTGCACGGCGATGCAAGGTCTCGCCCGCGTTGCAGGATCTCAGGCCTCGGTCGAACAGTGGCGATCGGTCCTCGCGTGGCAGCTGGGCTCGCTCTGCGTCGGGCTCCTCGTGATCTCCGTCGCTGGTCTGCAGAGCAACTACACCACGGGTTCCTTTCTCATGTTCCTGCTAGTGGTGATGGTCCCGTTGCTCGTCTCCATTTGTTTGGTCCTCGTCTATCCGATCCTGGCGCTCCACCAGCTGCGCCTGCGGCTGAGGGAGTGTCGCACCCGCCAAGGCGGCTAGCCGCCTCGTGTGGCGCTCTACATCATCCCGCGGATCTCTGCCGCGCGGCGCGAGAGTGCGTCGTCGGTGTCGAGGCTGAAGCTGCGGCCGTGGCCGACGTCGCGCAGGAAGTCGCGCGTGCGGGCGGC
>JBFIJN010000084.1:0-22053 GCA_041600735.1 Nannocystaceae bacterium
CAAGTGCTGGGCGGCGCGAAGTAGGTCATCAGTGCTGCGCTAGCGGGGGCACGGCAAAGTCGTGGCCCTCGAGCGGGAACGGTCCCCGCACCATGTAGAACCCCTTGGCCGCTCCGCTCGCAAGGCGAGCGTTGGCGTCGGCAAAGCGATCGGGGGTGAAGGCGAGCGCCACCGGGCCGCGGCCGGGCAGGTGAGGGGCGAGCGCGGCCCAGCTGGGGAGCTCGCTCGCGACCACGTCGCACAGCGTGAAGCGCTCGCCGTCGAGGCGCCCGGCTACGAACGCCTCGAGCTCGGGCACGGGGTGCAGCAGCGAGAGATCGCCGCTCGAGATCACTGCATCGATGCCGAGCAGCCAGCCGTCGTCCATGGCCGCGTAGCGGTGGGAGAGCGGTGTGCGGCGGGCGAGCGCGGCGACGAGGGACTCGAGATCGCGGAGCGGATCGAGGCGTCGCAGCGCGGCACGGGGACGAGCGTCGCGGGGACGATCGGCCTCCCAGGCGCGGGTGGGCACCACGCGAAATCCAAACGGCTCATAGAGGAAGGGCTCGTCGGTGCACAGCTGCGCGAGCTCCCAGCGCGGGTCGACGAACGCCAGCGCCTGCTCCATCGCTCGCCGGTAGTACCCGCGACGGCGATGCTCGGGCAGGGTGCACACGGCGTGGATCCCCGCGACCCGCACGGCACGGCCGTCGAGGCGCAGCGGAACGTCGAGCACACCTACATGGGAGACGATGCGGTCGCTCGCGGTGGTGACGAAGGGCGTGGTCGTTGCGTCCCAGTCGAAGCCCAGCGCGCGGGCTGCGTCGATCTTGCCCGGCAGGGTCTTGAACGCCGAGCCCAGCAGCGCGAGGAGCTGAGCCCGGCGCGTGGGATCGCGATAGAGGGGATGGATGTACACGGGCCTGGCCTGGGATCGAGATCCCATCACGTCGTGGCCGCGGGGGGAAGCGGCGTGGCCCCCGAGGCTGCTAAGCTTGCGCACCTATGCGGCGTCTGGCCTCGATCCCTTGCGTTCTCGTCTTGTGCTTGACGGGCTGTGGCGACAGCAGTGCGGAGGGGGGGAGCGAGTCGGGCGGCCCCACCACCGGCAACACGTCGGGCACGACGTTCATGGAGTCCACGGTGGGCGACTCCGCCGATTCCACCACCGGGCCCCCGCCGGGGCCGGGCAACGATTGCTTGCTCGAGGCCAACGACTGCACCGACGCCAACCAAAAGTGCATGCCCTGGTCGGACAAGCCGGATCGCACGCCCGATCGCGCGCGCTGCTGCCCGCTCGACGACAACCCCGATCTCGTAGGCGAGCCATGCACGGCGCAGGAGTACGACGGCAGCTGCATCGACAGCTGCGAGTCGGGGTCGATGTGCTTGATCGACAACCCCGACGGGCTCGAAGGCTTGTGCCGCGGGTTCTGCGATCCGGGGATGCCCAGCTGCGACGGGGGCGACGGCACCTGCAAGTCGTTCTTCGAGCTGCTGCCCGGCTCGCTGACGGTGCCGCTGTGCATGGACAAGTGCGATCCGCTCACGCAGGACTGCTCGCCTTCCTCGTGGCACTGCATCCCCGACACCCCCACGCCCTCGGGGCAGAGCGGCTTCATCTGCGTGCCGCCGCCGCCGCAGGAGCCCAAGGGCCCGCTCGAGGCCTGTGGCCTGGCCAACGACTGCGCGCAGGGGCTCGTGTGCGTGGTCGCCTCGCGCGTGCCCGGCGGCTGCGGTGCCTCGCCCAACTGCTGCAGCGCGTACTGCAGCCTCTCCGATGGCGACGCGCCGTGCCAAGACATCGACCCGATGCTGACCTGCATCGACTGGATGGCGCCCGATCCCACGTGGAGCGACGTGGGCGTGTGCGCGCTGCCCTCGTAGGGCGGCTCGCTCGCTAGACCGCCGCATCCGCGCCCTCGGGCGCGGGTCGGTCGACCCTGTCGGGCGTCCAGCCGCCCTCGGAGCGGGCGATGAAGGCCGCGGCCGTGAGATCGCCGATCACGTTCACGAGGGTGCGCGACATGTCGAGGATGCGATCGATGCCGAGCACGATCGCGATCGCCTCGCCGGGCACCCCGAACATGGCCAGGATGCCCACCAGCAGCGGTAGCGAGCCCCCAGGAACCCCCGCGGCGCCGACCGCGGTGACCACGCACATGATCATGACCACCGCCATCTGGCCCATCGAGAGCTCGATGCCGAACACCTGGCACAAGAAGATCGCGGTGACGCCCTCGAACAGCGAGGTGCCGTTCATGCACATGGTGGAGCCGAGCGGCAGCACGAAGCCGGCCACGCGCGGGGGCAGCCGCAGGCGCTCGGTGGCCACGGAGAGGCTGGTGGGCAGCGTGGCGGCGCTCGACGAGGTCGAGAACGCGGTGACGATCGCGGCCCGCACCAGCGACAGGAAGCGCCACGGCGACATCCCGATGCCGAAGCGAATGATGAGCGAGAGCGTGATGAGCACGTGCAGCGCGAGGCCGCCGAGCACCACGCCCATGTAGATCGACAGCGGCTCGAGCAGCACGGCGCCAAAGCGCGAGGTGACCCCGAAGATGAGGCCGGCGACGCCGAGCGGGGCCAGCCGCATCGCAAAGCCCACGATCGTGAGCACGATGTCGTTGAGCGCCTCGAGCCACGCGATCATGGGCTTGGCGCGCTCGCGATCGATCATCGTGAGCGCGGCCCCGAACATGAGCGCGAAGAAGATCACCCCGAGCATGTCGAGGTCGACGGCCGACTTGAACGGATTGCGGGTGACGATGTTGACGAAGGTGTCGATGCCGAACTCGGCGCCCTCGGCCTTGGACAGCTTGGCGGCCGCATCATCGGCGTAGAGGGCCATGAGCTCGGTGCGGACCTCCGCGGTGATGCGCGAGCCGGGACGGATCGGGTAGACGAGCAGCAGCCCCAGCAAGGCGGCCGACGCGGTGGTGATGAGGAAGTACAGGAGCGTCTTGGCGCCGATCCGCCCGACCCGCCGCACGTCGCCGATGCCGGTCACGCCGAGCGCGATCGAGGCGAACACGAGCGGCATCACCACCATGAACAGCAGGCGCAGGAACACCTGGCCCACCGGGCCCGCGAGGTAGGTGTTGATCCACTCCACCAGGCTGTGGTCGCCGCCCAGCGTGGCATTGGCCGCGGTCCCGGCCAGCGCGCCCACGAGCAGGCCGAGCATGATCTTGGTGTGTAGCGCCATGGATGAGCGCCCTACCCTACACGCGGGGCGCGCGAGCCGTCGAGCGCCGTCGAGCGCCGCGCGGGTGGTTGTCGAAGGCGGAGCGCCGCGGCAGGCTGCTTCCGTGCAGGAGCCCGCACCCCCGATCCCACGCACGATCTCGAGCTGGCGACGCGAGTCCAGCGACGCGGTGATCGTGCGGCTGGAGTGCGGTCACGACCGCCACGTCCGCGAGCGACCGCCGCTGTCGAGCCATCCGTGGGTGCTCGACGACGCCGCTTGCGAGGCGCGAGTGGGCGCGACGATCGAGTGTCTGCGCTGCGCTCGGCGCGAGCTCCCGGCGGGAGCGGAGGCCTATCGCCAGACCTCGAGCTTCGACGAGACCACGATCCCCGCGGGGCTGCTGCGCGCGCATTCGACCAAGGCGGGGGCGTGGGGGCGTGTTCACGCCGAGCTCGGACAGCTGTGGCTGTGCTTCGAGCCGCCGCTGTCGCTCGAGGTGCGGGTGTGGCCGGGCTCGCCGGCCGCAATCCCGCCGCAGCTGCAGCACCACGTGCGCCTCGACGGCGCGGTGCGATTTCACGTGGAGTTCTTGCGCGTGCCGCCCCGAGGTTGACGCGCGCCTGGGTGCGCGGCATGACAACGAGCATGTCCTCCGCCCGCTGGCTCAACCTCGAGCTGCGCGACAGTACCGGCGCGCCGCTGGCTGACCGCGCCTACGCGCTCACCCTGCCCGACGGCACCTCGCGCGAGGGCACGCTGGATGCGGAAGGTCGCCTGCACGAGCCGGTGCCCGCCGGGTCGGGCCCGCTGCTGCTCGACGTGGCCGAGCGCCGCCTCGAGCTCGACGTGGTGGGCATGCCCCCGCACCACTCCGTCGAGGGCGCCCAAGAGCGGCTCAACCACCTCAACTACTTCGTGGGCAACGTCGACGGCGAGCTGGGGCGCTTCACCACGGCGGCGATCGAGCGCTTCCAGCGTGATCATGGGCTGCCGGTGAGCGGCCTGCTCGACGAGGTCACCATCGATCGCTTGCGAGGGGAGCACGGCACATGAGTCGCGAGCACGTCCCCGACAAGGTCTCGTTCAAGGTGGAGCTCGCCGCTTCGCGCGAGGGGCCGATCAATCGCATCGTCGTCTACGACTGGTTCACGCGCGGCGAGGAGCGGGCACCGCCGCGCGGCGGCAACCGGGTGGAGGTGCTGGTGGACGGCGAGGCGAGCTGGGGGCGCGTGGCCGACGATCTCGAGCAGGCCGAGCGCGAGGTGCAGATCGCCACGTGGATCTGTCGGCCCAACACCGAGCTGCGGCGACCGCTCGAGCTCGCGCTGGCCGAGCCGGCCGAGCGCGGGGCGCTGCGCCTGGGCGAGATGCTCGAGCGCGGTGCGGCCCGCGGCGTGAAGGTGCGGCTGCTGATCTGGGGGGCGGTCTATACCCCGATCGTCGATCACTGGATGCGGCGCTGGTTCTGGCGCGGCCACGACAACATCGACGTGCTCGAGCAGGATCACCCGAGCTTCATCGGCTCGTATCACCAAAAGACGCTGACCATCGACGGCCGCGTGGGCTACTGCGGCGGCATGAACCTCAAGGAGAACGACTGGGACACCTGCGCGCACGTGGTGCACGACCCGCGCCGCTGCCCGCACTCCGCCGGGTCGTACGAGCGACAGGGGATCGCGGCCCGCCAGCGCACGCCACCGTTCGCGCCGCGCCACGATCTGATGATGCGCATCGAGGGACCGGCCGTCGCCGATCTCGTCGACAACTTCGCGAGTCGCTGGGCACAGTCGGTGAGGGTGCGCCACGCCTCGGTGTTCGGACGCATGGTGGACTGGGTGCGGCGCAAGCTCGGCAACGAAGACTACCCCGAGGTGGCCGCGTCGAAGGCCCTGCCCGCCGCCCAGGGCGAGCAGTGGGCCCAGGTGGTGCGCACGCTGCCCGGCGGCGAAGATGGGATCCTCGGCGCCTACGTGCGAGCGATCCGCAACGCGCGGCGCTTCATCTACATCGAGAACCAGTACTTTCGCAGCCCCAAGATCGGCGAAGAGCTGCGCGATCGCCTGAAGGCCAACCCGCGGCTGCGGCTCGCGGTGGTGGTGAGGCCGGTCAATGGGGGGCGCGTGAGCCTGTGGGATCCGAGCGGCTACTGGACGGCCAAGACGCTCGAGCTGATCCGCGAGGCGTGCCCCGAGTTCCAGCTCACCGTGCTCTACGTGTGGGGCCGCGACGCGAGCGAGCGGCTCACCTGGGAAGAGGTGGACGTCCACGCCAAGGTGATGGTGGTCGACGACGTGTGGCTCACCGTCGGCAGCGCCAACATCAACGATCGCGGGTTCAAGACCGAGGGCGAGATCAACGCGGTGGTGCTCGACAAGGAGCTCGCCAAGGATCTACGCAAGCGGCTGATGGCCGAGCACCTGGAGCTCGCGGTCGACGATCCGCGCCTCGACGACGTGGATCAGGCGTTCGATCTGTGGGAGTCGCACGGCGACCAGAACCCGCAGCTCAAGGCGCTCGACGAGCAACCGCTGAGCCGCGTGCACCACTTCGTCCAAGAGGGCCCGCCGTGGCCGCCGCTGTGGGTGGGCAGCGGGGTGTTCTAGGGGCTCCGATCTCGCGCGAGAGCGCCGAGGTGGCGCCGATGCTCACCCCCATCACGGTGCTGATCGCCAGCGAGATCACCGGAAACGTGATGGAAAGCTAGACCACGGCAGGACGGCGCCCGCCGCGGGTGATGTTACGCCGCGTCCACGTGCACGACCGCGTCGCAGACCTCGGCGTGCTCGAGCAAGCGCCGCTCGACCTCCTCGCCGAGGTCATGCCCCGCGCCCACGGTGAGGTGCGGATCCACGCGGATCTCCACCCAGACGTGCGTACCCTCGCCGAACGAGCGCGCCCGCAGCTCGGCCACCTCGCGCACGCCCGGCATCGCTGCGACCTCGGCCATGCGTGCGGCCTGCCACGCTCGCGGTGGTGCGGTGCCCATCAGCAGGTCGATGTTCTCGCGCGCGAGCCGGAACCCAGACAGGCCGATCCATACTGCGACCG
The DNA here is from genome assembly GCA_041600735.1 of Nannocystaceae bacterium. Taxonomy (GTDB): domain Bacteria; phylum Myxococcota_A; class Polyangia; order Nannocystales; family Nannocystaceae; genus Paraliomyxa. The sequence continues at coordinate 6,218 of JBFIJN010000084.1, forward strand.
GCAGCGCGAGCCATGCATCGAGCGTGGGCATGCCTCCGTACCTCGCACCCACCCAGCCCAGGATCGAGGCCGTGCCGACCACCACGTCGCTGATCGCATCCACGCGAAACGCTCGCAGCGCGGCGTTGGAGCCCAACAGGGCGGGGTTGGAGGCCAGGCGCACGAACACCAGCTTGATCGCGACCTTGGTGCCGAGCGCGGCCGCGACCGACCCGCCGAGGGCCGGCACGGTGCCCGAGCGCAGCGCGGCGATGGCATGCAGCAGCACCTCGAGCGCGAGCGCACCCACGAGCATCGCCACCACGAGCGCCGCGATCGGCTGCGCGCCCTGGTGCCCGTAGTGGTGGTTGGCGTCGGGCGGCTTGCGGCTGATCCGGAGCGCCCACAAGAGGCCCAGCCCGGCCATCGCATCGGAGGTGCTGTCGGCGGCCTGCGCGAGCGCGAGGTTGCTGCCCGTCGCCAGCCACACGAGGCCCAGCCCGACGAGCAGAACGAGGCTCACCAGGCTCGAAGCGAGCAGGAGTCGAGCGGCCATGGACATCCGCATGATAGCCCGCGCACCATGCCGGCATGCAGCGGCTCATCGGCAAGACCGTGCTCAGCTTGATCCAGGGCGACATCACGCGCCAGCAGGTGGATGTCATCGTGAACGCCGCCAATACCTCGCTGCTCGGGGGCGGCGGGGTCGATGGCGCGATCCACCGCGCGGGCGGGCCCGCGATCCTCGACGAGTGCATGGAGATCCGCGCGGCCCAGGGCGGCTGTCCCACCGGGCAGGCCGTGATCACCGGCGGCGGTCGCCTGCTCGCGCGCCGGGTGATCCACACCGTCGGCCCCGTGTGGAAGGGCGGCGCGAGCGGTGAGCCCGGGCTGCTGCGCAGCGCCTATCGCAACAGCCTCGAGCTCGCCTTGGCCGAGGGGCTGCGCACCGTGGCGTTCCCCTCGATCAGCACGGGGGTCTACCGGTTTCCGGTGGCCCGTGCCGCTGCGATCGCGCTGGGTACGATCACGCAGCACTGCCGCACGCACCCCGACGCGCACGACGAGGTGCGCATGGTGCTGTTCACGGCCGACGATCTAGCGACCTACTCCGAGGTGCTCGAGCAGCTCGGCGCGTGAGGCGGAGCTGAGCGGGAGGCCCAGGCAGCAGCGAGAGCCGGACATCGAGAGCGCGCTACCCCGGCGTCGGGGGATGCGTCATACTGGAGCGGATGACCGTAACCGAGCAGGCTTTGCAGCTCGATGCCAATCAAAGGCTCGATCTCATCGCGGCGCTGTGGGACTCGCTACTCGACGAGGGCTTCGAGCCGCCGGTCTCCGAGGAGCAACGCAGAGAGCTCCAACGAAGGCTGGCCGAGCATCGAGCGGAGCCCGGCGCCGTTCGGCGCGGCCTAGCGTCCCGCTAGCTCATCCAGGTCGCGTCCTTCTGGAGCGACCACTTGCTGGTGATCTTGCGCTGTCGCGTCCAGAACAAGAAGCCATCCCAGCCGGTGATGTTGCCGTGGCCGAACAGTGAGTCGTTCCAGCCGCCGAAGCCGAACGGCTCGCGCGGCACGGGCACGCCGATGTTCACCCCGCACATGCCCGCTTCGACCTCGTTCATCACGCGCCGCGCGACGTCGCCCGAGGTCGTGTAGACCGCGCTGGCATTGCCGTAGGGGTTGGCGTTCTCGATCGCGATCGCCTGCTCGAGCGTGTCCACGCGCACGATCGAGAGCACGGGGCCAAAGATTTCCTCGCGCGCGGCTGGCATCTCGGGGCTCACGTTGTCGAGCATGGTGGGCCCGACCCAGTGGCCCTCGGCGGCGCCCTTGGCCTTGGCACCGCGACCGTCGAGGACCACCTTGGCGCCCTGCTTCTCGGCCTCGTCGATGTAGCCGGTGATGCGCTCGACCCCGGCGTTGCTGGTGATCGGACCCATCTGCTCGCCGAGCGTGATCTCGGCGCTGCGCTTGGCGATCGCGTCGATGATGTGCTGGACCTCGCCCACCGCGACCAGCACCGAGGCGGCCATGCAGCGCTGCCCAGCGCAGCCGGTGTACGAGGCCACCACGTTGTCGGCGGTGAGCTCGGGGTCGGCGTCGGGGACCACGATGAGGTGGTTCTTGGCCCCGCCCAGGCACAGCGCGCGCTTGCCCGCGGCCGCGGCGCGGCCATAGACGAGCTTGGCCACGCGGGTGGAGCCCACGAACGCCAGCGCCTCGATGCCGGGGTGATCGCACAGCGCCTCCACGGTCTCGCGACCGCCCTGCACGAGGCTGAGGATGCCCTTGGGCAGCCCGGCCTCGCCGAAGATCTCGACCAGGCGCAGCGACGACAGCGGCACCGCCTCGCTTGGCTTCAACAAGAACGCGTTCCCGCCGACGAGGGCCTGCGGGATCATCCACAGCGGCACCATGAACGGGAAGTTGAACGGGACCACGCCCGCGACCACCCCGAGCGGGGCGTAGACCAGCTCGCAGCGCACGCCACGGCTCACCTCGAGCTGGGTGCCGGCGGCGAGGTTGGGTAGCGCGCAGCCGTACTCGACGCACTCGATGCCCTTCTCGACCTCGGCCTTGGCTTCGGCGAAGATCTTGCCGTTCTCGTGGCTGACGAGCCACGAGAGCTCGTCGATGTCGCGCAGCATGATCTCGCGCGCCCGGTACATCACGTGCGCGCGCTCGCGCAGCGGCCACTGCTTCCACTCCTCGACCGCCAGCGCCGCGGCCTTCACCGCGGCGTCGACGTCGGCCGCGGTCGACATGCGCACGTTGGCGATGGCCTGGCCGTGACGCGGGTTGGTCACCGCGATGACCTCGGTGCCGCTCGGATCGACCCACTCGCCGCCGATGTAGTTGCGCGCATCGACGAACGGGGTGTGGGCGTAGGAGCTGGCGGCGAACTTGGGGATCATGTTGATCATGTGGATGCGTCCTCGAGCGAGGCTTCCGCCTCGGATGTCGCGGGGCCGGAGGTCGGGTACATCACCCGCATCAGGCCCAGGTACAGGCCGCCGGCCAGCAAGAAGCCGACGAACCATGCGTAGGAGTAGATCTCGTCGAACAGCGCGGGGAGCACCCCGTCGCCGATCGCCCCGGCCTGATGCAGGAACCCGGGCACGTTGGGCGCCACCGCGATCGCGAAGGCGATGAGCGCGGCGCGGTTGAAGCCGCGCGAGTAGGTGTAGGGGCCCTGGTGGCGGTAGAGGCCGTCCACGTCGAGCCGAGTCTTGCGCAGCAGGAAGTAGTCGGCGATGAGGATCCCACCGATGGGACCGAGCAGCGCCGAGTAGCCTACCAGCCAGGTGAAGATGTAGCCGCCGGTGGTCTCGATCAGCTTCCACGGGAACACCGCGAGGCCCAGGCCCGCGGTGATGTAGCCGCCCAGGCGGAACCCGACCCTCTGCGGGGCGGCGTTGATGAGCGCGTTGGCGGGCGAGACCACGTTGGCGGCGATGTTGGTCGAGAGCGTGGCGACGGCCAGCGCAAACAGCGAGAGCACCACCGTGAAGCCGCCGCCGATCTTGCCGGCGAGCACCGTGGGGTCCCAGATCGGCTCGGCGAGCACGCCGGTGACGGGATCGGCGAAGATCACCGTGGTGGCGCTGGTCACGGCCACGCTGATGAACGCGAACAACGTCATCGTGGTGGGCAGGCCGAGCGCCTGTCCGAGCACCTGATCGCGTTGGTTGCGGGCGTAGCGGGTGAAGTCGGGGATGTTGAGCGAGAGCGTGGCCCAGAACCCGACCATCGCGGTCAGCGAGGGCACGAACACGGAGAGGAACTTGCCCTCCTTGGCCCCGCCGGGGCCGAACTGGCCCTCGTTGGCGAGCATCGCGTCGAAGCCCCCCGCGGCCGAGTACGCCCACGCGAGCAGCAGCAGGCCCACGAGGATGAGGAACGGCGCGGCGAGGGTCTCGAGCGTGCGGATCGACTCGACCCCGCGATAGATGATCGCGACCTGCAGCCCCCAGAACAGCAAGAAGCAGGCGAGCTCACCCGCATTGATGCCCACGAGCGCCAGATCGGCGCCCACGAGCGCGTCGCCGAGCAGCGCGTTGAGCAGCTGATAGATCGCAAACCCACCGAACCACGTCTGGATCCCGAACCACCCGCAGGCCACGAGCGCGCGCAGCAGCGAGGGCACGTGCGCCCCCTTGATGCCGAAGCTCGCGCGCGCGAGCACCGGGAACGGCACGCCATACTTGGTGCCCGCGTGACCGTTGAGGATCATCGGCACCAGCACGATCACGTTGCCGAGCATGATCGTCATCACCGCCTGCCACCAGCTCATGCCCTCCTTGATGAGCGAGGCCGCGAGCGTGTAGGTGGGCACGCAGACGACCATGCCGATCCACAGCGAGGCCATGTTGAGCACCGACCAGTGCCGCTCCTCGGCCGTGGCGGGGCGGATGTCGTCGTTGTAGAGGCCCGGATCCGGGTCGCGGACGCGAAGGGATGGCATGGGGCCTCGGCTCGGGCGGCTAGACCTCGGGCAGCACGCGCGCCACCGCGGAGGGCTCGGCCAGGCGGTTGCGGAGCTTCTGCGCGTCCCAGTACGGCGCCCAGCACGGGCGGTCCACGTAGACCCCGCGGCCGCGCTCGGTCTTGAGCTGATCGTTCTCCCACACCACGAGCCCGCGCGAGAGCGTCACCGCGGCGCTGCCGGTGACCTCCATGCCCTCGTAGATGTTGAAGTCGATGTTCTGGTGGTGCGTGGCGGCGGAGATCGTGCGCGTCTTGTTCGGATCCCAGATCACCAGGTCCGCGTCGGCGCCCGGCGTGATCGCACCCTTGCGCGGGTAGATGTTGAAGATCTTGGCGGTGTTGGTGGAGGTCACGGCCACGAACTCCGCCGGGGTGAGCCGGCCGGTGCGCACGCCGTGGTGCCACAGCACGCTCAGCCGATCCTCGATGCCGCCGGTGCCGTTGGGAATCTTGCGGAAGTCTTCGAGGCCCATCCGCTTCTGCGGGGTGCAAAAACAGCAGTGATCGGTCGCGGTGGTCTGGAGCATCCCCGACTGCAGGCCCTGCCACAGCGCGGCCTGGTGCTCCTTGGGGCGGAACGGCGGGCTCATCACGTAGCCCGCGGCGCGGTCCCAGTCGGGATCGCGGTAGACCGAGTCGTCGATCACGAGGTGCTGCGCGAGCACCTCGGCGAACACGATCTGGCCCTCGAGGCGGGCGCGGGTGACGGCCTGCAGCGCATCGATGCACGAGGTGTGCACGAGGTAGACCGGCACGCCGAGCACCTCGGCGATGCGGATCGCACGGTTGGCGGCCTCGCCCTCGACCTCGGGCGGGCGCGAGAGCGGGTGCCCCTCGGGACCGTGCAGGCCCTTGTCGTACACGTCCTGCTGGAGCACGTAGACCAGCTCGCCGTTCTCGGCGTGCAGCGTGCAGAGCGCCCCGATCTCGCGCGCCGTCTTGAAGCTGTTCACCAGCGTCTCGTCGTCGCACATGATGGCGCCCTTGTAGGCCATGAAGTGCTTGAAGCTGTTCACGCCGTGGTCGCGAGCGAGCGCGATCATCTCCTCGCGCACCCGGTCGCTCCACCAGGTCACGGCCACGTGCAGCGAGTAGTCGGCGGCCGACTTCTGCGCCCACCCGCGCCACTGGTGGTAGGCGTCGAGCAGCGATTGCCCCGAGCTGGGGATCGCAAAGTCGATGATCATGGTGGTGCCGCCGGCCGCCCCCGCCGAGGTCCCCGTGAAGAAGTCCTCGGAGGCGGTGGTGCCCATGAAGGGCAGCTCCATGTGGGTGTGGGGGTCGATGCCGCCGGGGATCACGTAGGCCCCGCTCGCATCGATCGTGCGCGTCCCCGCGGGCGCCTCGAGGTCGTGCCCGACCGCCGCAATCGTCTCGCCCACGCACAGCACGTCGGCGCGAACCTCTCCCTCGGCGGTGACGACGGTACCGCCACGGACCAACACGGACATCGACATGGTCATCCTCCTGCTCGGGCTACGGGCCTATTCGACGATCTCGTCGTAGGCGTCGGGGCGGCGGTCGCGATAGAACTGCCAGGTGCTGCGGACCTCGTCGATCATCGACAGGTCGAGGTCGGCCACGATCACTTCGTCTTGGTCGGTGGAGCCCTCGGCCATGATCTGGCCGCGCGGGTTGACGAAGTAGCTGGTGCCGTAGAAGCGGCCGATGTCCCACGGGGCCTCGGTGCCCACGCGGTTGATCGCGCCCACGAAGTAGCCGTTGGCCACCGCGTGCGCCGGCTGCTCGATCTTCCACAGGTACTGCGAGAGCCCCGCCACCGTGGCCGAGGGGTTGAACACGATCTCGGCGCCGTTGAGGCCCAGGCAGCGCGCGCCCTCGGGGAAGTGGCGGTCGTAGCAGATGTACACGCCGATGGTGGCGTAGCGCGTCTTGAACACGGGGTAGCCGCCGTCGCCGGGCTTGAAGAAGAACTTCTCCCAGAACCCCGCCACCTGCGGGATGTGCTGCTTGCGGTACTTGCCGAGGTAGCTCCCGTCGGCGTCGAGCACGGCGGCGGTGTTGTAGTAGACCCCGCGCATGGCCTTCTCGTAGACCGGCACCACGATCACCATCTCGTGCTTGCGGGCGTACTCGGCGAGGCGCGCGACCGTGGGGCCCGGCACCTCCTCGGCGGAGTCGTACCAGCGCGCATCTTGGCTGGGACAGAAGTAGGGGCCGTTGAAGATCTCCTGCAAGCAGAGGATCTGCACGCCCTTGGCGGCCGCCTGCTCGATCAAGGGGATGTGCTTCTGAAACATCGCCTCTTTGATCTCTTCGACGGGTCGCGACTCGTCGTTGAGCGGGTTGGCGCACTGAATCAGCCCGCAGCGGACGATCTCACTCATTGGTTCTGACCTCGGTGGACGGGGTGGAGGGGAGGGCGCAGGATACCGGATGCAGTCGGGCCGTGTCGACGATGAGCGCCACGGGGCACAAAGCTGCTTGTGGTGGCCGATCCCCCCGCATTACCCTGAACGCACCTCGGACACGCGCCGGCGGGCCTCCCGGGCTCGCACGTCGGGTGGCCGCTGCCCGCCCGACCCACCAAGGTGCCGATGTCCAAGATCGCCAAAGAGCGCGCCGAGAACGTCTTCACCGACTTCAAGGCTCCCTACACCCCCCAGCAAGCGCTCGTGGAGGCCAACCGCTGCCTCTACTGCGCCGATGCGCCGTGCATCAAGGCGTGCCCGACTGGCATCGAGATCCCGGAGTTCATCCGCAAGATCGCCACGGGCAACCTGAAGGGCTCGGCCCGCACGATCTTCGACAGCAACATCCTCGGCATGAGCTGCGCGCGCGTGTGCCCGGTCGAGGTGCTGTGCGTCGGTGACTGCGTCTACAACGAGATGGGCGTGCCGCCGATCCAGATCGGCAAGCTCCAGCGCTTCTCCACCGACCACGCGTTCGCCGAGGACTGGCGCTTCTTCGAAGCGGGCCCGCCGAGCGGCAAGAGCGTGGGCCTCGTCGGCGCGGGCCCGGCCTCGCTGGCCGCCGCGCACGAGCTGCGCCGCCACGGGCACGCTTGCGTGATCTACGACAAGCGAGCGGTCACCGGCGGGCTCAACACCACCGGGGTCGCGCCCTACAAGATGAAGGCCGACCGCTCCGAGGAGGAGGTCGAGTGGATCCTCGGCATCGGCGGCATCGAGGTGCGCACGGGGGTCGAGATCGGCCGCCACCTCACGTGGAGCGAGGTGATGCAGGCCCACGATGCGCTGTTCCTCGGCGTGGGGCTCGGCCCCGACACCGCGCTCGAGATTCCCGGCGCCGAGCTGCCCGGGATCCACGGCGCGGTCGACTTCATCGAGCGCTTCAAGCTCGGCCAGGTCTCGCTGTCCGCGGGCACGCGCGTGGTCGTGGTCGGCGGCGGCAACACGGCCGTCGATGCAGTTCGCGAGCTCCGCGGTCTGGGCGCGACCGAGGTGACCATGCTCTACCGCGGCACCGAGCCCAAGATGAGCGGCTACGCCCACGAGTGGAGCGCCGCCAAGGACGAGGGCGTGCGCGCGCACTGGCAGGCGCAGCCGCTGGCGTTCGAGGGCAAGGGGCGGGTGGAGCAGATCCGCTGCGCGCGCCTCGACGACGCCAAGCAGCCGATCGCCGGCAGCGAGCACGTGGTGCCGGCCGACCTCGTGCTGCTCGCCATCGGCCAGAGCAAGCTCGAGGCGCTGCTCGCCGGGCTACCCGACGTGCAGCTCGAGCGCGGCCGCGTCGTCGTCGACGCGCACCAGGCCACCGGTCACGCCGGCGTCTACGCCGGCGGTGACTGTGCCAACGGCGGCAAGGAGGTCGTCAACGCCGCCGCCGAAGGCAAGCGCGCCGCGCAGGCCATCCACCAGTTCTTGATCACCCCCAACGCCTGAGCACCACGTCATGCCCGATCTCTCCACCAACTGCGCCGGCATCCGCTCTCCCAATCCGTTCTGGCTCGCCTCGGCGCCGCCCGCCAACTCGGGCGCGCAGATCCAGCGGGCCTTCGATCACGGCTGGGGCGGCGCGGTGTGGAAGACGCTCGGCCAGCCGATCCAGAACGTGTCGAGCCGCTTCGGGGCGGTCGACGTGCGCGGCATCAAGGCCGTGGGCTTCAACAACATCGAGCTCATCACCGACCGCTCGCTCGAGGTGAACTTCCGCGAGATCTACGACACCAAGAAGAAGTACCCGAAGCACGCGGTGGTGGTCTCGCTGATGGTCGAGACCCGCGAGGAGTGGAAGGAGATCATCAAGCGCGCGGTCGATGCCGGGGCCGATGGTCTCGAGCTCAACTTTGGCTGCCCGCACGGCATGTGCGAGCGCGGGATGGGCTCGGCGGTGGGGCAGGAGCCCAAGGTGAACCAAGAGATCACCTCGTGGGCCGTCGAGTACTCGAGCGTGCCCGTGCTGGTGAAGCTCACCCCCAACGTCGGCGACATCGTGCCTCACGGCCTGGCCGCGCAGCGCGGCGGGGCGCACGGGGTGGCGCTCATCAACACGATCAAGAGCATCATCGGAGTCGACATCGATCGCATGGTGCCGATGCCGAGGGTGGGCCTGCAGTCCACCAACGGGGGCTACTGCGGTGCGGCGGTCAAGCCGATCGCGCTGCACATGGTCGCGCAGCTCGCCCGCAACGAGGACTTCGAGATCCCGATCAGCGGGATCGGTGGCGTGTCCAACTGGCGCGACGCGGTGGAGTTCATCCTGCTCGGGTCCACCAGCGTGCAGGTGTGCACCGAGGTGATGCTCCGCGGCTATCGCATCGTCGAGGACATGATCGAGGGCCTCGAGGAGTACATGCGCACCCACGGGTTCGAGACCATCGACTCGATGGTGGGCAAGGCGGTGCCCGGCTACTCGGAGTGGGGCGACCTCGATCTCAACTACGAGACGGTGGCCAAGATCGACGCCGACGCCTGCATCGGCTGTCAGCTGTGCATGGTGGCCTGCCACGACGGCGCGCATCAGTGCATCCACCCCAATCCCACCGGCAGCCGCGTGCCCGTGGTCGACGAGGCCGAGTGCGTGGGCTGCAACCTGTGTCAGATCGTGTGCCCGGTACCCGGCTGCATCTCGATGGAAGAGGTCGACAATGGGTTCGCGCCGGGGACGTGGAACCAGCACGTCGCGGGTGAGGCGAAGCTGCGACCCAAGAAGGGCGCGCACTAGTAGGGCGCGCACGCGTAGCCCGCAGTGAACGCCCCCACGGCCTGGGCCACTGTATTGCTCGAAGAGCCGGCCGGCCGGCGGCAATTTTGGGCCCGATGCCATCCTTGCCCGTTTGGGCCAGGTCGCCCGCCTCGGTGTGGACGCGCCCAGCTCGATTGACGCAGTGATCGCATCGTGAAACCGTGGTCGCATGCTTGGCTTGTTGGTGTGGTTGGCGTCGACGATTCCCGATCCTCCCGGTGATCCTCCCGGTGATCCTCCCGGTGATCCTCCCGCCCTCGTGGCGTGCGAGGTCGAGATCGAGGGCATGCCGGTCGCGGTGCTGGGGCACCATCGGCTGGTGGTAGGGGCCGACGACGAGCGCCCGCTCGCGGCTCGCATGGCGCTCGAGGTCGGCGACGAGGCGCTACGCCTGCGCGTGCTCGGTCCGCGCTACCACGGGGATCGCTGGCTGTCGCGGCAAGAGTGCGCCGTGCGACACCACGTGGTGATGCAGGTGGAGCCGCTGCCGGCCCGAGTGGCATTTGCCTGCCCGCCCACGGGGCTCACGGTTACCTGCGCGCGCTGCCCGGGAGAGGCGGGTCGACGAGTGTTCTTGGCGCACGAGCTCCCGCCGATCGAGATGGACGGGTGGAGCCGCGAGGTCGAGCTGTTGCTGCGCGCCCCCGGCTATCACCGCATGGAGCAGCGCGTGGTGCTGCACCCCGGGCCCAACAGCGTGCACGTGGATCTCGATCCACTGTGAGTTCCCTTTGACGCGAAGATCGGGGATGATGAGCGCGGGATGTGGCGTTCGCTCGAGCTCTCGATCTTGGTCCCGCTGGGCCTGCTGAGCGCTTGCTTGCCACCGCCCGCCGAGGTGACCACGAGCGGGACCTCGGGTGATCCAGCGCCGACCACGACCATCTCGACGACGAGCCTCGACCCCGACACCACCGCGAGCCCCGAGGGCTCGGCCGGATCCTCGAGCACGTCGACCCCCGCATCGAGCAGCAGCAGCGCCGGCGAGGACGAGAGCAGCACCGGTGAGCCCCAGGACGAGCCGCTGGGGCCGTTCGGTCCCGCGGAGCCGGCGATCGAGCTCAACAGTCCCTACAGTGAGGATGATCCGACCCTCACCGGCGACCTGCTCGAGATCTACTTCGCATCCACGCGCAGCGGCAACGAGGACGTGTGGACCTCGACGCGGGTGAGCGTGGGCGCGGGGTGGGATGCCCCGGAGGCCGTCGATTCGCTCAATACGTTCTACACCGAGACCTTCCCCGAGGTGAGCGCCGACGGCCTCATCATACTGCTGGCGAGCAACCGCGCGGGGATCGACTTCGACGTGTACTTCTCGCGGCGAGGGGCTCGGGGCGAGCCCTGGCCTACACCGCAGCCGCTGCCGGGGGCCGCGACCGCGCTCGACGACTATGGCGCGACGCCGAGCCCCGATCTCACCAGTGTGTTGTTGTGCCGCGTCGCACCCGAGGGTCTCGGTCAGTCCGACATCTGGCAGGCGCCCGTGGACTTTGGCGCGTGGCAGGTCTCCAAGCCGGTGCTGATCGCCGAGCTGTCGAGCACGCTGGCCGATTGCTCCGCGACGCTGTCGCCCAGTCGGCGCGAGATCTTCTTCGAATCCACGCGCCAGATCGGCGCGGGCTTCGAGTGGAACCTGTGGACGGCCACCCGCGAAGATCCCGAGGGCGCGTGGGACGAGCCGGTCGCGGTCGAGGAGCTCAACGGCGACTACGACGACATCGACCCGTGGCTCTCGCCCGATCGTCGCACGCTGTGGTTTGCGAGCGGTACGGCGGGTACCTACGAGCTCTACGTGGCCGTGCGGGAGTGACCGCGCACGAGCGCGCGCAGGCCGAGGTAGAGCGCGAGGCCGAGCGGGCCCACCATCAGCACTAGCGCGAGCACGGGCGAGACCAGCCACGCCGAGAGCCCGCGCTCGCGGGCGTCGAGGTAGACCCAGCGGCCCACGAAGAGATCGAAGGCGAGGAAGTGAACCCACGCGATCGTGGCTCCCGCGGGCGTGCCAAGCAGCGCCGCGATGGGGCCGAGCTCGGGTCGCGCGAGCGCGGGGAGCAGCTCGAGCAGCCGAGGCCCCACCAGCCCCGCGTAGAGCAGCGCGGCGGGCAGGGCCACCAGCGGCGAGCGCATCACGACCTTGGTGACCGACCAGTGCGGGGCGAAGATCATCAGGATCCACAGCGGCATCACGAGCAAGCCCGAGGCGGAGAAGAGGGATTCCATCACTAGGCTCCGTGGCGCGCGAGCGCGCGAGAGGTGGGGCGGGTGAGCAGGGCCTGCGCGAACGGCAGGGCGATCAGCGTGATCGCGAGGAACACCAGCGCGATCATGCCCGGTGCGAGGTCCCAGGGCAGCCGTCCGGCCAGAGTCTGGGCGAGGGCGGTCACGAACAACAGGCCATAGCCGGTGGCGGCGAGGCCCACCGCGTGCGCGCGACGGGTCGGGGTCGAGCCGGCGCGGCGCAGCACGAACGCGAGCAGCGGCAGCACCTGGATCGCATGCAGGCCGACCGCGTGGGGCAGCTTCATCAGCCCCGCCGCGCCGTAGATCGCGGGGGCCGGGGCCTCGAGCACGCCGGCCGTGACTAGCGAGCCGTGGATCGACATCCACACGCCGACGGCGAGCGAGGCCACCAGCGCGAGCATGCCGTAGGCACGGGCGCGGTGCTCGGCGAGGTCGCTCACGGGGAGTCGCCACGACTGCAACATCCAGCGCGTCATCGCCACCGAGGCGATCGCGATGAGCACGCCCATCGCCGCGAAGATCGCGGCGTCGAGCGGGGTGGCATCGTTGAAGTGCGAGGCGACCCCGCGCCACGCCTGCATCGTGATGAGGCCGACCTCGAGGGCCATCGTGACCACATAGATGCGCACCCAAGCGGTGCGCTCCCGCGCGGCCGGCAGCGCGCTCACGACCCACGCGAGCGAGAAGGTGGTGAGCCCGCCCGAGAGGCCGAAGGTGATCGGCTTGCGCCACGAGACGGGCCCGGTGAGCGGGCCACCGAGCCACAGCTGCACGCCGACGTGCAGCAGGCCGCTCAGCATGAGCGCGAGGCCCAGCCAGCCGAGCCAGGCTTGGTCGCGATCGCGGTCGCGCCACAGCTGGACGAGGCGGGCAGGAAGAGTGGGGAGGGCGCGGGGGGCAGGGGCGTGCATCGTGGGCTCCAGAGCGTCGTGGCCAGCGTGGACCCCCGCGTGCGGCTCGGCGAATGCAGGACCGCCATACCCCGGATGCAGCCGCTACATATCGCCGCCTGCGTGGGGTAGCGCGGCGGTCTGGGCGATCTCGGACAGCGACAGCGGTGCCCGGAGCACCCCGCGCATGTGGCCAGACATGCTCAGGCACATCTGCCGGCGGACCCACGGCACCTTCGCCGACAGCGGCATCAAGCGATCGCGCAGCCATCCGAGCCACTCGTGGTCGCTCTGGAACAGCGGGGTGAGCCCGCGCGTGGCGAGCATGTAGTAGCGCAGGTGGGCGCGTCGCGTGCGGGTGTACTGCGCGAGCGCAGCGGTCGGAGAGGGCGCGGCTGCGAGCACATCGGCGAGCACGGCGGCATCGATGAGCGCCAGGTTGCAGCCTTGGCCGAGCTGCGGGCTCATGGCATGGGCCGCGTCGCCGAGCAGCACCGTGCGCTCACCGTGCCAGCGCGGCATGTCGACGTGGCGGTAGTGGGCGAACAGCAGCTGCTCGGGGTGCTGCAGCTCGTCGAGCACGAACGCCGCCCGCGGGTCGTCGCGCAGCACCTGCTGCTTCCACTGCGCGAGATCGGCGGCTCGGAACGCATCGAGGCGATCCGCGCGAAAGCTCCAGTAGAGGCTCACCTGCGGGGGCGAGTCGGGCTCGGGGCCGCGGCCAGTGGGCAGCAAGCCCAGCATCGAGCTCGTGCCGCGCACCACCTGGAAGAGCTCTCCCGCGTAGACCTGCTCGGGATCCGCCGCGATGTGCCACAGCGCGCCCCATGCATAGGGGCGCTCGCGAAAGCGCAGGCCGGTGGCCTCGCGCAGCTGCGAGCGCGCGCCATCGGCCACCACCAGCAGCTCGTGGGGGCCGAGCCGATCGCCATCGACGGTGCGCAGCGCCACCCCATCCACCGTGGGGGTCGGGGCTTGCACGCTCACCCCGCAGCGCAGCTCGATGCCCGGCTCGGCGCGCACGGCCGCGAGCAGCGTCTGGAGCAGCACCCCGCGGTGTAGGCCCAGGCCGAACGCATCCCCGCCGAGCGGGCGCCCGAGCCCGAGCCCGAGCGGGAGCCCGAGCGGGAGATAGTCGAGCGTGACCACGGGACGCGGCCGATCGCCCCCGGTGATGCAGCGCAGGCGATCGATGCGAGCCCCGCGCTCGAGCACGGGGGCGAGCAGGCCCAGACGCTGCAGCACCGCCTGCCCACTGGGCTGTAGCACGATGCCTGCGCCCACCGGACGCGGATCGGCCACGCGCTCATAGAGCGTGACGCGGTGCCCGGCGCGGGCCAGCAGCAGCGCTGCGGCGGCCCCGGCCGTTCCGGCCCCCACGATGCCCACGTCGATCGGGGATTGCACGCCGAGGGGTTGTACCAGAGTCGACGCCGCGGCTGCGCGCTCGCCTGCGCGCTCGCGTGGGGATCGTGATCAGTCGCGCGCGGCGGGCTTGCGAAAGCGCAGCACGAAGCGATCGGAGAGCTCCTCGCGCTCGCTTCGCCACGGCAGCGCGTTCCAGTCGCGCGTGTCGTCGGGGTTGCGCAGGAAGTCGGCCTCGCCTGCGAGCTCGAACCCCGCGGCCTCGAGCTCCGCACGCACGAGCGATTCCTCGATGCGATGCAGGGTCTGGCTGCCCGAGGTTCCCGCGCCTTCCTTCGCGCTGTGATCGACGATCACGTAGATCCCCCCGGGACGCAGCGCGCGGAACACCGCGGCCACGTGAGCGGCCCGATCCACCTCCATCCACGCGAAGTCGTGGTAGAAGAGCACGTTGATCACCGCGTCGAGATCGTGCAGATCGGCGGGAAACGGGTCGACGAATTCACGGTCGAGGCGCACGGTGTTGGCCATCACCGGCTTGGCGAGCCGCTCCGACCAGCCCTTCTCGGCAAAGCGCTCGAGCACGAACGCCGGGTTCTGCCCGTAGACCACGCCAGTGGGCCCCACCGCGCGCGCCAGCAGCTCGGTCGTGTAGCCCATGCCCGCCCCGAGATCGGCGACCTTCATCCCCGGGGCGAGGCCGATGAACAGCAAGAGCTCGACCGGAGCCCGCCGCACGTCGGCCTCGCGATCGGAGGCGTCGCGATCCTCGGCGCTCACGATCGCCTCGATCTGCGCGCGGGTGAGCGGGGTGGAGGCGTCGGCGGGCGCCGTCGCGGGGGCCGGGGTCGCGGGGGGCTGCGTGACGGGGGCCGCCGAGATGGGGCGGCAGGCGGCCACGGCGAGCGAGAGCAGGGCGAGGTGGAACGAGCGCATCACGAGCGCGAGGATACGCCCCGCTGGTCTCGATGCGCATGTGCCCGCGAGGCGCTACCGCTCAGTCCTGCCCGCCCCCGCGTAGCCACGCTTCGCTCGCATCATCGGCCGGGTAGTAGCACTCGATGCGCAGCTCCTGCGCGGTGATGTCCATTGGCGTACCGAGCGTGGTCACGGTGGTGAACATGCGCAGCTCGACACCCTCGTGGCGCGTGTGCACGGGGATCAGCACCTGGCTCGCGTGCGCGGGCGAGGGCTCGCGGAAGGCCTGGGGCATGTCGGGGTAGGCCATCAGCGCGTCGACGAGGGGGCGCAGCTCCTCGCCGAGCGCGTCCTCGTGGGCCTCGTGGTGCAGGCGCGCCATCACGACGCGCGAGACCTCCTCCCAGTTGACGACGTAGCGCCGCAGCCCGCCGGGGTGGAAGAGCATGTGCATGGCGTTGCGGGCCAGCGGGCCCAGCGCGGCCAGATCGAGCGGCAGGTGCCGCATGAGTCGCTGCGCGCCGCGGTTGGTGAGCAGCAGATCCCAGCGGCGGTTGACCACGAGCGCGGGGAACGGCTCCTGGCGCTCGAGGATGAAGTCGAGGGCGCGCCGCACGTGGGCCATCTGCGGCTCGGCGATGCCGCTCTCGCGATAGAGCGGGGCAAACCCGGCGGCGACCAACAGCGCGTTGCGCTCGCGCAGCGGCACGTCGAGCGCCGAGGCGAGCACCAGCACCATCTCGCGACTGGGCTGGGCCTTGCCGTTCTCGAGGCAGCTGATGTG
>JBFIJN010000085.1:0-22046 GCA_041600735.1 Nannocystaceae bacterium
GATGCGGAGCCCGGGCTGAGCCTGGTGGGGTGCCGTATTCCCGTGGCCGGTGGTGGGCCGGATCGAGGCGCAGTGGCCCTGCTAGGGTCGCCCCGCATGGATTACGCCGCCATGATTCCTCTGGTAGAGTACGCGGCCCGAGCACTCGCAGCGCGAATGTGCGCGTGAGTCGGCGGCTCGCCCTGGGTCGCCGTCAGCTCCCTCGTGGTGCTGCGGTAAGATCGGATTCTCGAACAGCATGAGCCCCACCAATGACCAAGACCCCGACCAAGGCGCTGACCCGATGAGCGCCGAGATCGAGCGCACCATGGCCGAGGCCGAGGCTGCCGTTTCTTCCATGAGCCAAGGCCAAGGCGAAGGCGAAGGCGACGACGACGTGGCGACCCTCGAGCTCGAGGAGACGGTCGACTTCGATGCGCTGCTCGCCGCGAAGGACGCCGAGATCGCCGCACTGAAGGACAAGTGGCTGCGGGCCGTCGCCGACCACGAGAACTACAAGAAGCGGATCAAGCGCGACACCGACGACACGGTCACCCGCAAGACGCAGTCGCTGTTGATGAGCTTCTTGCCCACCGTCGACAACCTCGATCGCGCGCTCGAGATCGCCGAGCCCGTCGCGGCCCAGGCCTCCGAGGACGCGGCCGCCAACATCGAGCAGGTGGTCAAGGGCCTGCGCATGGTTCGCGACGAGTTCCTGGGCGGGCTCAAGAAGCAAGGCATCGAGCCCGTGCCCGCCGTCGGCGTGCCCTTCGATCCCGCGATCCACGACGCGCTCCAGCAGATCGACTCGCCCGATCACGCGCCCGGCGTGGTGATCCGCGAATTCGAGAAGGGCTACAAGCTCGGCGAGCGGCTGCTGCGGCCGGCACGGGTCATCATTGCCGGGGCGGGATCGAGCGGCGGCTCGGAGTCGTAGCGCATGGGCGGAGGCGGCGGCAGCCGAATCATCGGCATCGACCTGGGGACGACCAACTCTTGCGTCGCCGCGATGGTCGACGGTGAGGTACGCGTCATCTCCAACGCGGAGGGCAGCCGCACCACGCCCAGCGTCGTGGCCTACACCGAGGATGGCGAGCGCCTGGTCGGCCAGATCGCCAAGCGCCAGGCCACCACCAACCCCACCAACACCGTCTACGCCTCCAAGCGCCTCATCGGGCGCAAGCTCGAGGACCCCGAGATCCAGGCGCTCGAGCGCTTGCTGCCCTACACGCTCACCAAGGCCGCCAACGGCGACGCCTGGGTGCGGGTGTGGGGGCGCGATCACTCGCCCAGCGAGATCGGGGCGGCGGTGCTGGCCAAGATGAAGGAGTCCGCCGAGGCGGTGCTCGGCGAGACCGTCACGCGGGCCATCGTCACCGTGCCCGCGTACTTCAACGACGCGCAGCGCCAGGCCACGAAGGACGCCGGGCAGATCGCGGGCCTGACCGTCGAGCGCATCATCAACGAGCCCACCGCCGCCACGCTCGCCTATGGGCTGCACGAGCGCCAAGACAGCCGCGTGGTCGCGGTCTACGACCTCGGGGGCGGTACCTTCGACATCTCGCTGCTCGAGATGCGCGAGGGCGTGTTCGAGGTGCTGGCCACCGCGGGCGACACGTTCTTGGGCGGCGAGGATTTCGATCACGCCATCGTCGACTGGTGCGCCGAGCAGTTCCAGCGCGAGCACGGGCTCGATCTGCGCACCGAGAAGCTCGCGATGCAGCGGCTCAAGGAGGGCGCCGAGAAGGCCAAGCAAGAGCTCTCGTTCGCGCTCGAGACCGAGATCAACCTGCCGTTCATCGCCGCGCCCAAGGGGCAGCCGCTGCACCTGTCGGCCACGCTCTCGCGCCGCCAGCTCGAGACGCTGACCAAGAGCCTCATCGAGCGCACGGTGGGCCCGTGCCTGCAGGCGCTGCAAGACGCAGAGCTCGAGCCCGGCGAGATCGACGAGGTGCTGCTCGTCGGCGGGCAGACGCGCATGCCGATGGTGGTCGAGCGCGTCAAGCAGCTGTTCGGGCGCGAGCCCAACAAGTCGGTCAACCCCGACGAGGTCGTGGCCGCAGGCGCTGCGATCCAGGGCGCGGTGCTCGAGGGCAACGTCGACGGCGTGCTGCTGCTCGACGTGGTGCCGCTGCCGATCGGCGTCGAGACCCAAGGCGGCGTGTTCTCCAGCCTCATCCCCAAGAACACCACGATCCCCACGCGCAAGTCCGAGGTGTTCAGCACCACCGTCGACAACCAGCCGGTGGTCAACATCCACGTGCTGCAGGGCCTGCGCGAGATGGCCGAGGACAACAAGAGCCTCGCGCGCTTCCAGCTCACCGACATCCCGCCCGCCCCGCGTGGCGTGCCGCAGATCCAGGTCACGTTCGAGATCGATGCCGACGGGATCCTGGGGGTCTCGGCCAAGGACCTCGGCACCGCACGCGAGACCAGCATCACCGTGCAGCCGAGCTCGGGGCTCGCCGAGCCCCAGATCGCAGCGCTGGCCGCCGAGGCCGAGGCCAAGAAGGCCGAGGATCGGCTGCGCCGCGAGGTCGCCGAGCTACGCAACCGCGCCGAGACGCTGATCTATACCTGTCGTCGCTCGCTGGAGGTCTACGGCGCCGCGCTGGTGCCGGCCGATCGCGAGGACATCGAGCGCGACACCGCGCGGCTCGAGGAAGTGCTCGAGGCCCACCCGGACCCCGCGGCGCTGGCCTCGGCCCTCGCGGCCCTCGAGAACTCCTCGCACCAGATCTACGAGGCGATGCTCGCCGACGCCGGACCCGAGTAGTCGGTTCCTCTGGTGCACTTCGTTCATGGCCACCGACGACTACTACGCGGTGCTGGGCATCGACCGCCGCGCGCGACCCGACGAGGTGAAGAAGGCGTTTCGCCGGCTCACGCTCGAGTGGCACCCCGATCGGCACCAAGGCGAGCCCGATGCCGCGGAGCGCTACCGCCAGATCAACGAGGCCTACAACACGCTGGGCGACGCGGCTCGGCGCTCGCGCTACGACATGACCCAGCGGCTCGAGGGCATCGAGCTGCGGCGTGGGGCAGGGGGGGGCCCGTCGGCCCGCGACCTGCTCGGCAACGTGTTCGGCGACGTGTTCGGCACCCGCCGCGAGCGACGACGCCGCGGTCGGGATCTTCGCTACACGCTGACGGTCGCGTTCGAAGACGCGGTGCGCGGCTCCTCCCACGAGATCGAATTCGAAGCGCCTGGTCCCTGTGGATCGTGCGAGGGCCTCGGGACTCGCCCCGGTGGGCGCCCGCCCGAGCCGTGCCCGATGTGCGGGGGGAAGGGCGAGCTCAAGGGCGACGGGCTGCTCTCGCGTCGCTCCACGTGTGGGCGCTGCAGCGGCCTGGGGTTGCAGCAGCTCGATCCGTGCCAGGCTTGTCGCGGTCACGGGACTCGGCGTCAGTCGCGATCGTTTCGCGTGCGTCTTCCGCCCGGTACCGAGGCCGGGGCCGAGCGCGTGCTCCAGGGCGAAGGCGAGCCGGGGCGCTTCGGCGGCTCGGCGGGCGATCTGCGGGTCACGGTCAACGTCACCCCGCACCCGTGGCTGCGCCGCGTGGGCGACGAGATCCACTGCGAGGTTCCGATCTCGATCCACGAGGCGGCGATCGGCGCCAAGGTCCCCGTGCCCACCGTCGATGGGTTGGTGCACGTGGATGTGCCACCTGGGGTGCGCAGCGGGACCAAGCTGCGGCTGCGGGGCAAGGGCGTCGCGACCAAGGGGCAGGGCGCGCGAGCGGACCAGTTGGTGACCGTCGTCGTCGAGACTCCGGTGCTGAGCGGCGCGCCCGAGGTCGCCGAGGCCCTGCAGCGGCTCGAGCAGGCCTGCGCGGCGCTGCCCCGCGCGCTGCCGCGGCGCCACGCGCAGCGCTCCGCGCTGGAGCCCGAGCGCCCGCTCTGATCGCGGGTGCCCGGCCGCGTCGTCGAGAATCGGCCCAATGCCTGCTACGATGACGTGCCGAGGTCTGTGCGTCCATGGTGTTCATCGACATGCCGCGGCGCGAGATCACGCTCAAGTTGGTCTACTACGGGCCGGCGCTGAGCGGAAAGACCACCAACCTGCAGATGCTGCACCGGCGCATGCAGGGACACACCGATGGCGAGCTCGTCACGCTCAACACCCGCGACGATCGAACGCTCTTCTTCGACCTGTTGCCGCTGCGGCTGTCGCTGGGTGGCGGCCTCTCGCTGCGCATCAAGCTGTTCACCGTGCCCGGTCAGGTGATCCACAACACCACGCGCAAGATCGTGCTGCAGGGGGTCGACGGCGTCGCGTTCGTGGCCGACTCGCGCATCAGTCAGACGCGCGCCAACAACGAGAGCTTTGCCGATCTCCGCGCCAACCTGCACGAGAACAGCATCGCCATGAGTGAGATCGGCGTCGTCATCCAGCTCAACAAGCGCGACCTCCCGGGGATCCGCAGCGACGAGGAGGTCGCACGCATCCGCGCCAAGGGCAGCGAGCCCGTCTACACCGCGGTGGCCCTGCGGGGCGAGGGCGTGGCGGAGACGTTCCTCGGGCTCGCGTCGGTCTCGTGGCGCAAGCTCGACCACCGCTACGGCTTTCGCGAGCGCTTCGGTGTCGATCCCGATGACGTGTCGTCCGAGCTCGCGCGGGCGCTGGGGGGTGCCGTCGCGTGTCCGTGATCGAAGCGATGGCGATGGGACCGGCCGACCGCAAGCCGGGCTTGCACGAGCTCGTGACCGAGGCCGACATCTCGCGCAGCCTCGCGCCGTTCGTGGCCGGAGGCGTGGAGGGACTGGCGCTGTTTCGCGACGATGGCCCGTTGTTCGCCGTGGCCAGCCGACCCGTCGGCGCGCTCACGCGGTGGGAGACGCTGCCTCCGGAGGCGCTCGCGACCCTGCGCCGCGGCGGCGAGCGGAGCTTTGGGCTCGACGGGCTGCACTTCGAGGTGCGTCCGCTGTTCGCCGGGGCCGAGCGAGTCGGCGTGCTGGTGCTCGCGCGCCGCACCGACGCGGGCGGAGCCATCGAGGCGCGGCTGTGCGATGCCGTCACGGGGCTCCTGGGGCAGATGCTCCAGACCGCGTTCGCAGCCTGGGTCACCTCGCAGATGCACCTGGCCGTGAGCGCCGAGGCGCACCGCGAGCTCACCACCCGCAATGCCGAGCTGCAGCGTGCCGTCGAGCACCTCCAGCACCTCGACAAGCTCAAGAGCAACTTCCTCGCCACCGTGTCGCACGAGCTGCGCACGCCGCTGACCTCGGTGATCGGGTTCTCCGAGATGCTGCTCGAGAGCCTCGCGGGCCCGCTCTCGGCCGAGCAGCGCGAGTACGTGCAGACGATCCTCGAGCGGGGAGAGGAGCTGCTCTCGCTCATCACCCACCTGCTCGAGATGTCGCAGCTCGAGGGCGGCTCGGTGCGCCTGCAGCTGCGGCCCCACCCGCTGACCGCGCTGCTGTCGCGCGCGATCGATGCGGTGCGACTCTCCGCCGAGCAGGCCGGGATCACGATCCACGAGCCTTCATCGCTGCGACTCGCGGTCCTCGTCGACGCCGAGAAGATTCAGCGCGTGCTGGTCAACCTGCTGGGGAACGCGATCAAGTTCACGCCGAGCGGAGGTCACGTGACGATCGATGCCCGCATGGCGCCGATCCGTCGTCCGTTCCAAGAGGAGACTCTGTTCGGCGAGGAAGACCCCGATGCGGTCCGCATCACCGTGCGCGACACCGGCATCGGGATGGCGCCGGAGCAGCTGGGGCGCGTGTTCGAGGCCTTCTACCAGGTGGACTCGGGCCCCACGCGGGCGCACGGCGGCGCCGGGCTCGGGCTCTCGATCGTGCACAACCTCGTGGTCGCGCACGGCGGCGAGGTGTGGGCCGAGAGCGAGCCTGGGCGCGGCACTGCGGTGTGCTTCACCCTCCCGGTGGCGTCGGCGGCCGCCGAATCCGAAGGCTGAGACGATCTCTCGGATCGCCTCGGATCGCCCCGGATCGCCCAGATCGTGCCAGATCGCTTCGGTGCGATCCCCATGCGATCACGGGATCGATCGGTCGAAAACCGCCACCAACCCTCGATTTCGCGGGGGTGCCGGCCTTTGCTTCGAACGAGCGTTGCGGCAAGCTTCCGACGCGTCGCCGAGCGACGCTGGTGATCGAAGCGATGAAGGTGCAGCAGCAGCTCGAGGTGCTCGAGCGTCTCGCCGACGCGTTGGGCGTGCGCGTCAGCTACGAGCCGATGGCCGGGTTGGTCCAGGGCACGGGCGGGCTCTGCCGCGTGCGCGGCGAGTACCGGGCGATCATCGACCGCCGGCTCAAGCCCCCCGAGCGCGTCCAGATCCTGGTCGACGTCCTGCGGCGCTTCGACACCCACCACCTCGAGGTCGAGCCCGAGGTCGAGGTGCTCCTCCACCCACCCCGGGCCACGGGCTAGCCGCGATTCGGCGTGCAACGGTCTGCACAGGCGATCTGTACAGGGGATGCCGGGCCGGCCGGCTCAGGGGCGGAGCAGGCGGTCGAGCATCGGGTTGTTCCCCAGCAGCGCCTCCACCTCTGCGCGTATCGCGTCGATCGTGGCGGCCGGGGCATCCCGCGGCACCTGGGCCCGCACCGCGAGATCGATGAGCTGGGCGCGGGCCGTCTGGGCGTCGATCGCCCCGCTGGCCAGCGCGGAGGCGATTGCGTCGGTTTGCGGGGATCCCCGCAGCGACCCGGCCGCCGTGGCCGCCGGGGGGGCCGTGGAGCCCTCGGTGGGGGCCGCAGCACCAGCCGCCGGTACGGTCTGCGGGTGCGACAATGGACCCGTAGCTCGCCCTCCTACGGCGCGCAGCGGGTCCGTGGGGTCTCCGTTTCCCGAATTCGGCATGTCCTCACCTCCGAGTGTATCATCGGCCTCGATTTGTCTCCGTTGCACGCCATCGATCCGATGACGCGGGCCACCTCCCTCAGCTGTGGGCCCTGGCAGGCCTCTGGGCGTGCTGCCCCCGTACGTCGATCGTGCGGGCTGGCACGTAGGTTGGCCATCCTTGCCGTCATGCCGGTCGAGTGCGACCAGACTCTACGCGGGTCGCGGCGACCCGCCCGCGACATCGGGAGCCGTCGGTGAATCTACCCACGCAGTACGGACCGTATCTGCTGCTCGAGCGCATCAGCGTCGGCGGCATGGCCGAGGTCTACAAGGCCAAGGAGTATGGCGTAGAGGGCTTCGAGCGCACCGTCGCGGTCAAGTGCATTTTGCCGCACGTCGCCGAGGATGACGAGTTCATCGCGATGTTCAAGGACGAGGCGAAGATCGCCGTCCAGCTCAACCACGGCAACATCGCGCAGATCTACAACCTGGGTAACGAGCACGACAGCTTTTACATCGCCCTCGAGTATGTCGCCGGTCGTGATCTTCGCGCGCTATTTCAGCGCGGCCAGCAGCAATCCGTGCCGATGCCCGTCGCACAGGCTTGCTACATCATCATGAAGATCTGCGAGGGTCTCGATTACGCCCACAACAAGAAGGACAAGTACAACCGGCCGCTCAGCATCGTCCATCGCGACGTAAGCCCGCCGAACATCCTGGTGTCCTTCGAAGGCGAGGTGAAGCTCATCGACTTCGGCGTTGCCAAGGCCGCCGGTCGAGCCTCTCGCACCCAAGCCGGCATCCTCAAGGGCAAGTTCGGCTACATGTCCCCAGAGCAGGTCCGCGGCATGCCGCTCGACCGCCGCAGCGATGTGTTCTCGGTCGGCGTCGTGCTGTTCGAGATCCTGTGTGGGCAGCGCTTGTTCCAAGCCGAGACCGACTTCGCCACGCTCGAGAAGGTTCGCGCGGTCGATGTCCCGCGGCCCTCGACCGTCAACCCGAACATTCCCAAGCCGCTCGAGAACATCATCTACAAGGCGCTCACTCGCGAGCCCGAGCAGCGCTACCAGTCGTCGATCGAGCTGCACGACGAGCTGCAGGCGTTCATGTTCGCGCAGGGGCTGTTCTACAGCCGCAAGGATCTCGCTGCGTGGATGCGTGAGAACTACGCGCGCGAGATCGAGAACGAGAAGGAGAAGGCGGCGCTGCAGGCCGACCTGCGGCCCGAGCAGTTCAAGCACAACGGGCGCGGGTCCAACAAGGCCGCGCCCGCGGCTGGTCGTCCGCCTCCGCCCCCGCCGGGGGGTCGCCCGCCGCCTCCACCCCCGCGCGCTCGTCCTGCGGCCGCGCCCGCCGAAGCTGCCGACGATGGCGGCGGCAAGCGAGCGCCCAAGCGCAAGACGATGGTCATGACGACCTCGCGCAACCTGCCGCCCCCGCCTGGCGGCAAGCCGCGTGGTGCAGCCCCGGGTCGTGGCAAGCCGCCCCCCGATCCGCCCACCGTGCCGATCGGCTCGCACGTCGCGGCGCTCGCCGCCAGCCCGCCCGCGGCCGCGGCCGCGGCAGCTTCGCCAGCGCTGCCCAAGCCGCGCGGCGCGGCCAAGCCCAAGGCCACCGCGAGCTACGCCTCTACGGCACCCTCGTCGGAATTCGACTGGGACGACGAGGAGCTCGAGACCCGCTTGTTCGAAGACGAGAAGGACGGCGAGATCGCCGGCTCCGACTCGAGTGTGCCGACCAAGGTCGAGCTGAGCGCGCCGAGATCCGTGCCCAGCCCGTACCCCAGTGTGATCCCCCCCGCTGCCGCCGCCGAGGCCGCTGCCGACAAGGGGATGACGATGGTGCCCGGCCAGATGATGGCGCCCTATCCGGGGATGCCGGGGCAGATGCCCTCCGCGCCCAGCATGCAGCAGCAGCAGCAGCAGCAGCAGCAGCAGCAGCAGCAGCAGCAGCAGCAAGGCATGCCGATGGGCCAACCCATGATGGGATCGCCCATGCAGCAGCAAGGGGGGGCCGGCTACACCGCGCCCCACCCGTCGATGCAGGGCTACAACCCCCAGTCCATGATGATGGGGGCTGGCGCGCCGGGCATGGTGCCCACGGGGCCTGGTCCGGCCATGCCGCCTGGCGGGGGCATGGGCTTCGACTACGACGATCGCCCGCGCAAGTCCAACGTCGGGCCCATCGTCATCATCGTGCTGGCGCTGTTGGTGCTGTTCGGCGCCGCGTTCGGGGGCATCTACGTGATGCTCAAGGATCGCGCCGGCCAGAAGGGCGGAGGCGGCGGAGCTACGGTCGAGGAAGCCGGCGGCAGCCCGCGCGAGGAGGCCAAGTCGGTCCCCGCCGCGACCCCGGGTGCGCTGACGATCCAAGTCACGCCGAGCGACGCGAAGGTCGAGGTCGACGGCAAGGAGCTCTCGGGCGCCTCACCGTTCGTCACCTCGGTGACCCCCGGCAAGCACCAGGTCAAGATCACCCATCCCGCGCACCTCGAGTTCGCAACCGAGGTGGATGTCACCGAGGCGGGGCTCTCCGTTCCGTCCATCGTGCTGCAGCCCAAGGCGGTCAAGCTCTCGTTCGAGCTGGTCCCTGCGGAGGCCAAGGCGAGCCTCCTCTCGGGCGGGCAGCTGGTCGGCACGGGGACCAATGGCGGGCAGCTGCCCGTCGTGCGCAACCCCGACGTCTCCTACGAGGTCGAGGTGAGCGCGCCCGGCTACACCTCGCTGCGCCAGCCGGTCGCGTTCACCGGCGAGGCCACGCAGACCGTCAAGGTCACGCTGACCAAGAGCGACGACGGCGAGTCCGGCTCCACCACCAAGGTGAAGTCCGATCCCACGCCGGTGAAGAAGACCAGCGGTGGTGGTGGCGGCGGAAGCTCCAAGCCCAAGCCCTCGGTGGCGAAGACCGCCACCCTGCGCATCGGCACCAAGGCGGGCGTACCTCCGGCCAAGGTCTCGGTCGATGGCAAGTCGGTCGGCACCACGCCGGTGATGAACGTCGCGGTCACTCCGGGCAAGCATGTCGTCAAGTTCACGTGGGCCTCGGGTCGCCCCTCGACGACCGAGACGGTGACCGTGGGCGACGGCCAGACCCAGACCGTCAAGGGCGGCTAGTTCCCTAGACCCGGAGCTCCCTCGGAGCTCCGGGCAGGACTACCGCTCGTTGGCCTGCGCGAGCGGGCTGCCCTCGGGGCGGATCACCGCGTAGAGCGAGTCGGGCAGGTACGGCATGGCCGCGTGCTGCTCGACGACGAAGGCCTCGCGAATCCGCTCGATCCGCTCGACCGACTCGCGACTGGTGAGGCCGCCGAGCTTGCGTCGCAGCAGTCGGCGGTGCTCCTCGTCTTCGGCTTGGCCGAGCTGGCTCTCGAGGAACTGGATCGCGAGCGCATCGGTGGCGTGCTCGGTGATGAGCGTGGCCGCGTAGCGACGCACCAGTGGATCGGCCCCGTAGGCGGCGGCCTTGCGTACCAGGTCGATGCCCTCGGCCGCGCTCGCGCGCTTCTCTTCTTCGCTGTAGCCGGGGGTGGACCCGACCTGGTGGGTGAGCAGCATGCCGAGCGCGTAGAGCAGCTCGTGGCTCTCGGGGAAGCGCTGCAGCCCGGCGCGATAGATCCGAGCCGCGCGCTCGACGAGCTCGCGATCGATGGTGCCCTCGCCGCTGTAGATCGCGGTGATGCCACCCCACAGGTACGGGCGGTGGAAGCGAGGTGCGAGTGCGCTGATGGCCTCGACGTGGCGCTCGACGAGCGCGGTGTCGCTGTGCCCGAGGCTCTCGCCCGCGAACACCAGCGCGCGCACCCACAGCAGATCGGCCAGCGCCTCGCGGTACCCGAGGCTGACGAGCTCGAGCGTGCGTGGCGTGGGCAAGACCATCAGGTCCTCGGCCGGCGGCAGCGCGGCTCGCCGCTCGTCCACGCGCTCGTGCACGAGGCAGGTTGCCCCCACGAGTCCCCCGAGCACCATGATCCCGACGAGCCGACGCATCCGCGTACCCAGGATAACCCGCCTTCGCGTGCATCGAAGCGAGGTGGCTCGGAACCAAAGAAGATGGCCCCCGTGGGGGCCATCCTGAGGAGATGGCCCCCGTGGGCGCCATCCTGAGGAGATGCCCCCGTGGGGGCCATCTCGAGGTCCGCTTGGGGGCTACTCGACCTCTTGGTCGATGTAGAGACCCGCCGCTGCGTTCACGCCGTTCTCGTCCGCCGCGCCCGCGCGCTCGTAGGTCGAGTAGATCGCGTCGTCGTCGAGGTCACCGAAGGCCTGCGCGGTGAACTGGCACGCGCCGAAGCCACCCGCGGCCGAGTTGCTCGCCTGGAAGTTGTAGTGGAAGTAGTGGGCCTGCTCCTGCTGGAAGTTGAGCGAGTTCCACACCCGGTTGTCGTTCCACAGCGCGATGTCGTAGTAGCCAGGACCACCGCCGCCTTGCGCGGGGACGCAGCGACCGCCAGGCCCGAGGTTGCAGTTGGTGCCGATGTCCGGCGTGATGTTCGCCTGCGACAGGCCGGTCTCCTGGCCCGACTGGTGCGGACAGCGGTGCGGCGCAAGATCGGAGATCGCACCGCCGGCACCGATGACCTGCACCTCGCCACGCTCGACGTGCTCCTCGTTGAAGTATGACGATGCCGCGTCGAAGACCTTGGCGATCTGAACACGCGCCTCGCTGGTCTTGCTGCGCCGCATGTACTTGGTGAGCGCCGGTACTGCGATTGCCGCGAGGATCCCGAGGATGGCCACCACGATCATCAGCTCGATGAGAGTGAAGCCTCGCGCCTTCTTCCACTTATTGATGTCTACGTACATGATTCCTGCCGTCCTTGCTCTGTTCCGTCTGGAAGCCTGGGTCGCCCCGTTTTGATGAAGAAAACTCGTGCCTGTCGCGAGCGGATTACTCGTTCTCGCGGTAGGTGCCAGATGCGTCGGTACCGTAATTCACTGCGTCATCATAATGTGTGGCCGTAAAGGCCCAGTATTCGCCGTCGAAGTCGAAGTCGCACAAGGCGTAGCTGTAGAACCAGTCTCGTGCGTAGTAGGCATCGGAGCCGGCGGGGAATACCTGGGTGGCCAGGGTGAACGAAGGGGGCTCATCGGCGGTCGCGGGATCGGTCGAGCGCGTGCCGTGGCCCGAGATCGTCGCGTAGCCGCACCAGGAGTTGGCCCCGTCGGGGAGGAAGCGCAGCGCGTCCATGCCGTGCACGGCTCCGCCGCCGCGGAAGTACTCGTCGTCGCCCTGCCCGGCGCGCGTGTAGCCAGCGTCGCCTACATCCCATGTCACCGGTCCCTGGGCGCTGGCGAGCGCGGTGCCGAGCGGGTACATGCAGGTGGGACCTTCACAGTTGGTGGAGCTGGCGAAGTGGCCTTGGACCGCGCGGAAGGTTCGCTGCCGCAGCGAGAGATTGGAGAGGTCCGAGATGACCTCGGTCTTGTGGGCGTTGCGAACGTGGCGGGAGTAGGCGCCGATGGCGACCACCGCGAGCACACCGAGGATCACCACCACCGCCATCAACTCGATGAGCGTGAAGCCGTAGGAGCGGGAGGCTCGCCGGGCGGATGGGCTCGCTCGCACGGTACACATGGTCAGCAGGTTCCGTGCCACTGTTGAAATCGAGGAAATCATGGTGTTTTCTGCTTCTCTGAGGGGAACCCCGAGCATGGGCGGGCCGTTAATCGTCGGCCGCGGGACGAGAATTGTCACCGGTGCGCAGAGCGTCATCGAACGGGTACCGATTTCGGGACGCCTTCCCGGGCTTTGCCCCGCACTAGCCGTCGGCTTCGCCAGCGCCGACCTGGATGCCCAGCTTCTCGAGTCGATACCGCAGCGAGCGGAAGCTGACCTTGAGCAGCTTGGCGGCCTCCTTGCGCACCCCTTGGGTGCGGCGCAGGGCGGCGGCAATGAGATGACGCTCGAGCTCGGCCACGGCCTGATCGAGGTCGAGACCGTCCTCGGGGAGCTCGGGCATGGTCGGGGCGGCGCCGCGCGAGGACGCGCTGCGCTGGGGCAGGTTGGCGGCGGTGAGCCGCGGCCCGCTCTCGAGCGCGACCGCCCGCTCCACCAGGTTCTCGAGCTCGCGCACGTTGCCGGGGTAGTCGTGGCGCAGGAACCACTCGTGGGCCTCGGGGGCGATGCCCTGGAGGTCGCGATGCAGCTCGCGATTGAGGCGTTCGAAGCAGCGCTCGACGAGCGGCGTGATGTCCTCGGGGCGGTGGCGCAGCGGGGGCAGCACGATCTGCACCACATCGAGGCGGAAGTAGAGGTCGCTGCGGAACTCGCCGGCCTCGATCGCGGCCTCGAGGTCGCGATTGGTGGCCGCGACGACGCGGCAATCGACCTCGATCTCGCGGTCACCACCCACGGGTCGGATCGTGCGCTCCTGCAGCGCGCGGAGCAGCTTGACCTGCATCGGCAGGCTCACGTCGCCGATCTCGTCGAGGAACAAGGTGCCCCCGCAGGCGGCGAGGAACACCCCCTCGCGGGCGCCCGAGGCCCCCGTGAACGCGCCCTTGACGTGCCCGAACAGCTCGGACTCCATCAGGTTCTCGGGGATCGCCCCGCAGTTGACGGCGACGAACGGGCCGTCGGCGCGATCGCTGGACGTGTGCAGGGCGCGGGCCACCAGCTCCTTGCCGGTGCCCGACTCGCCGCGGATCAGCACGTTGGCGCGGGTGGGGGCCACGCGCCGGATCAGCTCGAACACCTTTTGCATGGAGGTGGAGCGCGCGACCATGCCGTCGAGCCGCCACACCCCGCGCAGCTGGTCGCGAAGCCGCCGGTTCTCGGAGCCGAGGTCGACGCGCTCGAGCGCGCGCTGGACCACCACTTGGATCTCGTCGACCTTGAACGGCTTGACGAGATAGTCGTAGGCGCCGAGCTTCATCGCCTCGACGGCGGTGTCGGTGGTGGCGAACGCGGTGATCATGATGACCAGCGGCGCGTCGGCCCGCGCCACCACCCGCCGCAGCAGCTCCATGCCATCGATGCCGGGCATGGTGAGATCGGTGATCACCAGGTCGAAGCCGTGCGCGTCCATGCGGGCGAGCGCCGTGGCTGCGTCGGGTGCGGCCTCGGCCTCGTGACCGGCCCGTCGCAGGCAGATCGTGAGGAACTCGCGCATGCTCGGCTCGTCGTCGACGACGAGGATCCGCGCATGGCGAGGGCTGGCGCTCGCCGCGGGCGCTCGGCTCGAAGCGCCGCGCTGAATGGCCTCGGGCATGGGCTCAATCTACTGCGTTTGGATCCGATTGCGGCGCACCACGAGCAACAGGTGCGCGGCGAGACGGCGGACCAGGGGCTGATCGCGCAGCAGCCACTCGCAGCGGGTGAGCACGCGGCCGAGCAGCGGGATCGAGAGCAGACGGGCCGAGGCGATCACCACGCGCACCCCGTGGAGGT
Source organism: Nannocystaceae bacterium (assembly GCA_041600735.1). Lineage (GTDB taxonomy): Bacteria > Myxococcota_A > Polyangia > Nannocystales > Nannocystaceae > Paraliomyxa. The sequence continues at coordinate 14,178 of JBFIJN010000085.1, forward strand.
CGGTGGGGGTGAGCGCGGCGGGCAGGCGCTCGACGACCCGCGAGAGCGCGTCGAGGCGGGTGAGCCCGCGTGGTGACTCGATCACGAGCGGCCCGCCCTCGAAGCTGCGGCGCAGCTGTCGGAGCCCGTGGAACAAGCCGATGGGGCTGCGGGCGTTGTCGAGGGCGAGCACGGCGGTGCCCCCCGGCGCGAGCAGGCGAGCGACCTCTTCGAGCGCCGAGCCCAGCGCCTCCTCGGAGCTCGCGCGGTCGTGTCCCAGGTGGGGCAAGGTGCGCAACGAGTAGATGCAGTCGTAGGTGGCATCGGGCAGCGGGACGCGGATCGTGGACCCTCGACCGAGATCCACCGCGTCGACGACCGTGAGTCGCTCGACGCGGCTGGAGACCCACTCGGCGACGTTGGGTGCACCGTGGCCGAGGTCGAGCACGCGACGCCCGACCGCGTGGCGCAGCACGACATCGGCCGCGAGCCGGTCTAGCAACGCGGTCAGCCGGCGGTCGGACTCGCGGGGCACGAGCGCAGGTCGGTCGTCCAGGCCCACGGGAGCGAGGATCTGGGGCATCCGCGAGGGCGCCCGCGGCGGCCCGTTCGTTGACCCGCTCACAGTGGCCATGGTACCCCTGCGAAGGCCAGCAAGGAGCCCTAGACGATGCCCACGAAGATCCTCGCGATCGACGACAGCAAGACCATGCGGCTCGCGATCAAGATCACGTTCGCGGCCGAACAAGCGGACGTGACGTCGGTCAGCAAGGGCTCCGAGGCCGTTGCGCGAGCCAAGCAGATGGGCGCCGACGTCGTGCTCGTCGATGCCTCGCTCGCGCCGGGCGAGCCGTCCGGCTACGACGTGTGTCGCGCGCTCAAGCAAGAGCCCGCGACGGCGAGCATCCCGGTGATCGTGCTGGTGAGCAACCAGACCGGGGTCGACCAAGCCCAGCTCGCGAGCTGCGGCGCCGAGGACTGGCTGGCCAAGCCGTTCGACACGCAAGAGCTCATCGACAAGGTCGCCGCGGTGCTCGGCAAGTCGGCGGGTGGGCCCGCGAAGGTGGTCAGCGGGCCCGTGGCCGCCCCTCCACCGCCGCGCGTGGCCGCCGAGGCGCCGCGCGTGGCCGTGGCCGCCGAGGCCGATGCCAGTCAGTCCGGCTCGAGCCGACGTCGGCCCGAGAACCGCACGCAGACCGGAATGCCGTCGCCGACCGTGGCCCCGACGCCGCGTCCCTCGACCGTGTCGACACCGCCGGCCGCGGCCCGGGCTCCGCTCGGCAAGCCGTCGATCTCCCCGGCCAGCCTCGCGTCCAAGCCCGCCGCTCCGGCTCCGGCCCCGGCGGTCGCTGCCGCGCCCGCGCCGCGGCCCGCCAAGCCGATCGCCGCGTCGAAGCCCGCGGTGGCCGCTCGCGCGACGCCGGCCGCCACCGGGCTCTCGCGGCCCGCGGTGGCCTCCGACGGACCGATCCCCATCGCGATCCCGATTCCCTTCACGGCCGCAGATGCCCCCACCGCTGGCATGGTCGAGCGCCTGCGGCAGGCCGCCACCGTGGGGAACATCGACCCCAAGGTTGCCGAGGTGATCGCATCGCTGAGCCGCGAGGTGCTCGAGGCGATCGCCTGGGAGGTCGTTCCCGACCTCGCCGAGAGCATCATCCGCGAGAAGGTCAGGACGGCCTAGCCGACCGCCAAGCGGTGCTCGCCGTCGTGTTTCGCTCGATCGGCGTGACGCGACGTGTGAGATGTCCTCGTGCCGCGGGCTCGGTCCGTGGCACTCTGCCCGCCGATGCAGACCGGATCGCGGGTGGGAACGCTGTGGCTATCGTTGGCGGTGCTCGGGTGCAAGACCACGATGGAGGAGCCACCGCCCTCCAAGCGGCCGACGGTCGCGGCCCCCGAGGCGGTGGCGCCCGAGCGGAGCCCGGTGAGCGCCGAAGTGCTCGCGGTGATGGACGAGGCGGCCGACCCCTGCGTCGACTTCTATCAGTACGCCTGCGGACAGTGGCTGGCCGAGACCCCGCGACCCGCCGATCAGGCGCGCTACGGTCGCTTCCACGCGCTGCGTGATGCCAACCGCGACACGATGCGTGCGATCGTAGAGGACGCGGCGGCCGACGCCAGCGCCTCGGGCGAGCGCGGCCAGCTCGGTCGCTTCTATGCCAGCTGCATGGACGAGGCCGCGGCCGAGCAGCGAGGGCTCGAGGGCCTGCGACCGCTGCTCACTGCGATCGATGGCGCGCGCAATCCGGCCGCGGCGATGACCGTGCTCGCGCAGATCCACCAGGTGGGCGGCCGCGCGCTGTTTCGCGTGGACGTGGAGCCCGACTTCGACGACCCCGAGATCAACATCGCGCACTTGGGGCAGGGTGGGCTCGGGCTGCCCGACCGCAGCTACTACCTCGACGAGGGGCCCGAGGCGGAGGCGCTGCGGGAGGCGTACCGGGCCCACGTGGCGCTGATGCTGGAGGCGGTCGGGAACGAGGACGACGCGCGGCGCCTCGCGGGGCAGGTGGTGGCGCTCGAGACCCAGCTGGCCCGGGCCGCCAAGCCGCGCGACGAGATGCGCGATCCCGATGCGCAGCGCAACCCGCTCGAGCGGGCGGCGCTCGCCAAGCTCGTCCCAGAGCTGGGATGGAAGGCGTACTTCGAGGCCGCCGGGCGCCCCGATCTGGGCACGCTCAACGTCGCGCCGCCCGCGTACTTCGACGCGATGGGGCGGGCCTGGGCCAAGGCGCAGTGGCCGGTGCGGCGGGCCTACCTGCAGTGGCACCTGATGCTCGCGATGGGCAAGCACCTGCCGGCCCGCCTCGCGAAGGCCCACTTCGAGCTCTACGATCGCCGACTCAACGGGCAAGACGAGCCGACGCCGCGCTGGCACGACTGTGTGGAGGCCACCGACGACGCGCTCGGCGAGGCGCTGGGGCGCGAGTTCGTGGCGCGCCGCTTCTCGGGCGACAGCAAGGGCATCGCGGTCGACATGATCGGACAGATCGAGCAGGCCTTCGCCGAGGCGCTGCCGAGGCTCGAGTGGATGGACGATCCCACGCGACAGCGCGCGCTCGAGAAGATGCACGCGATCGTCAACAAGGTCGGCTACCCCGACCGCTGGCGCGACTACGGGGCGCTCGCCGTGGGGGCCGACTACGTGACCAACGTGCTGGCCGGGCGGCGGTTCGAATGGCAGCGCAGGGCCGGGCAGATCGGCAAGGCCGTCGAGCGAGGCGAGTGGCACATGACGCCGCCGACGGTGAACGCCTACTACAACCCGTCGGGCAACGAGATGGTGTTTCCCGCGGGCATCCTACAGCCTCCGTTCTTCGGGGCGGATCGTCCGATGGCCATGAACTTCGGCGGCATCGGCATGGTGATGGGGCACGAGCTCTCGCACGGCTTCGACGACACCGGCCGCAAGTTCGATGGCAAGGGTCGGCTGACCGAGTGGTGGGGAGCCCCGGTGGTGGAGCGCTTCGAGGAGCGAGCCGCATGCGTGGAGCGGCTCTACGGGAGCTACGAGGTGCAGCCCGGACTGCCGCTCAACGGCAAGCTGACGCTGGGCGAGAACATCGCCGACCTCGGCGGGATTCGTCAGGCCCACGGCGCCTACAAGGCGTGGGCGGCCGAGCACGGCGGCGACACCGAGCCCATGGTCGAGGGTCTCACCAACGAGCAGCTGCTGTTCGTGTCGTACGGCCAGATCTGGTGCACCCACGCCACGCCCGAGGCCGAGCGCTCGTTGGTGCTCACCGACTCGCACTCCCACGCCCGCTACCGCGTGAACGGCCCGCTCTCCAACTTCCCCACGTTCTGGGAGGCGTTCTCGTGCGAAGAAGGCACGCCAATGCGCCCCACCAACGTCTGCGAAGTCTGGTGATCCAAGGCCTGGCCTGGTCGCCCGCGAGCACATTGAAGAAGCCCCCCTTGGGGGCACCTGGTTGCCTGGCCTAGTCCGCCCGGGAGCACATTGAAGAGCCCCCCTTGGGGGGCACCTGGTTGCCTGCGCTCGCCGGCGCGGCTGCGGGGGGGCCAAACTAATAGCCGAAGATGACCTCGACCTCGAGCTCGGGGTCGTTCGCGATGTCTTCTTCGGTGTAGAGCACCTTGCGCCAGGCCTTCTCGGAGAAGGCCTTGGTCTGGTCTACGTGGTAGGGCGAGCTCGGATCGTCGGACTGACCGTAGGTGACGAATGCGTAGGCCTCGGGGGCATCGTCGGTGAAGCTCATGGCCATCACGAAGCTCGAGCCGTAGTTCACCACGTAGCCGCGATCGGTGAGATCGGTGGCCTCGTCGATCACGATGCCTCGGGCGAGGGGCTCACCCAGCGCGGTCTTGAGCACGCTGTAGATCACGAGGTTGGTCACGCCCTCGAGGCCGTTGCCGCCGTGGATCGGGATCCGCTCGCCGTTGCGCACGGTGTACTGCGCATCGCGGAGCGGGGCGTCGATGGGGATGCGCGCCTGGTGGAGGCGGACGACGGCGCCAGCGAGGGCCTCGAGGATCCGATCCTTGGAGGGATCGGTGGGCGGCTCGGCGAGCTCGCGTGGGGTGGCCACCGGGTCGTCGGGGTCGAACGCGATGTCGAACAGCGCGCCCGCGTCGATGTGGGAGTCGCCGGTGAAGTCGCCGAGGAACTCGCGCCACACCACCGCGCCCACGCTGTCGAGATCGAGGCGCAGATCCCAGCCCGCCAGCGCGCTGCAGGCCGCGCTGATGCCGATGCTCTGCTCGCCGTAGCGCACCGGGCCTGCGCCGTCACAGCGGGCCACCACCGCGTCGCGCAGCAGCTCGGCGAGCAGGCCGCGGTCGCTCAGCGCCGCGTCGCGCAGCTCTTCGAGATCGAATTTTCCGTCGGCCCCCGACATCGAGCGGTCGGTGTCGAGCAGCGTGACCGCGTTCATGCGGGTGCGAGGGGTGCGGGGCGTGCGTTCGAACCCGTGCAGCGGTGAGTAGCCGGTGAGCGGCTGCAGCGGGTTGGTCAGCCAGTGGCTGTCGTTGGCGTTGAACACGAAGTCGGGCCGCTCGAGGCGCGGCACCTCGGCGAGCGGGACCAGGCCCGGCTCGCGCGCGCCCGGCTCGTCCTGCCACGCGAACACGGAGCTGTTGCCCGGCAGCAGCACCAGGCCGTTGTCGTCGACGAGGATGGTGAGGAAGTCCTGCTCGCGCGCGACGAGCCACGCGTCGATCGCCTCTTGGCTGAGGTTGGGCGTGGGGGTGGCGTCGATGTACCAGGCGCGGCCGTCACGGCTGGCGGAGATCGTGTTCACCCACGGAATCCCGCGCACCTCGTCGTGCACGGCCTGGAGCTCGTCCATGCTGCGGGCGCGGTTCATGCCCAGGAACTGCGAGATCATCTGCTGGTTGTTGGCGTTGGCGTCGCGGATCGCGAACGCTTGCATCGCCGACCAGGTGAGCGGGGGCAGGGCCACCACGGGACCGTGGTGCGGCGTGCGATAGAACGTGTGCGAGGCCGTGCCCATGGTGCCGTCGTCTTGCAGCACCTGCACCTCGGGCGTGACCGACTCCATCGCGACCGAGGCCCCGTCGTAGATGTAGTGGGTGGGATCGGCGGGGTCGATCTCGAGGTTGTAGACGGTGAGCCGCTGGCCGTCGGAGACCGTGTGGGTCCAGGCGATGTCGGGGTTGAAGCCGATCAGCACCCCCACCACGCCCATCAGCGAGGCGCCGTAGACATCGAGCTGCCCGGGCACGCGCAGGTGGCTCTCGTAGAGCTTGAGCTCGCCCTCCCAGGGGAAGTGGGGGTTGGCCACGAGCATGCCGCGACCGTTGGCCGAGCGCTCCTTGCCGATGCCCCAGCCGTTGCTGCCGGGTCGATTGGCGCGCAGATCGGCGAGGGTGGTGCGGGGCTCGTCGTCGAGCTCGAGACCGGCGCTCCCCGGGGGCTTGGCCGCCCAGATCAGCTCGTGGGCCTGGCGGCTCGACGCGAGCATGCCGACCTCGATGTAGTGCGCGAGCAAGTCCTGCACGCTCACCTCGCGCAGCCACGGCTCCTCGCCACACGGGAGCTCGGCCGCGCGCTTGGTGATGAAGTCGTTGTAGCCGTCGGCGTAGGCGTGGAGCACCGCGAGCAGCTCGCGGGCATCGCTGTCGTCGTCTTCGGCGCGCTGCTCGAGCTCGGCGATGCCGGCCTCGGCGTTGGCGTAGACGCCGAGGAATTTCAGCACGAGGTCGCTGCGCACGTGGGTGTCGTTGGGCCCGGGGCCAAAGAAGCTGGCCCGCTCCGAGCGCACCTTGAGCACCTGGTCGGCGAGCAGGCACCCGTTGAGTCGCGCGAACGCATAGCCCTGGCCGTAGGTGGCGCTGGGCACGTCGTCGGCGAGCACGTGGGGGATCCCGTGGCTCGTCCAGCGGATCACCGCGCGGTACTTGTAGCCCTCGGGCTCGAGCTGGATCGGCTCCAGGCATGCGCTGCCGAGGCCAATGGCGGTGAGCGCCAGCATCGAGAGCACGCGAGTCGAGGCACGAGCCGAGAAGTACGACATCCGTGGCCAGGCTAAGCGCCGAGCGGGCGGTGGGTCAACGCGCGCGGCGGACCCCCGCGGCGGCCATTCAGGACTCGTCGGAGCCAGAGCGTGGCGCGGGCTGCTGCGCGGCCGCCGTGGCCCGCAGCGTGGAATCGTCGAACGCATACGGCAGGAGCTCCTGCATCGTGATGCGCTGCGTACCCGTGCGGTTGACCAAGAGGATCGCGGCCTGCGGTGCGAACTCCCACAGCGCCTGCCGGCACGCACCACACGGCGAGGTGGGGACGGGCGCCTCGGTGACGATGGCCACGGCCACCATGCGGCCGGCTCCGTGGGTGAGCGCGTGATAGAGGGCGACCCGCTCCGCGCAGAGGCCGAGGTTGTAGCTCGCGTTCTCCACGTTGGCGCCGGTGAAGTGGCGGCCGTGCTCGTCGAGGAACGCCACGCCCACGGCAAAGCCGCTGTAGGGGCACACGGCGTGCTCGCGCACGGCCCAGGCGGCCTCGACCAAGCTGGCTTCCCATGCGGCGCTCGCGGCGGCTTGGGAGGTGCTCATGCGTCGGGCTCCGCGGGCGGGGCCGGGGGCGTCGCGGGCTCGTCCCGCTCGTCGTCGCTGGCCTTGGCACCGGTGGGTGGAGGCGGAGGGACGCGCGGGGGCGGGCCGGCCTGCGTGCGGCGCAGATCGGCCGGCGCGGCCTCGGCGGTGGGGGAGGGCTCGGTGCCCCCGCTGCTGCGCGCGGCGACGGGCGGCGGCGAGATGGGCTCCCCCTTCATCACCCTCTCCGTCGGTGCGCGCGAGGGCAGCGGCGGTCGCGGGGCGATCATCGTGTCGTCGCGGCGCACGGGCACCGGAGGGACGATCGGGGCCGCGGTCGGGGCCGTGGTCTGCTTGCTCGATGGCGTCTCGGGAGCATCGCCCGCGGCGGGGGCCGGGCTGGTGCTCGGCCTCGGCTTGCTGGGGGTGGCCGGGGTGAACGGGGTGCCGGGCACCTGCGGCATCGTGCTGCGTCGAGTCCCGCGGCGCTTGGGCACGTCGCTCTGCGGCGGGCTCCAGCCGCCCTCATTCGGCTTGGTGGTCTGCGGCGCTCGCGGGCGAGGCGCGGCGGACGGGGGGATGACGGTGTCGCCGGTGTTGCTCGGTCGCGTGCTCGGAGGCTCGGGAGCGGGGGCGATGACGGTGTCGCCCGTGGTGCTCGGTCGCGCGCTCGGAGGAGGCGGCGGCGGCTCGGCGGAGGGCGGGACGACGGTTTGGTTGGGTCCGCTGCTCGGACGCGGACGCGGCTCGGCGGAGGGCGGGACGACGGTTTGGTTGGGGCCGCTGCTCGGACGCGGACGCGGCTCGGCGGAGGGCGGGACGACGGTTTGGTTGGGGCCGCTGCTCGGACGCGGACGCGGCTCGGCGGAGGGC
>JBFIJN010000086.1:0-21954 GCA_041600735.1 Nannocystaceae bacterium
CCACGCGGCCGCCGAGGCATGCCTGCGGAGACGGCAGCTGTTCGGGGCCACGTGCGAGCCGCCTCCCACAGACGAGGTCGACCACGCGCTCGCCGAGCTGGGGACCGGCCTCGCATTCGTGTCCGCCTACCCCGATGGCGTGCCCGTCGCGGCGAGCGGCCGCGCGCTGCGGGAGCCCACCGTGTTCGTGATCTGGCGTGGCATACCCCTGGCAGGCCTTCCGCTACGCGTGGAGACCGATCGCACGGACTCGCTCGCGCTCGATCATTTCGTCAGCGATGCCCACGGCCAGGCTCGGATCACGCTCGCCGATGGCGTGCCGATGGCGTCACTCCGGCTCGTGATCGATGGCGATGCCATGCTGGGCCCCTTCGGTAAGGCAGCACCAAACACCGAGATCCGCCTCGAGCCGCGCACGGTGGCACTCGGTCGCTGGGCGTTGCTGGTCGCTAGCCGCGGTGCCGAGGAAGCAAGCGATCCAGCCGCCACCGTGGTGCAGGCGCGGCTGCGAGCCGCAGGCCTCGGCGATCCCCGATCCCTTGCGCCGCGCGATACGGAGGCCCTGCGCGCGGCTCCACCCGATCGCATAGGGTCGCGGCTGGCCACCATCGCCGACGCGATGTCGGGCCGCATCGATCTTCTGCTCGTGCTGTCCTGCGAGACGCGCTTTGCCGGTGGGAAGAGTGGCGGCCGCATGTGGTACGAGGCCGAAGGCACCCTCGAGGCCCGCGACGCATGGACCGGGGCAGTGCGCGCCCGTGTCGAGGCCAAGGTAAAAGCCGACGACGTGAGCGACGAGCGAGCCGACGCCGCCGCGCGCCGCAAGCTCGGCGAAGCGCTCGCCGCCGACCTGCTCGCCGCGCTGCGCAACGCGGGCCCGCGGTAGCTACTTCTTCCCCCCGAACAGCCCCTTGAGCCCGCCGAGCATGCTCGGCGCGGGCTCGGGCGCCGCCGTGCGCAGCTTGAGCGTACGCGCCTGTCGCTCCGCATCGATGAGTCGCGGGTCGAGCTTGGCCGCGGTGCGGAACGCCTCGATCGCGGCGTTGTTGCGGCCCAGATCGGCGAGCACGAAGCCGAGGAAGTAGTGGGCTCGCGCGAGGCGAGGCGCCTGCTCGATCGCCTGCGCGAGCGCGACCTGGAGCAGCGCGGCGTCGGTGGTGCCCTTGGCCGACAGCTGATAGCGGCACCAGGCGATCGCAGCCTTGAGATCGGGCTCGTCGTCGTTGTGCTTGGCGGCCTCGTTGTAGCGCTCGAGCGCGCGATCGAAGCGACTGGCGCGCAGCAGCTTGTCGCCCTCCTTGGCCAGCAGCTCGCTCTGGAACACCGCATGCGCGCGCGCGGTGGCGTCGTTTCTCGCGCTTGGCTCGTGCTCGCCGCGCTCGATTGCGTCGCGCAGCTTGTCGCGCTGGTCGGCATCACCGAGGACCTGCTGCGCCTCGCTCAGCGCTGCAAACACCTTGTTGACGCGCTCGCGCAGGTGCGTGAGGCCGCGGCCCTGCAGCGCGTCGGGGTGAAAGCGGCGGCTGAGCTCGCCCCAGGCCGCCCGGATCTCGCGCTTGGTCGCCGTCAGCGGCACACCAAACAAGTCGAAGGCGTGGTCCCCTCCCTCGATCTTGGCCTCGAGCGCCGCGAGCTCGGCCAAGAAGCTGGCCTCGTCCGCCATCGAGGTCTCGGCGTCGACCTCGGTCTCGCGACGCGCCCGCCCCGTCGCGGCGCGGGGAGGCACGGGAGCCGGAGTCGTCGCTTGCGCGCTGGGTGCAGGCGTTGGCGTGACCGCTCCCGCGCTGGGTGCAGGCGTCGGCGCGGACGCTCGCGCGGCGGGGGCAGGCGTCGGCATGGACGCGCGCGCCGTCGCCGAGCCGGGCGTCGCCCCCGAGCCGCGCGTCGGCGCCGAGCCGCGCGTCGGCGCGGTTGCCTTGGCCGCAGTCGTGCCCTCGGCCGTGGCCGCCGTCCCCGTCCTCAGCATCTGGCAGGCCCACAGCGCGTAGATGACCTGCGCCGCCCGCCGGGGCCGCACGCCGGGCAGCGCCGCGAGCCGCCCGATCTCGGCGCCTTGCTCGAGGCCCTGCAGGATCACCTCGTCCTCGGGGCGAAAGTGAAAGTGCGATCGATAGCGCGCGAGCGCCCCGGTCACGCGCAGCGGAGCGGCGAGCGCAGCGCCCATCTCGGCTGCCACCCGCGCCTCGTCGTAGCTCGCCCCCACGCCCGCGAGCACCAGCCCCAGCACGTTGAGCGGGAGCAGATCCGCATCGGGCCCGATCGCCTCACCCTGCGTGATCAGGACCTCGCCCTCGCGCAGCGCGAACAGCTGCTCCAGCTTGCCGGCACCCTGCCGGCGCAGCCCCTCGAGCAGCTGGGGCCGGTCGATGGCGCCGTGCGCCATCAGGTGCGTGCCGAGCAGGCCCCCCTGCGCCGCCATGGCCTCGAGCGCGCGCGACAGCTGTCCTTCGTCGATGACTTGCTGCCCCAGCAGCACCCGCCCCAAGACCTCGGTGGGCGCGACCCAGTCGGTGAACACGGGCATCCCCCCGCGCACCCACACGGTGCGGGGCCCGGGGTGCGGCCCCGGTTGCTCGAGCGCGAGGGTGCCGGTGAAGCGCTGATGGAGCAGCGCGAACAGGAGCCGCGGCACGCTCACCGCCGCCAAGCTCACCCGCTTGGACGCCCCCGAGGCCGCGCCTGCGTCTGCCGCACTCATCCGGGGCCAGATTAGCACGCGGCCCCCCTCTCACGCCCGACGCCGAGCCCAGCCAGGTCCGCCCGCCATCGCTCGCCGAAGGGCCCGCACGGCCTCGACGGTCGGCCCTGGGGCACGGCGCTGGTGGGCTGCCGCCGGGGCTTGGTACCGTGGCCACGGCATGAGCATCAGCTTCCGCGACGGTCAGTTTCGCGTGCGCTTCTCGGGCGTGACCGACATCGGCCGGGTGCGGGATCACAACGAGGACAACTTCCTGCTGCCCGAGGAGATGCCGCTGGCCGTGGTCTCCGACGGCATGGGCGGGCACGCGAGCGGCGAGGTCGCTAGCTCGATCGCGGTGCAGACGATCGACGAGTACTACCGCCGCACCGCCGCCGATCCGCCGATCACGTTTCCGTTTCGCCTGCCGCCGCTGCACGAGCAGCGCGATCGCATGACCACCGCGGTCAAGCTCGCCAACTCGCGGATCTACGAGACCGGGCGCAGCGACCCGTCCAAGAAGGGCATGGGCTGCACCGTCGACGCGATGTTCTTCGCGCAGGGGCGCTTCTTCATCGGGCACGTGGGCGACAGCCGCGTGTATCGCATTCGTCGCAATCAGATCTCGCAGCTCACCGAGGACCACTCGCTGCTCAACGACTACCGACGCATGAAGGAGATGAGCGGCGCCGAGATGGAAGCGTTCCCCCACAAGAACGTGGTGGTGCGCGCGCTCGGCCTGTCCGAGCAGGTCTACGTCGACATCCTCGTCGACGAGTACTCGCGCGACGATCTCTACCTGCTGTGCTCCGACGGCCTGTGCGGCATGATCGACGACGAGACGATCATGCAGACCGCCACCCGCTTTGCCAGCATCGATACCGCGGCCACCATGCTGGTCAAGCAGGCCAACGACGCGGGCGGCAACGACAACATCACCGCGATGCTCGTGCGCGTCGAGGCGTGAGCGGCCGCTAGCGCGAGGCCAGCTGCGGTGCGTCGGCGGCCGGGGCCCGGCTCCCGTAGAGCCGCACGACCTCGTCGCCCATCTTGCCGCGCACCGCCAAGCCCAGCATCTTGAAATCGGACAGCAGCGACCAGCGTGGGTACTTGAACGTGGCCGGGCGGTTGTGCTCGATGAAGAAGTGCCCCACCCACGCCGGCCCGTAGCCGAGCACCAGCGCCACCAGCACGAGCCAGCCGGTCCCCGTGACCGCGGCCGTGGCCGCAGTGGAGAGCGCGAGGGTCGTGCCGAAGTAGTGCAGCCCGCGGCACACCGGCGAGCGATGCTCACCCACGTAGTAGGGCCAAAACTCCGCGAAGCTCTGGATGCGTGGCTCGGCCATCGCCCGAATCCTACACCTTCGCGGGCGAAGTGTTGATCACGTGGGCAGTCGCAGCCCCGCATGCAGCCACGGCGCGAGCTCGCCGAGGTCGCCTTGGGCCGCTCGCTCCAAGACGGCGGCGGCATCGAGACCCGGCACCCCGGCGCGCAGCAGCGGCCCCGGGGGATCGAACGCATGCGGCCCGATCCCCGCGGCCTCGTCGATGTGGATCGCGCGCAGCCGCAGCCCATCGCTCGCGTAGCGCAGCGGCAGTCCGGTGGCTTCCCACAGGCACAGCTCGATCGTGGCCACGCGCGTCACGTGGCACGGCGTGTCGAGGATCTGCTCGGGTGCCTCGGCCTCGGACGCGCGCGCCTGCGCCAGCTTCTGGGTTCGCGCGCGCAGCTGCTCCACGACCCGGCGACGCGCGCCTTCCGGCAGCGCCAGCCAGGCATCGGCCAGCGCACCCAGCGGAGCGGGCGTGGGATCCAGCGCCGCCGCGCCGTCGATCCACACGCCCTCGGGGGTCTGAATCGTCCAGCCCGCGAGCTGTCGCGAGCCCTCCGCCCCGAGCGGCACCTGGACCGTCCAGTTCTCGCGCCGATAGCCGCCAGGGCGGGCCAGCACCTCGAGGCGACCGCTCACCCCGCCCGGCCCCTCGAGCTCGTACACCACCAGCAGCGCCTCGAAGGGCAGCGGGGCCAGCTCGCGCAGGATGCCCGCGCGGTCGAGCGGAAACGCGCCCTCCCCGGCAGGCTCGGGGTGCGGCAGCACGTCATCCATGCGCTCGCGCACGGCCGCGCCGCTGTCGTCGGGCTGCGTCTGCGCGCCCCGATCACAGCCGGCGAGCGAGGCCCACGCCAGCGCCAGGCCGCCCAGCATCGCGAGCCGGCGCGACCGCGCGACGAGGGCATCGGGCCAAGGTCGAGGCATCCCTCTCCCGCCTAGCATGGCGCCGCGCTCCACCCAAACTCCCGGCCAAACTCCCAACCAAACCGTCGGCCCGGGCGGATCTCGTATGCTCGTGCCTCGATGGCCCCCACGCCCGCGTCGACCGAGCTGCCGCTGTACCAATTCGAACGACTCGATGGTCGCGCGGGGAACCGCGGCGATACCGAGGCCGCGCGCGAGGAGCTCGCGGTGCTGTGGAAGCGCCTCGACGGGGACCTCGAGCAGCTGGCCGCGCTCGAGCAGCACGACCCCCAGAGCTGGCTGTTCTTGCTGCGCTACGCCACCGAGGGACCGCTGTCGATCAAGTGGTACGAGAGCAAGCGGCCCGAGCTCGAGGCCAAGCAGCGCCGCTACAACGCGCTCGTGATGGGGGTGGCCTTCGTCTTGTTCACGCTCGCGTTCTTGCTGCCGTTCCAGCCGCTGATCCTGTTCTTCTTGCAAGACCGGCTCGAGCTGGGCGGCACCCCTTCCACCACGGGCCTGGTCGATGTCGCGGCGCTGCTCGGCGTGGTGGGGACGGGCACGACCGTCGCGCTGCGGCTCTCGGCCCGCGGAGTGCGCTATCGCCGACAGGGCGCCGTGTTCCATCAGGCCAGCGCCGCGCTCAAGGAGCAGCTGTATCGGCTCGAGACCGACTGGCGCGGCAAGCCGCTGGTCGAGGTGGCGCAGGACGGCACCTCCTGCCTGATCCCCGAGCTCGACCAGGTGATCCGTCAGGCGGTGAGCCAGGCCCGCGCGGTCTTGTCCGACGAGCGTGACCAGTACTTCGAAACGCTGATCGTCGACGTCAGCGGGATGACCGAAGACGTCACCGCAGCGACCGAGAGCCTCGGCTCGCAGGTCGCGTTCCGCAACGATCGCCGCCACGAAGATGGACAGCGGCGGCTCATGCTGCACGATCAGCTCGCCGAGGCCCAGCTGGCGTGCGACACCACCAAGGCCAAGATCGCCGTGCTCGAGGGCGAGCTGGCCGCGGCGAGTGACGAGACCGCACCCATGCTCCGCGCTGCGATCCTCGAGCAGCGCTTGGTCCTGCAAGAACACGAGCAGCGACGCAGCCACCTGCAAGATTTGCGGCGAGGGCAGCCAGGCTAGCGCCCGAGGCGAGCGACTGCTCACGAGGCGAATCTCGCTCGATCTCGCGGTGGGGCTTGAGCGTAGTGCTAGGGCAGCGGACACTTTCGCGGTGAGCCACGGCGCTCTTAGGGAGTACGCAATGGACGGATTGACTGGCTTGCGCCTGTGGGCCGCCTTGGTGGGCATGGCTGCCGTGGGCGGCATGGTCGTCTACTTCGGCTTTGGCACCTGGCTCTACCGCCGCTACTACGTGCAGCGACGCGAGGGCGCGCAAGAGTGGAAGATCCAGCCCAAGCGCTGGGCCTCGGCCAAGCTGCATCGCTGGGCGATCGCGGTGGCGGCCGGCAACATGGCGCTCGGGGGCCTGCTGAGCGGAACGTTCGCCTACTTCGTGATGACCCGCGGGGTGAGTGCGCTCTACTTCGACGTGAACGAGCACGGCCTGGCGTACGCGCTCGCGAGCACGGTGCTGCTGTTCCTGGGCCTCGAGGCAGCCGCCTACTACACCCACCGCTTCCTGCACGGTCGCTTCATGTTCAAGCACGTGCACCGCTGGCACCACCGGCTGGTCGCGCCCACCCCGTTCGCCACCGTGACCATGCACCCGGTGGAGTTCACGATGCTCCAGGCCACCGCATTCTTGCCGGTGTTCTTGCTGCCCGTGCACGTGGCCTCGTTCATCGCGCTGCTCGTCTACGTGCTGGTGTTCAACATGATGGATCACTCGGGGATCCGCATGCGGCACTGGCTGCCGTGGCACTCGTCGAGCGCGTTCCACGACGATCACCACGTGCACTTCCACTGCAACTACGGCCAGAACCTCGCCATCTTCGACCGCCTCCACGGCACCCACCGTCGCCATGGCCGGCGCTACGGCAAGGATGTCTTCGGGGGGCGCGGCGCCCCGCTCAATCCGGGTGATCGCGACGAGCCCGGCGCACTCGTGGAGTACTAGCCATGACCACCGAGACCTCGCTTCCTCCTCGCAACGCAGCGCACCGCGGGCTCCCGCCCTTGCCGTGGGGCTGGTTCGTGGTGGGCCTGTCCCACGAGCTGCTCCCCGGCGAGGTGAAGCCCGTGCGCTACTTCGATCGCGATCTGGTGCTCTACCGCACCGAGAGCGGCGAGGCGCGGCTGTGGGACGCGCACTGCCCCCACCTGGGCGCGCACCTGGGCTACGGCGGCACCGTGATCGGCGAGACGATCCGCTGCCCCTTCCACCACTTTCGCTTCGACGGCCAGGGTCGCTGCGTGGAGGTACCGGGCTGCGATCGCATCCCCGCCACCGCCCAGGCGGCACCCTGGCGGGTGGTCGAGCACAACGGCGCGATCATGGCGTGGTTCCACCCCGAGGGCCTCGCGCCCACGTTCGACGTGCGCGTGCTCGCCGACGAGGGCTGGACCGAGAACCAGTGCGTGCGCTGGTCGCTGCGCAGCCACCCGCAGGAGATCGGCGAGAACACCGTCGACACCGCGCACATGATGCCCGTGCACGAGACCGGCATGTCACGCGTGCGCAGCGGCCCCGACCTCGAGGGCCCGCTGATGAAGATCGGGCTCTACTTCCTCGCGCCCGGCTCGATCATCGGCATGGACGGCGAGAACGACGTCGAGCTCGATGTGGTGATGTTCGGGGTGGGGATCATCCAGGTCGAGGCCAACGTCACCAACGCGGGGGTGCAGGCGCGCTATCGGATCTGCAGCACGCCGATCGATCGCGAGCGGATCCACATCTTCGGGATCGCGAACATGCGGGAGACCGAGGATGCCGAGCTCACGCAGGAAGTCGCCGGATTGTTCTTCGAAGCGCTCACCCGCGACTTCGTGAAGGACTTCGACATCTGGGAGAACAAGGTCTACCGGCCTCGCCCCGCGCTGTCTGGGGCCGATGGGCCGATCGGCGCGTATCGGCGGTGGTCCAAGCAGTTCTATCCGGAGCAGCTGCGCGATTCGCGCAGATCACACGAGTCGCACGAGTCGCACGAGATGCCTCGCTCGCACCCCTCCGGCGGCGATGAGCCACGGCTCACGCGGGAGCTCGTGCGCGGGCGGGCCGTCGATGCGCTGCACTCCGTGCGGGGGCTGCTCTCGCGCGTGCGCGAGGTCGTCGACGGCGTGCGCGGCAGCAACGGCCACGCGAACGGTCACGCACATACGGGCGGCAACGGTCACGCGCATGCGGGCGGCAACGGTCACGCGCATTCGGGCAGCAACGGTCACGCACACGCGGGCAGCAACGGTCACGCCGCGAACGGCAAGGCTGCGTCATCCTCGTCCGCGCCCAAGGTCGCGAGCGTGGCCGAGTACTTCGCCACGCTCGAGGAGCGCTTCGTGCCCTCCGCCTCGCGCGGCATGGATGCCGTGTTCCAGTGGGAGATCGCGGGCGACGACGGGGCCACCTATCACGCGCTGATCAAGGACGGCGCCATGCAGCTCGTCGCCGGCCGCCATCCCGAGCCCACCGTCACGATTGCGATGCCGGCCACCGACTACATCAAGGTGGTCAACGGCGAGCTCGACGGCACGCGGGCGTTCACGACCGGCAGCGGCAAGGTCTCGGGCAAGCTGCGCATGGCGATGAAGATGCGCAGCCTGTTCCCCCAGGCGAGCTGAAGCCACCGCTCCCGAAAGCCCGAGGTCACATGTAGGTTGCTGTGCGCTGTTCGCGAGGGCAGCTCGGAGCGCGCAACGAGGCCTCGCGGCGGGTTGGGTTTGACCGCTGCGCGGCTCCACTCCGATACTTCCCCCGAGCGTTCGTGGCGAAGGCAGCTTCAGAGGAGGGCGGCGAGGCCGGTCAGCATCCGCTCGTCGGTACGGTCATCGGCGAGCGCTATCGGATCGATGCCCTCCTGGGCGAGGGCGGCATGGGGGCCGTGTTTCGCGCCACCCACCTCAGCCTCGACCGGCCGGTCGCGATCAAGGTGCTGCACCCGCGGTTCTCCGACGACGAGCAGATCGGCAAGCGCTTCGATCGCGAGGCGCTCGCGGTCAGCAAGCTCGACCATCCCAACTGCGTGCAGGTGATCGACTTCGGCACCACGCCCAAGGGGATGAAGTACCTGGTGATGCAGTACCTCGAGGGCAAGGAGCTGCGCGACCTGACCGGCGTGGCGCTGCCCACCGAGCAGGTCGTGTACCTCGGGATCCAGGTGCTGCGGGCGCTCGAGCATGCGCACAAGCGCGGCTTGGTGCACCGTGACCTCAAGCCCGAGAACATCTTCTTGGTCGAGGACGACGACGACAACCAGATCGTCAAGCTCGTCGACTTCGGCATCGTGAAGCTGCTCGAGGGCGCCGAGCAAGAGAAGCTCACCCGCATGGGCATGGCCTTTGGCACGCCCACGTACATGAGCCCGGAGCAGGCGGCCGGCGGCAAGATCGACACGCGCACCGATCTCTACGCCGTGGGAGTGCTGCTCTACGAGCTGCTCACGGGCGCGCCGCCGTTCGACGCCGACGAGCCGGGAATCTTGCTGCGCATGCACATCCTCGCCGATCCGCCGCCGCTGCCGGACACCGTGCCCGCGCCGCTGGCCGCCTTCGTGCTCAAGCTGCTGGGCAAGGAACCCGACGAGCGCTACCCCACCGCCACCGCTGCGCGGCGGGCCCTCAACGCCGCCTACAAGCTACCGAGCAAGGTCACCGGGGCGATCGGGGTGGCCGGGTCCGTGCCCAACGTCGCGACCGATCCCGCGGCTGCGCCCACGGCCGCGCAGCGGCTGGCCGAGGCGCCCACCGGTCCGCAGGATCTGGCTGCTACGCGCGCCGAGCCCACGCCGAGCGAGGAGCCCGAGCTCTTCGCACGATCGGGAGGCACCGTGCTCGCGGGCGACGAGCCGTCGGGGCCGATGCCGATACCCGTGCCCGGGCCCGTGCCCGTGCCGATGCAGGCACCGATGCCCATGCAGGCACCCATGCCCGTGCACGCACCCATGCCCGTGCACGCACCCATGCCGATGCACTCGGCCGGCGCGTCGATGAGCCACGGCGCCGCTCCGGTGCCGATGCCGATGCACTCTGGCGCGATGCCGTTCGATCCGCTGGCGGTGTCGAGCACCGGCATCCCCGCGGTGGGCCCGGGGGTCTACACCTCGGGGGCCCACCCGATGTCGGGCGCGCACCCGATGCGCCCGCCCACGAGCCCTCCTCGCTCGCAGAACCGCACGGGAACCGTGGTCGTGATCGTGATCGCGCTGGTGCTGGTCACGTGGATCGCGATCGGGCTGGTGTGGATGAAGGGCCGCGAAGAGGCGCGCCCGCGGGCCCCGGGCACCGCCGCGCCTGCGGCGGGCGGCCTCTACCGCTTCGACAGCTCGGCGGACTCCGATCCGACCAAGAAACCCAAGAAGCCCAAGAAGAAGAAGGACGGATCATGAGCGCGGCCGTCTCTCACAGCCCGCTCGCCCCGGGTGACGTCTACGAGGGCTTCACCATCGTGCGCGTGCTCGGCCAGGGCACGTTCGCGTGGGTCTACGAGGCGCGTCACGCCAACTTCGTGCAGCCGGTCGCGCTCAAGCTCTCGCGCGTGCCGGTCGACTCCGAGGAGACCGCGCTGCGGGCCCTGCGAGAGATCCGCATCCTGGGCACGCTCACCAACCCGCACGTGGTGCACATCTTCGACCACGGGCTCGGCGAGGACGAGCGCTGGTACATGGTGATGGAGCTGCTCGAGGGCGGCGAGCTGTCCAAGCTGCACGACTTCGACCAGCCGATGGTGCCGGCCCAGGCCGCGCGGGTGATCCAGCAGGCGTGCCTGGGCCTCGACGAGGCCCACCGCGAGGGCATCGTCCACCGCGACATCAAGCCCGACAACCTGTGGCTCGCCACCGATGGCAGCGTGAAGGTGCTCGACTTCGGGCTCGCGCGCGCGTGGGACAATGCCTCCACGATCGGCGCCAACGCGACCACCGGGCACATGCTGATCGGCACGCCCCACTACGCCCAGCCCGAGCAGGTGAAGACCGGCAAGCTGACCCCGGCGAGCGACGTGTACAGCCTGGGCATCGTGCTCTACGAGCTGCTCACCGGGCGCACCCCGCTGTTCCCCGACCAGCCGGTCTCGGAGGTCCGCGAGGCGCTCATCGACGAGCCGCTGAAGTGGCTGGTCGCGCACGTGAAGTCGCCGCTCGTTCCGCTCGATCGCTACCCCGAGGGTCGGCGGCTGCCCAAGCGCCTCGTCGAGCTGGTCGGCAGCGCGCTGGCCAAGGAGCCGAGCGAGCGCCCGGCGACCGCAGGCGTGCTGGCCAACCGCCTCGCGTGGATCATGCATCACGATCTCGGCCACACGATGGGCGCGGTGCTGCGGGTGCGGTACCCGAGCGGCGCCGAGCAGCGCCACCTGATGCTGCCCGGCGTGCACCGGGTGGGCGTGGGCATGGCCACCGACATCCGCTTGGCCAACGACGAGAGCTCCACGGTCTTCGCGCTGCTCGAGTGGGCCGGGGCCCCGTACGAGGCCGAGCTGCGCCCGCTGGTCCTCGACGGCAGCGTGCGCGCCAACGGCCACGGGCTCGATCACCGCGTGCGGCTGGTCCCGGGCACCCGCATCGACATGGGTCCGTTTCGGCTGGAGCTGCACTATCCCACCTCGATGT
Source organism: Nannocystaceae bacterium (assembly GCA_041600735.1). Taxonomy (GTDB): domain Bacteria; phylum Myxococcota_A; class Polyangia; order Nannocystales; family Nannocystaceae; genus Paraliomyxa. The sequence continues at coordinate 11,625 of JBFIJN010000086.1, forward strand.
CCTCGCCTGCGTCGTCACGGGCCTGACGGTCCGTGCACCGATGCGGCCGCCCGCTGCCACCCGCGCCGACAGCACCGCGCACGTGGGCGCTGGCCCGCCTTGAGCGAATGCCCCGGCCCGCCGTAGCATGCCGTCCATGGCGCTCGAGCTCGCGGTCGGTGACAAGCACGGTGGTTTCGAGATCTTGCAGGTGCTGCGCAAGTACCCGCACGCATGGGTCTACAAGGCGCGCGCCCCTGGGTTCGCGGAGCCGGTTGGCCTCAAGCTCTCGCTCGAGCCCGTGCGCTCCGAGGAAGCCGCTCGCCGAGCGCTGCGCGAGGTCGCCGTGCTCGAGTCGCTGACCAACGCGCACGTGAACCGGGTGTTCGGCAGCGGGCTCACCGAGCGCGAGCACTGGTACATCCTCATGGAGCACCTGCCCGGCGCGCAGCTCAACCATTGGCACGACTTCGATCGCCCGCTGCCCGCCGCCGATGCGGTGGGCCTGGTGCACCAGGCGTGTCTGGGGCTCGCCGAGCTGCATGCCGTGGGCATCGTGCACCGCGACCTCAAGCCCGAGCGCCTGTGGATCACCCCCGACGGCACCGTGAAGCTGCTCGACTTCTCGTCGGCGCGCTCGTGGGATGAAGAGGCGACCGGCGACAACGTGACGGTGGGGGTGCAAGTCGCGGGATCGCCCGAGTACGCCGCGCCCGAGCAGGCGTTTGGCACTGGGCTCACCCCGGCCGCCGATGTCTACAGCCTCGCGGTGATGCTCTACGAGATGCTCACCGGGAAGTCGCCGCTCTATCCGCTGCTGCGCTGGAGCGAGGCCCGGGCCAAGAACGCCGATGATCCCGGGGCGTGGATGCGCGCGCACGCTCGCACCGCCTTCACTCCGCTGCGCGAGCACCCGGTGGCCGCCCAGCTCCCGCCGAAGCTCGCCGAGGTGATCGAGCAATCGCTGGCCAAGGATCCCAAGGTACGGCCCGCGACCGCAGCCGAGCTCGCCAATGCGCTGGGTTGGGTGCTGCACCACGATCTCGGGGCCGCGCAGGCGGGGATCCTGCGCATGAGCCCCGGCGGCGAGGGGCGACCGCGGTATGCGTTGGTGCTCCCCGGCAGCCACCGCGTGGGCACCGGGCAGGTCGATCTGCGCATCGAAGACGACTGGACCGATCGCGTGATGGCGGTGATCGAGTGGGCCGGAACGCCCAAGCTCGCCGAGCTCGTCGCGCACTCCCCCGGCGTCATGCGCAATGGCGAAGCGGTGACCGAGCGCATCGAGCTCGCGGTGGGCGACAAGATGCAGATCGGCGGCGTCGAGCTCGAGCTGACCTACCCGAAGGGGTAGCGGCGCTCACGCGAGGAATCCGCGGGGCCGCGCGCTTGCTGTACGCTCCCCTCGATGCCCGAGCCGTTCGCCCGTCCCCTGCCGCCGCGGCCGCCGTTTCGCTGGGGCCGCGGAGCGCTGCACGCCTTGTTGGCGCTGGGCTTGGTGGTGCTGGCGTTCGCAGCCGTGGCCGCGCTCGTGCCGGTGGCCGATCCGCGTCGCTTCGGCGAGGGCGTCGGTCGCTTCTCGGTGTTCGTGGCGCTCATCGTGCTCGGGATCTCGTGGCTGGCCCAGACCGGTCGCAAGCTCGCCGCTTGGCTCGTGGGTGGGCTCCTGTTCGTCACGCTCGCAGGGGTGGGGGTGCTCATCGCCGTCGTCGCGCCCAAGCGCATCGCCGAGAGCCGCAGCCGTCCCTTGCCCACCGAAGACTTGCTGCGAGCCGAGGGCGCGCTGCGCCACGCCAGCCTCGGCTTCTCGATCCCCGATCCTGGCGCGAGCCTCGAGCCCCAGCCCGCGCTCGCGCAGCAGATCATCACGGCCGAGCCCGAGGCCCGCGCGTGGGTGTACGGCGATCTACTGGCGGGCGAGGTCGTGCTCGTGATGCTCACCGCCGAGACCGCGAGCACGGAGACCACCTTCACGGAGTTCTTCGAGGGCACGGTCGCGGGTCAGACCGCGGCGATGGGCAACGCCAGCGTGAGCAGTGACGAGCGCGAGCGCTCGATCGACTGGAGCACCCGCCGCGCCCACACCTACGTCGTGATCGACGGCATGCTCCACCAGCGCATCGATGCCTTCGGCCTACCGGGCGGCGAGACGATGGTGCTCGTCTCCGCCGCCCCGACCACCGAGCGCTTCGCCGCCCTCGCCGCCGGCGTACGCATGCCGTAGCGGCCTACGACGCCAATGGTACCGCCGGCCGCTCCACGGCGCTCTGCTCGGCGCCGCGGCTCGCGCTGGGGGCCGGCCGCTTGCTACTCGGGCGGCGGCATCGGGGCTTCGGGCGGCTCGTTCGTCGACTCGTTCGTCACACCGCCCTCGGGATTGGGCATCGGCGGAAGCCCTGAGGAGTCCATCGATCGCTCGCCGCTGGGATCGGGCATCGGCGGATCGGGCGGAACCATCGGCGGGACCCCCTTGGGCCCGCAGCCGAGCTCGACCGCGCCCGCGAGCGTGACGAGCAGCGCGCCCACGAGCGGCCGCGCCAGCGCAGGACCGCTCGGCGGCGGCGAGGGACGAACGTGCTTGCGTGAGCCCATGCCGCCACTTTGGCGGCGCTGGCCCGGAGCTGTCAACTCAGCCCTTCGAGAGCTCGAAGATCTTCGGCGGTCGCGGCTCGCCCTCGAAGTAGTCGGCGGCCTCGATGCGGCCGAGCTGCTGGAGGCTGCGCACGAGCACCTTGCCGCTGTCCGGGTACACGCAGACCTCGTCGGGATCGTGGGCCCCGATCGCCAAGTAGACGAGATCGCCCTCTTCATAGGGGTTGGCGAGCTGATGGGCTACGCCGGTCCCCGCCGGGCACGAGACGCAGTCACCCGCGCGCAGCGGAATGATCACGTCGCCGTAGCGCAGCACCCCGCGGCCCTTGAGCACGAAGAACGCCTCGTCCTCGCGCTGGTGGCTGTGGAACGGGCACGCCGAGCGCCCGGGCGGCAGCTGCAGCAGGTTCACGCCCAGGCTGCCCCCGCGCGGGCGCATCGACGGCGTGAGCGACTTGACCATTGCACCCCAGCGCTCCCCCTGGAGGCGCTCGATGGGGGTGAGTGAATCGACGTTGACGACGATCGGAGCCTCGGTCATTGCCCGCATGATAGGCAGGTTCGCCGCGACCGGCGGACGAAATTCACGGCGTCGCGAAGATCTCGGCCCCCAGCGTCTCGTCGGCCACGAGCGAGCCGAACAGCCGGCGACGGAAGCGGCGCGCCTTGGTGATCAGCTGATCGCACATCTCGTCGATCGCGATCATCGACATGATCGTCTGCAGGTACGCCTCGATCAGATCGTCGAGGCCCAGGCCCAGGCGGTTGAAGTCGCGCCCGTCCATCAGCAACAAGCGCTCGGTCTGGGTCGACCAGGTGCCGTCTTCCTTCTTGTACGAGAGATTGGTGCCCAGCATGTCCCATGACTCCTCCGTGCTGGAGAGCTTGTGGGTCAGCGGCTGGCGAGCGCGACGGGCGTAGATCGCCGCGGGGCGAAAGCCGTCCTTGCCCGCCACCGCCATGCAGCGCAGATCGGCCACGTAGATGTCGCCCTTGCGGTCGGGCACCGTCCCCACGTGGTAGAGCCGGCCCGGCTCGTTGGTGGCGCTCCAGCTCGAGTTGCCGATGAGCGCCTGCACGATGAACTTGTCGTAGCGCTGCTCCGAGGCCATGAAGCGATCGAGCTCGGCGCGCGAGGTGATCGTGTACACGCCCTGGCCGGCGTTGCTGAACGGGTTCTTCACCACCCCCACGCCACCCATGCGCTCGATCCACAGCGGAACCTCGCGCATCGAGGCGTCCCAGATCGTCTCGGGCACGTAGATCTTGAGCCCGTCCTTGGCGAGCTTGGCGTTGAGCAGGTCGTAGGCCTTGGCGGCCAGCAGCTTGTTGCGCCCGCCCGCGAGGCAGACGACCGCCGGGTTGAGGATGGCCGTGCGTGCGACCGGCGGCAGCCGATTCCACGGTCGCTGGGTCACGTAGCGCATCGCGGCGCGAATGGGGACCCACACCCCGTCGGTGTTGAGCACCTCGAGCACGTGGGTATCGGTGAAGCGCGCCGTCCGGCCCATGTCGGTGTCGTAGTAGGGCACCAGGTGCACGGGCTCGCGGGTGAGCTCGGCGATGGTGGCCGCGTAGCCCGAGGCCTCCATGATGTTCTTGTCGTAGAGCACCGCGAGCTCGCCGGCGGGCAGCGTCCGCGAGCGCGTCATGTCGAGGAAGGTGTGCTCCACCAGCAGGCGGTAGCCCGCCATCTCGTCGGCCTCGGCGATCAGCGGCATCGACTTCTGCCCCGAGGGGCACGAGTTGGTCTCGATGATCACGATGCGCCGCACGCCGCTGCGGCTCGAGGTCACGAACAGATCGGCGCCGCCCCAGCGAAAGAAGCTCGGCGTGTAGCCGAGCATCCGGCGCACCGCGAGCGGGTCGGCCTCGGGGTGCAGATGGCAGTAGCGCTCGGCGATGCGCTCGTTGCCCAAGTTGAAGAAGAAGCGAACGAGCGGGTGGATCTGCGCGTTGAGCACGCGCTCGTAGAAGTGCTTCTGCGGGTCGAACTCACCGGGCTTGACGAGGGTGGTGATGGGCGTCGGCACGAGAGTCGGTCTCCGCCGGGGAGGTTCTCACAAAACCCCTCGCCGCCGCCGAAATCACGTCATGCGCAGCAGGTGACGTGGCCACAGGTGCCACTCGAGCACGGCGCAGCGACCGGTGACGAGCCCGTCCACGGCCAGCTTGGTGAGGCCGGCCTTCTTCATGCGAAATCCGCCGTCGTCGTGACCGCACACGAGCACCGAGATGAGGCGGCCCAAGTCGGGTTCGTGACCGACCACGAGCACGCGATGGTCCTCGTGGCAGCGATCGGCGATGGCGCCAATCATGGCCACGGGGGATGCTCCCGCCGCGAGCGCCGCGACGTTCTCGATGCGGTCCGGAATGCCCAGCGCCTCGGCGGCGATCTCGGCGGTCTGCCGCGCGCGCACATAGGGACTCGTCAGGATCGTATCTACGACCACGCCCAGCCCGTCCCAGCACTTGGTGGAGCGTCGCAGTCGCTCGCGACCCTCGGCGGTCAGCATGCGGTCCGCGTCGCGACCTCCGTATCCGTGGTCGACCGCAATGGCGTGACGCAAGACGAACAAGTCCATGATCGCCTCCCTTCTCGTTCCTCAGCCGGTCACTGGCTTGGGCTGCCGCACGACGTCGGCGCCGGTGCGCGGATAGGCGAAGCGACTCTCGTCGACCTCGGCGTTGATCTGCACCTCGGTGATGACCTGCACCACCTGCTGGACCTTGGCGTCGATGACCTGCCGATAGGCGATCTCGATGCCGTCGACCTTGCGATAGTCCTCGAAGCGAACGTCGAACGGCTGCTTGCCCATGGGGGTGACCTGCTCGAGCGTCTGGCCGACCTGCAGCCCCGACTCGGCATCGAAGCTCATGGTCACCTCTAGGCCCGAGGCCGCTCCGAGCTCTACGTCGTAGACCTCGTGGCCATCGACGATGCGGGTGCCGATCGTCTTGGCGCGGTCGAAGTAGCGCTGCCACTCGGCGGCGAGCAGCAGGCTCGAGGCCCACGCGTGCTGCTCGGCCTCGACCCCGGACAGCTTGCGAAGCCCGTGCACGGGGTCATCGGACCAGATCTCGGAGCCCTGCTTGCCGGCCCGCATCTCGCCGATGCCGGGCACGACCTGCTGCATGAAGAAGTCGCCGCCCTTCCACCAGATCTCGAGGTCTCCGCGGATGTTCTGCCCCACCATCTCGATGGTGCCGCGGTAGTAGAAGCTCTTGACGCCCGCGATCGCGTCCTTGCCCCCCATGGCCTCGGTGGCCCGATCGAGGATGACCGCGGCGGCGGGCAGCTCGGCGGCCGCGGGCGCAGCCGCCGGATCGTCGCTGGCCGGGGCCGCGGGAGCGCCCTCCACCTTCGCTCCCTCACTTGGCTGGGGGCCCGAGTCGCAGGCCCAGCTCAGCGCGAGGGCAAGAAGGAACGACCCAGAACGGGCCAGCCGAAGAGACACGGACGCAGCGATCACCGAAGTGCAGGGTAGCAGGGGCAGCGCCCGCGCGGCCAGCAACCTGAGCGCTCAGCCGGCCGTTTCGAGCGGCTTGGGGCCATCGCCGCTGGGCTCGATTGAACCGGCGGGCACCATCTTCGCCAGGTGCTCATGTGCCGCCTCCAGCACCGGATCGCGCCCAGCCGCGAACGCCTCGCGCGTCTCGACGACGTGAACGTCGGGCACGATGCCCTGGCCTTCCACCACCGTGCCCTTGGGTGAGCGATAGTCGGCCACCACGTACTGGAGCAGCGCGCCGCCCTCGAGCTCTTCGATCACCGAGGGCAGGGCCGCCCCCGCGGAGCTGCGGGCGCCCACCACCGTGACCCGCCCCTGATCGCGCAGCCCCACGATGAAGATCTCGGAGGTGCTCGCGGTGCCCTCATCCACCAGCACGGCCACGGGGCCGATGAAGGCACCCTCCACGTGATCGACGACGAGCTGCTGCTCGAAGTCGCGGAACCGCAGCGTGCCGAGCGAGCCCTCGCGGGGCAGCAACAGCCGCGCCACGGGGATGGCCATCGCCCCCACGCCGCCCGGATTGCCGCGCAGATCGAGCACCAGTGCGCGCATGCCCTGCTCGCGCAGCTCCTCGAGCGCCGCTTGCACGCGCTTGACCATCGGCAACATCCACACGTTGAAGGCCAGGTAGCCCACCTGGCCCTCGAGCATGCGGTGCTCCACATGCGTGGGGATGTCGCGGAGGTTGCCCAGCGTCACGCGCTCGCCCTGCGGCGCGAGGCAGGGCACGACGCGGATCGCCAGGTGATCCTCGGCATCGTTGATCTTGAGCTTGTGGACCTGGCCCGCGCGCTGGCACGAGAGGCGGGCCGTCACGGCGCGCGCCACCTCGAGCGGGAACGCGTGCGGATCACTGCTCACACGGACCCGCTCCACCACTCCCTGCACGGCTTGATCGTCGATCGCGAGCAGCGTCGCGCCCGCGGGCACCGGCCCCTGCGGACCTTCGGCGGCGCTGTGCACCACCACCAGCTGATCCTCCACCCAGCGCACGGTGAGCGCCGGCGCGGCCGGTCCCAGCGAGTCGCGATCGGGGGCGCGGCGAGGGAACAACCGCAGGTGGCTCTGCCCCAGCTCACCGAGCATCGCGTTGATGTGGCCGAAGGCCTGCTCGGGGGTCGCGGCCTCGGCCACCTTGCGCGCGTAGACCTCGCGCAGCTTCACCCAGTGCAGGCAGCCGAGCGTGGGGTCGTAGTGCTTCTCGAGCACCCTGCGCCACACCGCGTCGAGCAGCGGCGCCTCGGCCCCCTCGACCAGCGGAGCGAGCCCGTCGACGTCGAAGCTCGACCAGTCGCGGCACTCCTCTTCGGGGGCCGCGGGCTCGACGGGCGCCGCCTTCGCGGGCGCGGGCGCAGGCTCGCTGCACCCCGTCAACCCTCCGATCACGAGGGCGAGGCCACCGCGGCGGAGGGTCGTGGCGGTGATCATGCGCATCACCGCGACGAGGCGGTCACTCGTACGTTACGCGCTCGAGCGCGCCGAGGTCGATGACCACGATCTCCTGGCGGCTGAGGCTGAGGATGCCGTTGCGCTGCATGCGATTGAGCGCCCGCGAGATCTCCTCGCGGACCGTGCCCAGGCGCGCCGCCACCGTGTTCATGTCGAGCTGGCGGGGGATCACGCACGGCGTGCCCTGCTCGGCCCCGTTGCGCACCGCCAAGGTGAACAAGAACGACGCCAAACGACGCTCCACGGAGCGCAGCGAGAGATCGAGCACGAGGTCGATGAGGCGGTTGGCACGAAAGGCCATTTGCCGCATGAGCGCGAACGCGAGCTCCTCGGAGCGCGCGATCAAGCGCACGACCTCGTTGGTGTCGAAGCGCCAGATCTCGGAGTCGACCATCGCGAACGCCGATGCCGCCGCACGCACGTCACCGGGCAGGAACCCCTCGCCGATGAGCTTTCCCGGCTCGGCCAAGTAGAGGATCTGCTCGCGACCCTCGCTCGAGATCAAGCTCAGCTTGAACTCGCCCGACTTCACGAGGAACAACCCGGGACCCGGCTCGTCGCGGCGGAACACGGATCGCTTGCGCTTGATCTCGATGAGCTCCGCGTTGCGGCACATCTCACCCAAGACCTCGTCCGGTATCTTGTCCCAGCCCGCCCAACGCTTGAGCGATTTGGCGATGAGCTCGGCCTCGGCGGCGTCGACTGGCATGGCGCGGAGTGTAACCGGATGGCGAGGGACATGCGACCGCTCACGCCGCCCCTGGCGCCCCATCAATCCACGAATCGACCGCCCTCGAATCGCCCCGTCTTCTCCCCCTCGGGGGGGCTCTCGGGGGCGATCTGCCGCAGCCACGACCACGTGTAGATCCCCGTGTCGTGCCCATCGGAGAAGCGCAGGTGTAGGGCGTAGGAGCCGGCCTCGGCCATCAGCTCGAGGCCCAGGCCGGGGTCCGCCGGGTGAAACGTGACCACCGTGCCATGCCCCTGGCAGCCGGCGCAGGGGCACCAACCGCGCAGATAGGCGATGGGGAGGCGGGAGACCACGCCGTCCTCCCACTCGATGGAGAGCACCCCTTGGGATCGGGAGAGGGCAACGTCGACCGGCTGCGGCACGAGCGGAGCATAACCCGCGCGAGCGGGTTTCTTTGGCCGTCATCTACATGTAGGATAGTGTAGTCCAATGAACGTGCAGCCCGACCGTCTCCGTCTGCGCCCCCTCCCTCGCCCCGGGCTCCCCAACCAGGAGCGACGGCGTCAGCGCTCGGCCAACATGGCCGACGCCCTCGAGCTCGCGCTCAGCCACGCCGCCCGCCGCGGCGCGCTCGACGCAGTGCTCGTGGTGGACGAGCAGGGCATGCTGGTCGCCAAGAGCGACACCGAGCTCGATCTCACCATGCTCGCCGCCGTCACCCCCATCGTGGGTCGCGGCAAGGCCCTGCCCCGCGTCCGCCGCGGCGGCGAGGTGCGCGAGATGAGCGTCGACACCCTCGAGCTCATGGGCGAGGTGCTCTACGTGGCCGCGCTCGGCGGCAGCCACCGCACGCGCACCCGCGAGGTGGCCGGCAGCATGGCCGCCGCGCGCCGCATCATGGCCTAGCCGCTAGAGCGCCCGCAGGTGCAGCGGGACCGTGGCCGTGCTCCCGCGCGGGAGCGTCTTGGCCAGGCCTTCGAGTGCTCGCACCACGCAGTCGTCGGCACTCTGGCTGCCCAGCGAGCCCTCGCGCAGCGTCACGGTCACGCGGCCATCGTCGTCGACGACGAGCTCGAGCTCGAGCGTGCGGCTGCCTTCGTTGGAGTAGAGCGGCGAGGCTTCGACGCAGCGACGCAGGTGCTCGCGGTGGCCGCGGAGCGCCACCTTCAGCGTGCGACGATCGAGGTTCCCCTCGAGCTGCGCGCGCCCGCTCGTCACGAACACCTGCGGCATGCCCTGGGTCACCGCGAGACTGGTCTTCACGATGTGCTCCCGCACGATGCTCGCGCCCACGGTACCGAAGCTGGGGTTGGTGACGCTGGCGCCCTCGACCGTGTAATTCGACTCGGCGCCGGTGGTGCCAGCCAGCGTGATCCCGGCGGAGTCGCTCGGGTACACGATGGTGTCCTCCGGCTGCGCCACCGGCTGGAAGATGCGCTTGGGATCCCCGTCACCGATCGTGCGCGAGGTGTCGACGGCGATGAGCGCGGTGTACGGCGTGACCAGCCGGTGCTCGAGGCCCAGCACGGTGATCGCCTCGATCGTGGCCGCCGCGACCTCCGGGTCGGGCGCGTGCCACAGCGAGGTATCGAGGTCTTCGACCTTGGCGCGGGCCCACAGCGTGCGCAGCAGCGCGTCGGCACCCTCGATGCGGTGCACGGCCGCGTCGATCCGCACCGCCTCGCCCCCGCGTCGGCCGTGGAGGGCCACGGTGGCGCCTACCTTTCCGTGATAGCGACCCAGCACCACCACGGGCTGGCTGACGAACAGATCGGGTAGCTCGGCCGGGAAGCTCTCCGCGCGCAGCGGGCTGCCATTGGCGAACGCGAGCCCGGTGAGCGCGGGGCGATCGATGTCGTGCATCACCGCGTCCACCACTCGGCTCGGGTGCTCGCGGGTGGAGACCTCGCGGGCCGCCCCGTTGCCCGCGGCGGCGATGCCCGCGATGAGGTAGCGGTTGGGCGCGGCACCAATGCCAATGCCGAACACCCGCGCGACCCCGCCGCGCTCCGAGAGGCGGCGGACCAGCGCCTGCGCCCCCGCGAAGATCTCGGTCTCGTTGCCCACCCAGCCATCGGTCAGGAACAGCACATAGCGGTTGAAG
>JBFIJN010000087.1:0-21913 GCA_041600735.1 Nannocystaceae bacterium
CCGATGCTGTCGGCCAGCCAGCGAAAGCGATCGACGTCGACCATCATCACGGTGAACGAGTAGTCTTCGTAGGCGTTGGCCAGATCGATCGCGTTGCGCAGCCGCTCGAGGAACGGCTCGCGTCGCGGCAGGTTGGTCAGCGGATCTTGGCGGCTCTCTTCGAGCAGCTTCTGCTCGCGGAGGCGATAGTTCGAGGTATCGGTGAGCGAGCCGGCCATGCGCAGCGGCACCCCGGCCGTGTCGCGCTGCACCACGCCGCGGCTGATCACCCAGCGATAGGTGCCGTCGCTCGCCTGCAGGCGATGCTCGAACTCGTGGTAGGGCTTGTGCCCGGCGAGGTGCGTGTCGAGATCGGCGCGCAGCCCCAGGATGTCGGCCGGGTGCACGCGGTCGAACCACTCGTCGGCCGAGTTCGACAGCTCGTCGACCCCGTAGCCCAGCAGCTCACGCCACCGCCGCGAGAAGTGCATCTCGCCGGTGTCGAGCAGCCACTCCCACACCCCGTCGTTGGAGCCGCGCACCGCGAGGGCGAAGCGCTCCTGCACCTCGTTGACGGCCCGCTGCAGCCGCGTCTGCTCCACCGCGTCGTGGATCGCCGACTCCAGCAGGGGCCCGGTGAGCTCCTCGTCGATGAGGTAGCTCGAAGCACCCTCGTGCACGGCCTGCGAGCGCCGCAGCGCGCGAGTCTGGGGGCGCCCCGCGGGGTCGATGAACAGCACGGGGAGCTGGGGCAGCCGACGATCACGCGCGAAGCGGGACCACTCCTGGCGATCCTCGCGCGACAGATAGAGCACGGCGTCATAGGGCGCCGAGCGGAGCGCCTCGATGGCGAGCGCCTCTTCGGCGGCGTGATCGAGCGTGAACAACGGGCTACCCACGCCGCGCAGCAGCTCGCCCAATCGCGCGAAGTCGTCGACGGCGGCGCCCACGAACAGCACGCGAAGCGAGCGACGCTCGGGCTCGATGGGCATGCGACTCGTCGAGCGCGACAAGGAGGCCGTGCCGATCGCGTGCGGCTCCCGTCGCTCATCGGCCACCGGCCGATCGGGGTTGGACTCGCTCATCGCATTCCCGGCCTGCCTAGCCGTCGCATCGAGTGCTTACCAACTTCCGTGGCTGCCATGCGATCCATGGCTGCCATGCGAGCCGTGACTCCCGTGCGAGCCGTGACTTCCATGCGAGCCGTGACTTCCATGCGAGCAATGGGTTGGGGCCGCTCGCGGACCACCACCACCTTGCTCGGGAAAGTCGGGGCCGTCGTCGGCGTGATCCTTGGCCCGCGTGGAGATCGAGCGTTGATCCCCGCTGAGCATCTCGGCGGGCTCGCGTGAGAAGGAAGGCAGCGCCGCAAGATCGTCGCCACCCTCGTCACCGTGAACTTCACGCTCGTCCTGCGCCATTGAATCCGCTCGCCGCCATGGTATCAGAACGGCGCGGTCTGGGCGCGGCCGGCTCCCGCGGGGGGCCAACCACGATCTGCGCCGTTCGCACGCACGCCAGGGGCGTCAGAGGGTCGCGGGCGGTCCCTGGCGGACGGTCAGCCCCAGGGCAAAGTTCGCGAGCTCGCCCGCCACCCGGCGCTCGGCGCTCGGCGAGCGGGCGGTGATCTCCACGATCCAGTGCGTGGGCGACGATTCTCGCGTGATCCGAGCCCACGGCTCGAAGGTCTTGATGGCGGCGTCGACCGCTTCCCCAGGGTAGAGCTCGCGGTGGAAGCGGAGCGCCTTCATCGAGCGGGAGGATACCAGGCCTGGCTCGAGGTCAGCGCGGGTGCTCGCGGAGCCACCCGGCAACCTCGTCCACGTCCTCCTGGAACACCTTGCCGTAGCTCGCAAAGCCCTCGCGCGCGGCCTGGGCCAGCGTCAGCGCCTCCGGACGCGCCGCCGGGTCGGGCCACAGCGCCTGCGCGAGCGCGAAGCGAGTGGCCGCGCGAAACCCCTCCCCCACCGAGGAGCCCTCGGCGAGGTGAAGCGCGCGGCGCAGGTGCTCGCGAGCCATTTCGTCGAGCTGGAGCTCGTGCTCGACCTCCCCGAGATCGAGCAGGGTGAACCCGAGATCGGGGTGATCGGCCCCCAGCACCCGGGTGAAGATCTCGAGCGCGGCGGCCAGCTTGCGCCGCGCGTCTTCGAACCGGCCCTGGCCACGCAGGAGCTCGGCCTCGCAGGAGAGGAGCTGAGCGCGCGCGGGGTGGTCCGGCTCGAAGCGCAGCTCGAGGATCTCCGCCGCCCGCGCCAGCAGCGGCTCGGCCTCCTCGGTGCGGCCGAGCTCCACGAGCGCGCTGACCTCGTTCATCATCGCGAACGCGAGCGACTCGTGGTCCGGCGCGGCCGCCTCGAGGATCCCGCGGGCCCGCTGGTAGAGCACGATGGCCTCCTCCCCGCGCCCGAGCTGCGCGGTCACCAGCGCGCGATCGCCCAGCGACCACGCGAGCTCGCGGTGGCGCTCGCCGTGGATCGCCTCGATGATCTCGGCCGACTCGCGAAAGTAGGCCTCGGCATCGAGCAGCCGATCTTGGGTCATGGCCACGTGGCCCAGCTGCCCGAGCATGCGCGCGACCAGCGGATGGCGGAGACCCAGCGCCTCGCGGAAGATCTCCAGCGAGCGCGCGTAGTGGACGGCGGCCTCGTCGAAGTGGCCGAGCTGCTCGACCGCATTGCCCAGGTTCATCAGCGAGTGGCCGAGGTCGGGATGGCGGGGGCCGACGGACTTCTCGAGCAGGGACAGCGAGCGGCGCTGCAGCTGCTCCGCCTGGGCCAGATGACCCAGCTCGCCGTGGCTGAGCGCCATGTTCTCGAGCGCCCCCGTCACCTCGGGGTGATCCTCGCCCAGCACCGCGCGCTTGGTCTCGTACGCGCGCTCGAACGCGACGAGGGCCGCCGCGGGATCGGCCTGCACCGAGTAGATCACGCCAAAGCTGTTGTCGAGGCGGGCGCGGGCCAGCGGATCGTCCGGCAAGCGACCGAGCGAGGCCTCGGCGTGGCGAGCCCAGCGCAGCGCCTCCTCGGGTTGGTCGAGCTCCGCGGCCAGCACGAACGCCAGGCGCGAGGCCGCGTCGGCGGCCGCCTGATGATCGCCGATCCCGGCGGCGAGCAGCGCGGCGTCGCTCAGCCCTCGGCGCGCGGCCTCGACGTCTCCGAGCCCTAGCTGGAGGCTGGCCAGGCGGATGCGGGCGCGGGCGATCGAGGGCTCGTATCCGAGCTCGAGCGCGGCGCGCAGGGCTTGCTCGGCGAGCTCGCGGCCGTCCGCGTAGCGGCCTCCGCGATCGAGCGCCGCCGCCTGCTCCAGCTGCTGTCGCAGCGCATCGATGGCCGCCACGTGAGCGGGATCGATCGGCGCCGGCACCTCGGCCCGGAGCGCGTCGAGATCATCACAGCGCTGCAGCGGGGGCAGGTCGGCCACTTGCGCGACCGCGCGCTGCACGGTGGTCGCATCGGCGCGCACCAGCAGGCCCACCGTCGCGGCCATCGAGGCGCGGGCCTCGCCCAGACAGCGCATGCGCAGATCGAGGAGCGAGGGATCGTCGTGGCCGGCCGCGTGGCAGACCTGCCCATACTGCTCGACCCAGTCGCTCGCATAGGCATCGAGGCGACCGGATGCCCGCAGTGCCGCATCGTCGGCGTAGGCCAGACCGGTGGCATGGAACGAGCGCGACAGCTCTGCGCGCGCGTCGTCGTTCCAGGTCATCGCCATGTGCGCGGTGCCGGCCTCGCAGGTCTCTGGCCGCGAGCGCGAGAGCGCGGCCCAGCCCACGCTGCCCAGCACGGTCACGCCGAGCGACGCCACCACCAGCCCACGCCGTCGCGGGGGGCGACGCAGCTGCACCAGCGCGTCGCGCAGCGCCAGCATCCCCGGATGGCGCCGCGAGGGATCGGGATGGAGACCGCGGCGGAGCAGCGCCCGCAAGCGCCGCGGCAGCGGCCGGGCCCCCGTGAAATCGAGCCGCTCGTGGTGCTTCTGGCGGGCGAGCTCGGCCACGTCACGCCCGCTGAACGGGCGCCGTCCGAGCAGCAGCTCGTAGAGCGAGGCACAGAACGCGAACTGGTCGGCGCGCGCGTCGGCGTCGTTGCCCGTGTGCTGCTCGGGCGCCATATAGGCCGGCGTTCCCATCACCACGCCATCCACGGTGAGCACGGACGAGAACGACGTCGAAGCATCGCGGGCCAGACTCGCCGACGACGCCCCGAGATCGTGCTCCGAGACGCTCTCGGGGTCGTGGATGCGAGCGAGCCCGAAGTCCATCACCAGCACGCGGCCGTCGCGATCGATCATCACGTTGGTGGGCTTGAAGTCGCGGTGGACGAAGCCCGCCTCGTGCACCGCGGCCAGGCCGGCCGCGGCCTGCTCGAACACCTCGAGCACCTGCGCCACGCTCGGCTCGCGCTGGGCCCACACGTCGAGGGTCTGGCCCTCCACGTGCTTCATGGCCAGGAATACCCGACGCCCGTGCATGCCGAGGTCGTAGATCGCCACCACGTTGGGGCTCGACAGCCGCGCGAGCGCATGCGCCTCTCGCCGCAGGCGCTCCTGCGCGGTGCTGGTCCCCCGGTGGCGTCGCTGCTCGTGCAGCACCTTGACCGCCACCGTTCGATCGAGCTGGGGATCGTGGGCGACCCACACCACCCCCATGCCCCCCGCGCCCAGGCGCTCGACCAAGCGATAGCGACCTACGCGATCGCCGGCTCGCAGCGCGGCCTCTTCCCCCTCGGCCCCGCCCCCGCGCGTCTCGTTCCTGGTTGCATGGGACTCGACGACCACCGTGCTGACGACGTCTTCGTCGTGCTGATCGGACGGCGATCCCACAGCGTCGAGGATGGGCTGCCGCTACCGAGCCCCGCAACCTCCGATCCTGGGCCGCGCGGCGATTTCCTTCGCGCCCACGCGGTGCTGCATCATGGCTTACCCTCTTTTCCAGCGGCCATCGCACGCACGCACGAGCCCTCGGGTCGTGCGAGACTCCGAGCGTGAGCACCTGGCTCGAGGTCGCGGAGCGCTTCGCCCGATCGCAGCGGATCCACGAGGAGCACATCGCGGTGCTGCACTGCTTTGCCGGTCCCGAGCCGCGCGGCGGCCCTCCACCGCCGCCCGAAGAGCCCTGGGACGGCGACTTCGCCGCGCTCGAGCGGGCGCGACTGCAGGAGTCGCTGTCCAACCTCGCCGGCCAGCTCGACTCCGAGGTCGATCGCGGCCAGGCCGAGCTGTTCTCCCGGCGCCTGCACGCGGTCGACACCGCCATCGCCGGGCTCGGCGACGACGTGGGTCGGTTGCTGCGCGTCGGCCTGCGTCAGCGCGCGCGGGGCATCGTGGCCGCGCCCAGCGGGCGAGCCCCCCGCATCCGCGCACTGGCCGATTTCTACTTCAGCTACGCGGGCCTGCACCTGCACCGGCGCTCGGGCGGACCGGGCCTCGCGATCGAGCAGCTGGCCGCGAGCGCGGCCAGCGAGTGGCGCCAGGTGGCCGCCGGGGTCGAGCACCTGCGCCTCGCGGGGGCCAGCGATCTTGGGCCGCTGCACGTCAACCTCTTGCGCATCGATCCCGCGCGCACGCGCTTCGAGATGGAGGACTGTCGCGATGCGATCGCGCGGGGAGACTCGTTCGCGAGCCACGTGCGCGCGCGCGGGGCCATCGCGGGGATCTCCGGCGGGTTCTTCCTGTACTCGGAGCCGGACATCACCCCGCCCTCACGCCGCTTCGACCCCGTTGGCCTGCTCGTGTGCCGCGGTCGCGTGCTCTCGCCCCCCACGTTCGCGCGCGGCAGCCTGCTGTTCGACGAGCACGGCCAGCCCAGCATCGCGCGCTTGGGTCTTCGCCAGGCCGAGCTCGAGCTGGCGGGCCACCGCTGGCGCCCGAGCGTGGTCTCCAACCGAGCCTCGGGTCGCGAGGGCCCCGAGCTGCCGAGCCTCGCGGTCGTGCGCGACGAGATCGTCGCGGTGGGTCGCTCGCTGCCCGTGCCGCTCAACGGATTCGTGGTGCCGCTGCCGCCCCCGCTCGCCGACGAGCCGCTGCGCGTGCACGCGGGCGATCGCATCCACTACCCGGTGATCCACGGGCCGAGCGGCCCCGTGAGCAGCGGGATCGCGGGCGGGCCGCTGCTGCTCCTCGACGGGCAGCCCGTGCTGGAGATGCGCCTCGAGGATTTCTGGGGCAGCGCGCCGCCCGTGACCTTCTCGCAGGACGAGACCGGCGATCGCAACCTGCTGCCGCGCCTCGCCGCGGGGCTCACCCGCGACGGCAAGCTGGTGCTCGCGGCGGTCGACGGCCGCAACTTCGAGCGCGCGCTCGGGATGACGCTGGGGGGCGTGGCGCGACTGCTGGCCGCGTTCGACTGCCACGTGGCCACCAATCTCGATGGAGGCTCCTCCAAGCGCATGGTGGTCGAGGGTCGCGCCCGCGATCTGGCCAGCACCGAGATCGTCGCCGAGGGGGTCGCCTCGGTGTTGGTGCGGCCCGTCCACACCGGGGTGCTGGTGTTCGCCGCGTCGTAGCGGGCCGGCGGCGCGCTCCTCAGCAGAGGCCGGCCATGCGCAGCACATCCTTCGTGCGCTTGCCGAGCTCGGCGCGCGTGTCGGTGTGGACCAGCGCCATCACCTCGTCGATGTCCTCGTCGGCCTGCCAGGCGTCGCGCAGCAGCTCCCTGGGGAGCTCGCGGCGTAGCGTGCGATAGGCGTGCGCCGCGGCGTAGAGATCATCCATCAGCCCCAGCGGGCCCAGCTCGGCCTCGGGCAGCACGTCGTCGGGCGCCACGAAGTACGCGAGCACCGAGGTCACCACGTGTCGCGCCTCGCGGGGCAGGCGTGGGTCGACCAGCAGGCGCGCAAAGAACATGAACACCTCCGGGGCGAGCACCACGGTGCGCTCGCGTGCGCCGCGATAGTCCGCCACGAAGCGGCGCAGAGATGCAGCATAGTCGGGGGCCTCGAACACGCCGTCGACCATTATCGGGGACCGCGGCCTGCGAAGCCACGAAGAATCACGACCGATTTCGCCCGCCTACAGCAGCACCGCCGCCATCAGTGGCTCGACCACCTCGAGCAAGAACACACCGTTCGACCAGCGATGCACCCCTGCGGCCACGCCCAGGTCGGCAAAGCCGGCCCCGGTCAGGTCGACCTCGAGCTCGTCGAGTGCGTCGCCCTCCACCCGCAGCGTGCGCGAGGGGCCCACGATCGCCCGCAGATCGCGGTACCCCAGCCGCAGCACGTTGTCGCCGTCGCCGGTGATGTCGACCACCTCGAGGTTGCGCAGCGCGATGTCGGGCGTCACGGCGAGATCGAGCTGCACGTTGCCGTCGTCGAACGCCAGCGTGTCGAAGCCACTGCCGCCATCGATGCGGAAGAACTGAGCGTTGCGTAGCCCGATCCGATCATCACCCGCACCGCCGTGGATCACGTCGGGACCGCCGCCGCCGTGGATCTCGTCGTCGCCCGCCCCGGCCACGATGAAGTCCGGGCCGACCGTGCCCAAGATGACGTCGCTGCCCTCACCGCCGAGATGGGTGAGCGCGCCCGAGTAGTTGCCACCGAACACCACGTAGCTGCGCCCCGCGTCGGCCCCCCCAGGGCCGTTGAAGCGCGGCGCCGAGATCACGAGGTCGACGAAGCCATCGCCGTCCACATCACCCGCGCGGCCCACGGCCCACCCGCCTTGATCCTGCGTGGCCTGGGACCCGAGGCGAAATCCGCCGAGCCGCGTGGTCAGGCTGCTCAGCGGCAGCAGTCCGCCGTCGCCCTTGCCGAACACCACGTAGCCGCGGCCCGCGAACGGCCCGGGGATGTCGACGTTCGGCGCCCCCAGCACGAGGTCGGCAAAGCCGTCGCCGTCGAGGTCGCCAGGGCCCGCCGCCGCCTGCCCCAAGAAGTCGCCCTGGGCCTCGCCCTCCAGCGCAAAGCCGCCCATCCCCGCCACCACGTTGGTGAGCAGCACCGCCGCGCTGCTGGCCTTGCCGAACACCACGTACGTGCGGCCCTGCAGCACCAGCGGGCCCTCGGCATAGGGCGCCCCCACGGCCACGTCGGCGAGACCGTCGCCGTTCATGTCTCCGAGCCCCGCCACCGCCGTGCACGCCTCGTCGCTCGCGGTCTCGCCGTCGATGTAGAACCCTCCGCTGCCGAGCGTGGACAGGGTGACGAGGCTGGTGCTGGTCTTGCCGAACACCACGTAGCAGCGGCCCGAATTGCTCAGCCCGCCCGCGTTGGCCAAGCGTGCCCCCACCAGCACATCCGCGCGACCGTCTCCATTCACATCGCCGGCCCCGGCCACGCTCGTGCCCGACTCGTCGTCGAAGCCCGCGCCTTGGATCGCGAAGCCCCCCACCCCCATGAACACCTGCCCCAGCAGCACCGGGTTCGCGTCGAGCTTGCCGAACACCACATAGGTGCGTCCTCCTCCCGGGATCGGGCCGCCCTCGGGTGCACCCACCACCAGGTCGCCCAAGCCATCTCCGTTCACGTCACCGGCCCCCGCCACCGCGTGGCCCGCCCGCTCGTTCACGCCGTCGCCCTCGAGCGGAAAGCCGCCGATGCTCATCGCCACGTCGGCGAGGTGAACCTCAGCGCCGTCGGCCTTGCCGTAGACGAGATAGGCCCGCCCCGCGGTGCTCGCCGTGGGCGCGCCGAGCAGCACGTCGGCGAGGCCGTCGCCGTTCACGTCATCGACGATCGCGCCCGCGAAGCCAGCCCGGTCCCCCGCGAGCTCCGCCGCGATCGCAAAGCCGCCCGCGCCCGCGTCCACGTCGGCCAGGCTCACCGCCGCGCCGTCGGCCTTGCCGAACACCACCCACGCCCGCCCCGCGTTGGCCTGGGCCACCGAGGACGTCACCAGCAGATCGTCGAGGCCGTCACCATCGACATCGGCGCCGCCGCTCACGGCCCAGCCCGTCTCTTGGTCCACGCTCACGCCATCGATCACGAAGCCGCCCATGCCCGTCGCAACGCTGGCGAGCGGCAGCTGAGGCAGGCCCACCGTCACGCGCACCACGGCCGCCGCGCTCGCCCCGGCATCGTCGCGGACCACGTAGCCGAGCTCGTCGGCGCCAAAGAACCCGGCCGGCGGGGTGTACTCGAGCGCGCCGTCGGGCTGGATCGAGACCGTGCCTCCGGCTGCGCTCATCGCATCGAACCCATCGACGGCGAGCCCCTCGCCGTCGGGCTCGACATCGTTGGCGAGCACGCCCGCCGCCACATCGACCACCAGCGGGGCCATGTCCGCGCGCACGAAGTAGACGTCGTCGTGGGGCTCGGGCGGAAGGTTGGGCTCGCCCGTGCTGCTCCCCGCCGAGGTGCTCGTGGAGTCAGGCCCCGAGCTGGAGGTGCCGCTGCTCGCGGTGGAGTCGGACCCCGAGCTCGGGCCAGCGCTCGTGGAATCGAGCGCCGTCGTAGCGACGCCGGTGACGCTCGTGGCCTCGCCGGTCTCGCTGGTCCCCTCGGTGTCGACGGGGGTCACGCCATCGTCCCCGCACCCGGCGAGCGCTCCGCCCAGCGCCCACCCGAGCGCTGCGATCTTCCGTGCTCGCGACCAGTCCGTGATCATCATGACCAACCTTACCGACGTACCCGCCATCACGGCCTCAATGGTAGCGTCGACACCGCCCAGCGGGGCGGATCTCCGTGATAAGCACGAAGACGATGCCCACCGGATGCGTAGCCCTGCTGGTGACGCTGGGGATCGGCCCGGTCCTCGACCCCGGCGTCGAAGCGGGCCTGGCCCTCGATCCGCGGGCGATGCAGACCGAGCTCGAGTCCGAGCTGGAGCCGGAGCTCGAGACCGACCTCGAGACCGAGCTCGAGTCCGGACCGGATCCCGAGCACGACGACGGGGCCCCGCGGGTCCGCACGCTCGAAGAGGCCTTCGCCAGCGCAGCGGCCGTGGAGATCCCCGCGCGCCCCACCTGGGTGCGCCATCGCGTGCTCCCGCGCGAGCGCGTCACCCAGATCGCCGTGCGCTACGGCGTGACCCCCGAAGACCTGCTGCGCTGGAACAAGAGGCTCGACCCGCAGTCGGCCCATCCCAAGGGCGCGCGCAACCTTCGGGTGCACGCGCGTCGCCTGCCGCCGCCCCGCCGCAAGGTCCGCTACGTGGCGCAGGAGGGCGAGAGCTGGATGGACATCTCCACCAAGTTCCGCGTGGAGAACCGCGATCTCCACGCGTACAACTGGACCACGCGCGAGCTGGTCCCCGGCAAGGAGCTGGTGCTGTGGGTCGATCCCGGCTGGCCCTACTCGCTGCGGCCCGGCGAGGGCCCCCCGCTGCCCGAGAGCTTCGAGGTCGCGCCGGGGGCTCGCAGCGTGGGTCGACCTCATCGCGGGCGGCTCGAGAATGGGATCGCGCTACCCGAGAGCGAGCTGTACACCCGCAAGGTCCCCTCGGGCGGGCTCTACGGCAGCAGCCACACCATCGAGCAGATCCAGCGCGCGTTCGCGAGCTTCCGCCACGACTCGGGCTTCGAGGGCCAGGTCGTCATCGGCGCGATGAGCCGCCGTCGCGGCGGGCGCTTCACCCCGCATGTCTCGCACCAGAGCGGACGCGACATCGACATCCGTCTCCCCGTGTGGTCCAGCGTGCCCGAGAGCGTGAGCTCTCCGCATCCCGACGAGGTCGACTGGTACGCCACCTGGGCGCTCGTGAAGGCATTCATCGACACGGGTGAGGTCAATGCGATCTTCCTCGACGTGAGCCGCCATCGATTCCTCTACGAGGCCGCACGTGCGATGGGCGAGACCCCCGAGAGTCTCGAGCCCTTGCTCAAGTGGCCCAATTGGACCGGCAAGGGCGGGCCGATCGTGCATCATGCCGAGGGTCATGACACGCACATTCACGTGCGGGTCAAGTGCGGACCCGACGAGCCCCGCTGCAAGCGCAGGTAGCCCGCGACGCTCCGCTCGGCCTCACCGAGGGACCGCGTTGGCCGGCGCGGTGTCGCAGCCGATCGGCTCGGTCGACACGACCACGTCGTCGATCCAGCGGCGCAGCGGCGCCGGAGCCCCGCCCGGCCACAGATTCTCGATCACGAGCGCATTGATCGCGTAGTCGGTCCAGCTCCCGCGCAGGTCGAGGTCCTTGCGCCCGGCCTGGAGCTCGTCATCGATCCAGAACTCGAACACTCCGTCGGACTGCCCGGGGGTATTGAGCACCAAGTGGCCCTCCACACAGTGCCACTCGCCCGAGAGCTCGGCGGAGAACAGCGGAGTCTCGCCGACCATCGAGCCCAGCGACTCGAGGCTCGCCTGATCGTCGTAGCCCGCGCAGTCCACCTTGTCGCCGGTGACGCACGTGACGGGCACCGCTTCCATCGTGACGTCTTCGCCGGCCGAGCGCAGGTGGGCGACCACCGCCTCGGACCAGTCGCCGCTCGCGAACGAGACCGTGCGCGTGAGCTGGCCCGGGCCAACGTCGGGCCAGCCGGGCTCGGTCTTCAAGCGCAGTCGCCAGTACACCTCTTGGAACGAGCCCTCCGATGCGTAGCTCGGACGCCCGTCGGTCGCGATGGGCGAGATCCCGAACGACAGCACCATCCAGCCGGCTCCTTCTTCGCCGGTTCGATAGGCCGCCTCCATCGCGTGGCTGCCCGAGGCCCCGATGCCCTCGACGAGGACGAACGCGCCGTCGCCATCCTGGTAGTCGAGCATGACCTCGTGCGGATCGACGATGGTCTCGAAGTCCTCGCAGAACACCCAGCTTCCGGGGAGGGGCTGCGGGCAGCCGGCGAACACGCCATCGTCGTCCCCCGGCGGCAGCGGCGGCGCTCCGCTGGTCTCGTCGCCCGAGCCCGCCGTATCTCCCGCGCTCGTCTCGCCGGGCCCAGCCCCGTCACTGTCGCCGCCGTCATCGCCGGCCCCGGCCGAGCCCCAGGGACCATCCACCGGCCCGCCGTCGCCGCTCGGGGCTTGCTCGTCGACCGAGCTGCATCCCGCGGCGCTCGCCAGCAGCAGCGCGCACGCAGCCGAAGAGGCCCGCCTGCGCACCGACGCACGCATCGAACGAGGATCGAGCGCATTGAGACCAGACATGGGAAGGTCAACGAAAGGCAAGAGCAGATCCACAGGATAGCAGCCGCCCGGCGTGCTTCACCAACAACCCTTGCGCCGGAACCCCCGAGCGCCGCGCACGAATCGACGATTCTCGCGATCTGCGCAACGTCGCGGGTGCTTACACGGACCTTCCCCCTACCCGCTCGGCCCACCCGCTCACGGATCCCCCGGTTCCGTCGCTGAATCCTGGATCCGCGCCGAAACCAGTGATAATCGCGTTGCAGCGAGAACGCAGTTTCGGTGGAGCAGACCATTGGGCAACAACAAGATCGAAGGTCTGGACGCGCGGGTGAACGAGGCCGAGCCGTGGTTTCGCCAGCACTTGCGCACGCTGGTCGAGCACAAGACGGTGAGCCCCGGCATGACCGACGCCACCGCGATCCGAGCCGGAGCCGCGGCGGCCCGACAGATCATGCAAGAAGCCGGAGCGCACGCCGAGCTCGTCGAGTGTAGCGGCACGCCCTCGGTGCTCGCTCGCTTCACGCATCCCGAGCCCAAGGCCCGCATCGTCGTGTACAACCACCTCGATGTGCAGCCCGCCGACCCGAGCGGCTGGAAGCAGGCCGATCCATTCGTGATGGGCGTGCGACCCGACGCCGAGCGCGGCTGGCTCTACGAAGGGCGCGGCACCACCGACGACAAGGGCCCGGGCCTGTGCGCGGTGCTGGCCGCGAGCTGGGCTGCGCGCAGCGGGCTCCCGATCGACGTCACGATCTTGTGGGAGACCGAAGAGGAGGTCGGCAGCCCCAACTTTGCCGAGGTGGTGCAGGCCAAGCGCGAGCAGCTCGCCTGCGACGCCGTGATCGTGTCCGACACGATCTGGCCGAGCCAGTCCCAGCCGGCGATCTCGATCGGTCTGCGGGGCTCGCTCCACGCCATGCTGCGCCTGCGAACCGCAGGCAAGGACGCGCACTCCGGTCTCGTGGGCGGAGCCGCCCGCAACCCGGTGCGCGAGCTGGCGGCCATCGCCACTGCGATCGATCGGGCAAAGTTCTGGCGGGAGGGCGTGGTCCCCCCGTCGCCCGCGGAGCTCGAGGGCCTGCTGCGCTCGGGCTTCGACCTCGACTACTTCAGGTCGGCGCACGATCTGGAGCGACTCGAGACCGACGTCCCGCTCGAGATCATGCTGAGGATCTGGTCGCGCCCCACCTTCGAAGTGCACGGGCTCACCGGCGGCTACACGGGGCCCGGCGTCAAGACCATCGTGCCCCACGCTGCCGAGCTCAAGATCAGCTTCCGCCTCGTGCCCGATCAAGACCCGCAGGTGCTCGCCGAGCGCCTCACGGAATTCGTGCGCGGGCTCGACCCCGACGTCGAGGTCGAGGTCTCGGGATTCCTCGGCCCCTACCAGGGACCGAGCGAGGGCCGCGTCCACGAGGCAATCGTGACCGCCTTCACCGAGGCCACCGGGCGCGTCCCGGTGAACGTGCGCGAGGGCGGCTCGATCGGCGCCGTCCCCGTCTTGGCCGAGCTCCTGGGGGTGCCGGTGCACTTCCTCCCGCTCAGCCTCCCCGAGCACGGCTACCACGCGCCCAACGAGCGCTTCGACTGGAGGCAGGCCAAGGTGGGAATTACCGCGTTCGCCAAGGTCTTCGAGCAGCTCGCCCGATGAGCGAAGATATCGCGACGATCCCGGCACCACGCCCCGGCTGGCTCGGCTGGCGCGGACAAGCGGTGCGCCTGTTCACCAATCCGATCCGCCACCTCATGGGTCTGCGCGAGCAGTATGGAGAGCTCGTGGGCCTCAGCGACGGGCGCAATCCGCCGCTGCTCAGCCCCGAGCTCGATGGCCTGTGCGAGCGCACGCTCTTCGCCCTGGGCGCGCGAGCCAACCGCTCGGTGCTGCTGCGTTCGAACATCTTCGAGAGCCACGCGCCGCGCCAGCCCAGCGGCGCGCCGCAGCGGCTCAGCAACAACGTGGTGTTCATGAACGGCGACGTGCACCGCGATCGCCGGCGTCGCTTGTTGCATGGGATGACCCAGCCGACCTTGCGCAGCTTCCACGACGACGACGTCGTGCGCTTGTGCCAGCAGCTACTCGATGGCTGGCAGGTCGGCCGCACCGTCGACCTGTTCCAGGAGATGCGCCTGCTCTCGCTGCGCGTGGCGAGCCAGTGCTTCTTGGGTCTCGCCGCGGGCGAAGGCGCCTCGTCGATGGCGCAAGACATGCGCACCGCGATCACCATGATCTTCTCGCCCAGCACGCTGATCCCGATCGACCTGCCGGGGAGCCCCCAGTGGCGCTTGCGCCGGCAGATGGAGCGCATCGAGAACGGCCTGCTGGAAGAGATCGCGCGCCGCCGCGCTCGCGATCTCGGCGGCAACGACCTGCTGAGCCAGTTCCTCACCGCATGCGACGACGGCGTGGTCTCGCCCCACGAGCTGGCCGGGCAGGCGTTCATCTTGTTCTTCGCCGGCCACGACACCACCACGTGCGGGCTCACCTGGACCCTGTTCTTGCTCGCGCAGCACCCGGAGATCGCCGAAGCGGTGCGCGCCGAGGTCCGTGCCGAGCTCGGCGACCGCCTGCCGTCATTCGAAGACCTCGACCGCATGGTGCTGCTCGAGCGCGTGGTGAAGGAGAGCCTGCGCTTGTTCCCCCCCGGGCTGATGTTCGGGCGCATCGCCAATCAAGACACCGAGATCCTCGGGTGCCCCGTCGCTCGCGGCTCCGAGGTGCTCTACAGCCCCTATGTCACCCATCGCGATCCCGAGGTATTCGCCGAGCCCAGCCGCTTCCTGCCCAGCCGCTGGGAGGGCGCCAGCGTCGGAGAGTTCGAGTTCCTGCCGTTCGGCACCGGGGCGCGCCGCTGCATTGGCGCGAGCTTTGCGATGATGGAGCTGCGAAGTGTGCTCGCGCAGATCCTCCAGCGCTTCACCGTTCGGGTGCAGGATGGCCTTCGCATCGATGCGTTGGTCAATCCGATCTTGTCGCCCAAGCAGCCGCTGCGGGTCATCCTCGAGCCCGCCGATGCACCATGGCGATCCGCGACGGTCCGCGGCCAGATCCTCGAAATGCTCGATCTCTCGCCACGGGTCGCGACATAACCGTAATTCAGCTCTCCCCTGGAGAGTGTAATGATCAAGGGTGGCTAGCCCACTGGCCATCGACTCTCGTACCATCCATCACTCGCCTCTCGCGAAGGCTGGCATGGGAATCGAGACCGAGACCTATTTCGACGAACCAAGCCTCTACATGGGGCGGGTCAAGAATTTGGGTTTCATCATTTGGCGCGAGACCCCAACCCTTCAGCGCGTCGACAATGTCACGGCCACGATGGCCAAGCTCGAGCAAGAAGCGGGAGCCGGCTTCGCCGTGATGGCGGTCGTCACTCCGGCCTGCGCCCCGGTGGGCCCCGACGTCCGCAAGGCGTTCGACGCCGGGCTGCGGATCTATCGCGAGTCGGCGATGGGCTTCGCCGCGGTCATCGAGGTGCAGGGCGTCTTGGGTGGGCTCACGCGCGCCATCGCCCGCACGCTCAGCATCGTCAGCCGTAGCCCGATCCCGGTCAACATCTACGCGACCGTGGCCGACGCCGCCGAGTGGCTGGCGCCCTTGGCATCACAGCGCGGCGGTTCGGCGCTCACGCGCCAAGCGATCGTCGAAGAGGTCAGCGCCCACCGCCAGTCGCGGGGGTAGCGTCACTCCTCGATGCGCCCAGGTCCTGGCATTGGACCGACGCCCACGTCGCCCCAGCGCATCACGACGGCGCCCGCCATCGAGACCGAGCCCACCGAGTAGACCAGCACCAAGTCGTCGGGGGCGACTCGCCCCTGCGCGGCTGCGTGGTGCAGGTTGGTCGCCCACAGGCACGGGCCAATGTTGGCGTAGCGCGGATAATTGTCGATCGTACGACTCTCGTCGATCCCGAGCGTGCGCGTGCAGAACTGCGAGTACCAGGCCGTCGGCGTGTTGAAGGCGAAGAAGTCGATGTCGGAGACGGCGACGCCCGCGGCCTTCGCCGCGCCTTCGACACAGCTCACCAGGTTCGGTGCCGCCGTGTCGCGCAGCACGCCGCCCGCCCGCTCGTCGTTCTCGATCTTGAGCCACGAGCCGCGCGCCTCGTCGTGCACCATGCGATACCAGAAGGTGCCGCATGTATCGCTCGTGTTGATCATGTGACTTCCGAGGTAGCCGCGACCCTCGCGTTCCTCGCCCACGATGAACGCGATGCAGCCATCCCCGAGGAACCACCCGAACGTGTCGTCGAGCTCGTAGGTGCGCGAGTACGTGCTCGACACCACCACCAGCACGTGACGGGCCTCGCCCCCGCGCACCAGCGACGCGGCCGTCTGGAAGCCCACCGTGGCGCTGGTGCACGCCGCTTCGAGGTTCCACGCCGGACAGCGCGTGCCCAGGGCCTTGGCCAGGAACGCTGCGTTGCCGATGCCCGGCTGATCGGGCTGGAACGAGCACATCAAGATCAGGTCGACGTCACCCACGCCGAGGCCGGCCGCCGCGATCGCCCGAGTCGCACCATCGATCTCGAGATCCAGCGCGCGAGCCCCCGGCTCGAGCACGCGCCGCGCCACGGTGCCGCGAAACGGGTCGTCGAGGAACTTGCGGAACGGCTCGTCGTACTCCGCCTGCGCGCGCTCACCGAGCGAGGCCTCGGACCAGACCTCCGCCAGACGGCGCTGCTCGGCCTGCTCGACCACCTCGGGGAAGCGGCGGCGCAACAGCTCGTTGGTGCGCACGAGCTCGGGGAACGCGACAGCGAGTGAGCGCAGGCCTACGGGCTTCATCGTCCACCCTCGTCGTTGCTCACGCCCTGGTCGCGGAGGTTGTTGAGCCGGCTGCCCACCGGCGCCGCGGCATCGGGGTCGATGACCACGTCGACCACGAACGGTCCCTTGGCATCCATCGCGCGGCGGAGCGCGGCGTCGAGGTCTTCCTCGCTCTCGATGCGAACGCCGTCGGCGCCCATCGAGCGCGCGAACTCGGCGAAGTCGGTGCGAGGGATCGCGGTCTCGACCGGCTGATACCCCGCGCTGCGCATCCCGTGCTCGACCATTCCGTACTGCGAGTCGTTGAGCACGACCCACACCACCGGCAGCCCATACTGGACCGCGGTGCTGATCTCGCAATTCATCAGCATCGCGCCATCGCCCGAGATCGCCACCGCCTTGTCGGCGTGGTGCATCGCGGCCCCCAGCACGCCCGCGGCCCCGTGCCCCATCGAGCCCCAGCCCATGTTGGCGCGATAGCGACCTGGCCGCGAGAATCGCAGCAGGTTGTTGGTCCAGGCGAACGAGTTCCCCGCCTCGGCCACCACGATGGCCTCGGTCTCGTCGACCACGATGCGCTGGATCGCGTCCATCAGCACGGTCGGCCGCACCGGCCCCAGGCGTCGCCGCGACTGCTCCAGCGGCGGCTCGTGGGCGGGCAGCTCGAGCGCGCGGCGCTCCATCACCAGCGGAAGCGCCTCGAGCAGTGCACCGATGAAGGTCCGCAGCTCGGCCTGGATGCCCAGCGTGGGGGTCTCGGGGAAGGCCAGGCCCGGCACCTCGGGATCGATGTCGACATGGATCAACGACTCGCGCGGGAGCAGGTTCTCGTCCCATCCCGAGCTGAGCTCGCCCAGGCGCGTGCCCAGCACGAGGATGTGATCGGGCGCGAGCGTTCGAACCGTCTGCGCCGGGCCTTCATGGCCGCCCAGACCGGTCACGCCCACGTAGAGGCCGTGCGTCTCGGGGAAGATCCCCTTGCCCCGCGGCGTCGACATGACCGGCGCGCCGAGCCGCTCCGCGAGCTCCTTGACCAAGCGCGAGCAGTGGCGAGCTCCGTAGCCCACCCACAGCATCGAGCGCCCGCGCTGCAGCAGCGCTGCGCAGCGCGTCACATCGTGTGCGTCGAGCATTCGCTCGGTGCGCAGCTCGTCGACGTGCGGGGGCCGAGGCATCGTGGCGAGGTCCATCGACTGCACCCCGGTCGGCACCGCAACGTGGGCAACGAACCCCTCGGGCCGTCGCAAGCCTCGCGCCAGCCGGCGCACCGATACATCGAGCTGATCGGGGTGCTCGATGACCGCCGCGTAGTGGAAGAGCGGGCCTGCGGTGTACAGGCCACCGAGCAGTGAGCACGGCCCCGACTCCTGCAACACCCATCGATCGCGCTTCGACGCGGGCGTCATCCCAGACACGAAGATCACCTGGGCGCCCTCGCGACGCGCCACGAACAACCCAGTGATCGCATTGGTGATCCCCGGTCCCGTGGTCGCAAACACGACCACCGGCCGACCGCTCGCGAGCGAGGCCTCGACCGCTGCGAACGCGGCCCCCGACTCGTGGCGCGTATGCACGACCCGAATGCGACCGTGGCGGTTCAATGCGTCGGAGATCGGCGCGACTCCGCCACCGACCACCCCGAACGCCGTTGTGACGCCGAGGTCGGCGAGCAGCGTGGCCAGCACGTCTGCCACTCGCGTCGACTCGGGCTCGACGACGAAGCCCAGCAGGTCCTTCGCGTCATCGTGAGCTTCGACGTCCGCTATCGCGCTGCGGGCTCCTGCCATTGCATGCGTTGTGGTCATGAACCTCTGCGTCGACTCCCCGCCTGCCGTCCCGGCAGACTCGGGCTCGCTTCCCCAAGCGCGCCCGTGATGGAGAGGTGGATTCGACGCCCCCTTACATGTCGCAGCATGGACCGGATTGGGACCGCTCCGCAAGTTGTTATAAGTGTTTCACTTACACTAACGTCCCTTTACGGGACGTCCCTCGGACGATGCGGAAGTTCTCGTGATCGCATGGAAATCGAATTTACGTTACTGACAGTAACGCATCACCACCGAAGTACCGTCGAATTGTGTTTCGTCACGACGTGTACGATTTCACGTTCTCGTCACGATCTCGAGGCATGAACGACGCTCCGACCGCCGTACGGGCGAGCGCGAGCGCTACACCACTTTGCGGTGCACCCACGCGATCCAGCGACTGGGGACCGAGGGCGCCAGCCGCTTGAGCACGTCGGTCACATACGTCTCTCGCGTGATGAGCAGGCGCTCGGCATTGCGCTCCATCGCGCCCACGATGCGCGCGGCCGCGGCCTCGGGCGGCATCGCGAGCTTCTCGAAGAAGCGCACGGTCTTGGCCCGCAGCTGGTCTGGGTTGGCCCCGCGGTAGCGCGCCGACTTGGCGATGTTCGTGCGAATGCCCCCGGGATGCACGCTCAGCACGCGCACCCCAGTGCCCGCGAGCTCCACCGCGAGCGACTCGCTGAAGCCGCGCACCGCGAACTTGGTGGCGCAATAGCTGGTCTGCCGCGGCATCCCAATGAGTCCGAACATGCTCGACAGGTTGACGACGTAGGCCTCGGGCTGGGCCCGCAGCAGCGGTAGGAACAGCTTGCACCCGTAGACCACGCCCCACAGGTTGATGCTCACCACCCACTCGAAGTCCTCGATGCTCTGCTCCTCGAATGTCGCAGCCACGGTCACGCCGGCGTTGTTGACCAGCACGTCGACGCGGCCGTGCGCAGCCTCGACCTCGGCGGCAAACGCCTGCATCTGCGCGAGGTTGGAGACATCGACGCGGTGCGTGGTCGCGCGGCGGCCCAGCGCTGCAATGGCGCTCGCGGTGCGCTCGAGTCCCTCGGGGTCGATGTCGGCGAGGGCCAGGTCGCAGCCCTTGGCCGCCAGGGCCTCGGCCACCGCTCGGCCAATACCGCTACCAGCTCCCGTCACCACGGCCACGCGATCGGTGAAGCGCTTCATGGCCGCGGACTCTAACAGGCTACTTGTTGGGGCCGGACAGCACCTCGGAGATCATCGAAGGCAGCGGATCCCGCTTGGGCGAGCCGGTCACTTGATCGGCCATTCCCGGGGAGGCATCGGCCCCGACGAACGTGATGACCTCGGCTTGCGGGTCCATGACCACCGGGGGCGGGGGGGCCTCGGCCGTGGCCTCGGCGGGCTCGCCAGGAGCCTCGGGCTCGGGCTCGTCGATGATCACCACCGGAGGATCGAGCTGCTGGGCCTCGGGATCGGCCGTGGCGACGTCGGTGGCGGCACAGCCCGCGGCCAGCGGACCGCCGAGGGCAGCGAGCAGGAAGGCACGGACGCAGCGAGACATCATCGCAAGCGTACACGCACCGGGCCCGCGGGTGGTTCCCTTCGTGGTCGGTCGGGGCACAGCGGTATGCTCGCGCGCGCCGACCCGTGACCGACTCTCCGCTCATCCTCGCCATCGATCTGGGCACCTCGGGGCCCAAGGTCGCGCTCGTGACCGCCACCGGCCAGGTGCTCGGCGGTCAGACCGCACCGACCACGCTGCATCTGCTGGAGGGAGGTGGCGCCGAGCAAGACCCCGAGGACTGGTGGACTGCGATCGTGTCTGCGACCGAGCAGCTGCACGCGCAGCAGCTCGCCGATCCCGCGCGCGTGGTCGCGGTGGGCGTGACCTCGCAGTGGGCCGGCACCGTGCCCGTCGATGCGGACGGCCGCGCGCTCGGTCGTGCCGTGATCTGGATGGACTCGCGCGGCGCTCGCTACATCGAGGAGATCGTGGGCGGGCTGCCCCGCGTGGAGGGCTACGCGGCGCGCAAGCTGTGGATGTGGATCCGTCGCACCGGCGGCGCCCCGAGCCTCGTGGGCAAGGAGCCGCTCTCGCACATCCTGTTCCTGCGTCACGAGCGTCCGCACGAGTACCGCGACGCGGCCAAGCTGCTCGAGCCCAAGGACTATCTCGTGCAGCGGCTCACCGGGCGTGCCGTGGCCACGTTCGACTCGATCGCGCTGCACTGGGTGACCGACAATCGCGACATCGAGCACATCGACTACGACCCCGCGCTGCTGCGCCTGGCCGGGCTCCCGCGCGACAAGCTCCCGGACTTGTGCCGGGCGACGGACATCGTGGGCACGCTGCGGCCCGAGGTCGCGCGACAGCTGGGCCTGTCGGAGAGCGTGAAGGTCGTGGGCGGCACGCCCGACGTGCAATCGGCCGCGATCGGCTCGGGTGCCGTGCGCGACGGCCAAGCGCACGTGTATCTCGGCACCTCGTCGTGGATCACCTGCCACGTTCCGTTCAAGAAGACCGATCTGTTCAACAACATGGCCTCGCTGCCCTCGGCGCTGCCGGGGCGCTACTTCGTGGCCAACGAGCAGGAGACCGCCGGGGCCTGTCTCAGCTGGCTGCGCGACAACCTGCTGCACCCCGAGGATGCGCTGGGCAGCGGGCCCGCGCCCGCCGACTTCTTCGCGCGCCTGGACGAGGCCGCGGCCTCGTCGGTCCCTGGATCCGGCGGCGTGATCTTCACCCCGTGGCTCTACGGCGAGCGCTGCCCGATCGCCGACCATGCGGTGCGCGCGGCGTTCATCAACCTCTCGCTCACCACCACCCGCGCCGACATGCTGCGGTCCGTGCTCGAGGGCGTCGCGCTCAACAGTCGCTGGCTGCTGCTCGCGCTCGAGCGCTTCGTGGGCCAGCGGCTCGACCCGATCCGCATCATCGGAGGCGGCGCGCGCTCGGCGTTGTGGTGCCAGATCTACGCCGACGTGCTGGGTCGCGAGATCGAGCAGGTCGAGGACGCGCTCCAGTGCAACGCACGCGGGGCCGCGCTCATCGCCAGCCTGGGCCTCGGGCTCATCACCGCCGACGAGATCCCCGACCTCGTCGGCGTGAGCGCTCGGTTCTCGCCGCGCCCCGAGCACACGCTCACCTACGACCGCCTGTTCCACGAGTACCGCGCGTTCTATCGGCGCACGAAGGGCATCTACGCCCGCCTGCACCAAGACGCCGAAGACCGGAGATCGACATGACCCTGCTCGACAAGACCCGCGAACGCCTCCGCCCGCACGCCGAGCGCGTGCTGTCCACCGCGTTTCGCTACGCCAAGCGCGTGCCGTTCGTGCGCGAGCGACTCGAGGCCGAGTACGCCACGATGCTCGAGGAGA
>JBFIJN010000088.1:0-21853 GCA_041600735.1 Nannocystaceae bacterium
GGGCCCGATTCCTCATCGCTCGCGACGATGCCGCCCTCGAGCCGCTCGCCTCGGAGAGCCCCATCATGCACCTCGCCAAGCAGACCCTCGAAGAGCTCTCACAGGACCCCGAGACCCGTCGGCTCGCGCGCGAGCGAGCCGATGCGATCAAGCTCTACGAGATGGAGCTGGCCGCCAGTCGAGCCCAAGCGCTCGCCGAAGGTCACGCCGAAGGTGAAGCCCAAGGCGAAGCCCGCGGTCGCGCCGAAGGCGAAGCCCGTGGTCGCGCCGCGCTCTTGCTCAAGCAGCTCACCTTGCGCTTCGGGCCGCCTTCGCAGGAGACCCGAGCACGAGTCGAAACGGCGACGATCGAGCAGCTCGACGCCTGGGCCGAGCGAGTCTTGACGCAAGGGTCCCTCGACGAGGTGCTCGGGTAGCAGAGGTCTGCACCGGGGTCGTCAGGCCTTCGGGTGCGTGCCATCAGCGAGTCCGTGAGCGCTGCTGCGCCATCGAGCTACGCCGTGGACGCTCGGGTAGGCGCGCGAGTGGTTTCTCGGGCGTCGCGACGGAAACCGCTCGAAGCGGCCATGAGAGCGTCGAGGCCTCGGTGAGCGAGGCTTCGCCCCAATCTCGCAGCGGATCCCCGACATGAATCTCCAACACGGACTGACCCTCTTGACCTTCACCTTGACCACGCTGGCTGGCGCTAGCGTGGCTAGCGCCGCCACCGCCAACTGCACGAGTCGCGACGGCACCTGCGATGTCAGCAACGACGGCTTCGACTGGATCGACTGCATGTGTGCCGACGGTAGCGGCATCAACTTCGGCGGTCTGAACGAGTGGGCGGGGCTCTCGGAAGCGGAGCTCCAGCCGATCTGCGAAGAGCAGCTCGCCGAGTACTGTGGGCCGTTCGTCCCGCCCGACGAGTTCGAGTGCCTCAACGTCCTAGGCAGCTGCACCATCTCCAACAACCCCGAAGACTCGGTCGAGTGCGAGTGCTACGACGGCAGCACCGGCGGGGTCGCCGGCGGCAATGCGTGGGCCGACTACTCCTTCGAGCAGCTGTTCGCCGAGTGCGGAGCGCAGCTGGGGATGTACTGCGAGCCGCCGCGCATGAGCCTCGAGTGCAGCAACACCAACGGCGAGTGCACCCTCTCCAACGTTCCCGCCGACTTCCTCACGTGCCAGTGCTACGGTGGCGGCGGGTCGAGCATGTCTGGAGGCAACGCGTGGGCCGGCCACTCGGAGCTAGAGCTCCACGGCGAGTGCGGCATTCAGCTCGTGGACAGCTGCGGAGGGCCCCTGCCTCCGCCTCCCTGGCTCGAATGTAGCAGCGGCCTCGGCTCGTGCAGCATCGACAACCACCCCGCGTCATCGCTCGAGTGCACTTGTGCGGACGGAGAGATGTTCTCGGGCGGTGAGGGCAAGGACTGGTCCGGGCTCTCCAACGACGAGCTCTTCACCCTGTGCGAGGCGGAGCTCTACGAGGGCTGCGCCGTGGAGGGAGGGTCCGACACCGGCGACACTGGCTCGACGACCTCCGGCGACTCGACCGGCGTGCCCGGCACGGACACTGCGCTCGACGGCTCCAGCACCGAGGGCTCCGACGGCCCGCCCCCGTCGAACACCACGGGCGACGACACCACCGGGAGCGGCCCCAACGACGGAGATGGCGGGGCTGTCGACGGCGAGGGCGGCGGCTGCAGCTGCTCCGCCAACGACTCGTCGAGGCCGGGGTGGGCGCTCGCGCTACTCGGCCTCGTGGGCCTGACCAGGCGGCGACGTCGAGCTGCGTAGGCCGGCGAGAATTTTCTCGGCCGTCGTGAAGGAAGCGGCTCGAAGCGGAGATGAAAGGAGCCGAGGTCTCGGTGCGCGAGGCCTCGCCCCCTCTCGCGGATCACCACCATGAATCTCCAACACCGACTGGGCCTCCTCGCCTTCACCCTGACCAGCCTAGCCGGCGCCAGCGTGGCGAGCGCCGCCACCGCCAACTGCATGAGCGCAGACGGTACCTGTGAGGTCAGCAACGACGGCTTCGACTGGCTCGAGTGCATGTGCGCCGACGGGAGCGGCGGCGGCGGCGGCGGCGGAAACGCGTGGGCAGGGCTCTCGGAAGCGGAGCTCCAGCCGATCTGCGAAGAGCAGCTCGCCAACTTCTGTGGGCCGTTCGTCCCGCCCGACTACGTCGAGTGCTACGACTTCCTGGGCTACTGCATCATCGACAACGAGCCCGAAGACTCGCTCGAGTGCGAGTGCTACGACGGCAGCAGCGGAGGGGTCGCCGGCGGCATGGCCTGGGCCGGCTACTCCGACATGCAGCTGCTCACCGAGTGCGAGGCGCAGCTCGAGATGTACTGCGTGCCGCCGCCCATGAGCCTCGTGTGCAGCAACACCAACGGCGAGTGCACCATCGCCAACGTGCCCTCCGATTTCCTCGTGTGCGAGTGCAACAATGGCGACGGGGGCGCCCAGGGCGGAGGCAACGCGTGGGCCGGCTACTCCGAGCTGGAGCTCCACGGCGAGTGCGGCAATCAGCTCGTGAGCCTCTGCGGAGGCCCCCCGCCGCCCCCTCCCTGGCTCGAATGTAGCAGCGGCCTCGGCTCGTGCACCATCGACAACCACCCCGAGTCATGGCTCGAGTGCACCTGCGCGGACGGAGAGATGTTCTCGGGCGGTGACGGCAAGGACTGGTCGGGGCTCTCCGAAGACGAGCTCTTCACGATGTGCGAGGTGGAGCTCTACGAGGGCTGCGGCGTGGGGGGAGGATCCACGGGCGACACTGGCTCGACGACGTCCGGCGACTCGACCGGCGTGCCCGGCACGGACACGGGGCTCGACGGCTCCAGCACCGAGGGCTCCGGCGGCCCGCCCCCGTCGACCACCACGGGCGACGACACCACCGGGAGCGGCTCCGACGACGGAGGTGGCGGGGCTGTCGACGGCGAGGGCGGCGGCTGCAGCTGCACCGCCAACGACTCGTCGAGGCCGGGGTGGGCGCTCGCGCTGTTCGGCCTCGTGGGCCTGACCAGGCGGCGGCGTCGAGCTGCGCTCGCGCGTGTACGCACGCCGTAGCGTCACCCGGGGAGCCGTGCGAGCGCGGCCCAGCTGCGCTCCATGTCCTCGGGCACGGCCGCCTTGAACACCCGCCGTCGGCCATCGCGGTGATCGAGCTCGAGGCGCGCCGCATGCAGCAGCGGCCGTGCCTCGGCGGGCCAGGCGTCCTCGCGTGGCCCGCCGTAGACGTCGTCGAACACCAGCGGATGCCCGAGCGCAGCCAGGTGCACGCGGATCTGGTGCTTGCGCCCAGAGTGCAGCGAAATGTCCAGGCGCGTCGCCGCGGCGGTGCTGACGAGCGCCCGCCAGTCGGTCCGCGAGGGCTTGCCCGCCGCGCCGATGGACACCGGGCGCTCGTCGGGGGTCTCGATCGGCAGCTCGATGCGCCCCTCGCCCTCGAGCCGCCCGTGTACGATCGCCACGTACGCCTTGGTGGTCGTGCGCGCGGCGAACTGTCGCGTATAGAAGTCGATCAGCGCACGCCGCTTGGCCAGCGCCACCACGCCGCTGGTGGTGCGGTCGAGCCGATGCAGCACCCCCGGCTCCACTCGCGGATCGGGACGCTCGTGAGCATAGTAGTGCTGCACGCGACGCAGCAGGTTGCGGTGCTGACACGTCGACGACGGGTGCACCGCCAGATCGCCCGCCTTGTTCACCACCACGAGGTCTTCGTCCTCGTAGAGGACCTCGAGCGGGATCGTCGAGAGATCGAGCTCGGCATCGGGCGCTCGCGGCACCACGAGCGCCACCACGTCGCCTGCCGCCAAGCGATGGGCCTTCTTCACGCGCCGCCCGTTCACCGCGACTGCGCCCGCAGCCAGCAGCTCGCTCAGCGAGCGCCGCGATCGCCAGTGCAGCGCCTGGGCGAGGAACGCATCCAGCCGCAGCCACGCGTGCTCGGGCGCCACCGTGAGGCTCACCGTATGCGTCGCCGCTTCCACCCGCGACCCATGATAGGCCAAGATTCGGTGGCCACCGGAACTGCGCCTTGCCCTCGCAGCGCAGCTGCGTATTCGTCGAGCCCTAGCCCCGCTATCATGGCGGAGTCGAGCGCTGGGCCCGATTCCTCATCGCTCGCGACGATGCCGCCCTCGAGCCGCTCGCCTCGGAGAGCCCCATCATGCACCTCGCCAAGCAGACCCTCGAAGAGCTCTCACAGGACCCCGAGACCCGTCGGCTCGCCCGCGAGCGAGCCGATGCGATCAAGCTCTACGAGATGGAGCTGGCCGCCAGTCAGGCCGAAGCTCGCGCCGAAGGCGAAGCCCATGGTCGGGCCGCGCTCCTGCTCAAGCAGCTCACCTTGCGCTTCGGGCCGCCTTCGCAGGAGACCCGAGCGCGAGTCGAAGCGGCGACGATCGAGCAGCTCGACGTCTGGGCCGAGCGAGTCTTGACGCAAGGGTCCCTCGACGGGGTGCTCGGGTAGCCGACGCTCTCCACTCACGCATTCCGGCAAGTCCCTGAGGGCTGCGGCTACCACCACGAGCGCATCGGCGAGCTCTCGGTAGGCGCGCGCGAAAATTTCGTGGTCGTCGTGAAGGAAACCGCAGGAGGCGGAGATGAAGGAGCCGAGGTCTCGGCGCACGCGGCCTCGCCCCCCTTCTCGCGGATCACCAAGCAGCGGCCTTGGCTCGTGCAGCATCGAAACCACCCCGAGTCATGACACTGGACTCGACGGCTCCGGCACCTCCGAGGGCGGCCCGCCCCCCTCGACCACCACGGGCGACGACACCACGGGGAGCGGCTCCGACGGGGACGGCGGGGCTGTCGACGGCGAGGGCGGCGGCTGCAGCTGCACCGCCAACAACCCGTCGAGGCCGGGGTGGGCGCTCGCGCTGTTCGGCCTCGTGGCTCTGACCAGGCGGCGGCGTCGAGCTGCGCTCGCACGCGTACGCACGCCGTAGCGCCCGCGACCCATGATAGACCAGCGCTCGATGGCCCGGCCCATCCCGCCCAAGCACTACACGGTCGATGCCGAGCTTCCCTCGCGAATCGAGCTGCAGCCGATCGGCGTGGTGCGCTCGCCTCACCAGGAACGACACGGCACCCCGCGCCAGGCGGTGCTGCGGGCCGACCCGGCGCTCCGCCCCGACGAGCGCGCCGTGCTCGAGCTCTACCCCCACGTGCTCACGCCGCACGCGGTCGACGACCTCGAGGGGTTCGAGTACGTGTGGGTGCTCGCGTGGATGCACCTCAATCACGGCTGGCGCAACAAGGTCGCGGTGCCTGGCGAGGACGGCAAGAAGACCCGCGGGCTGCTCTCCACCCGCGCACCGCACCGGCCCAACCCGATCTCGCTCTCGGCCGTGCGGCTGCTGCGAGTGGAGGGGCTGCGGCTGCACGTCGAGCGCTGTGATCTCCTCGACGGCACCCCGATCGTGGACATCAAGCCCTACGTGCCCTACGCGGATGCCTTTGCCGACGCGCGGGCGGGGTGGGTCGATACTCGTGGCGTACCCGAGGGCTAGCGCGAGCGCTCACACGAGCGTGAGCAGATCGAGCAGCATCGGCCCTACGATCGCCACGGCGATGCCGGCTCCGATCGTGATCACGATCATCAAGGGGGGCGCCAGCTCGTAGCCCGAGACGCTGAGCACCGTGAAGGTCAGGCCCGCGCCCACTAGGCCCCAGAGCAGCCGCCAGCCGAGCTTCGTGTTGGAGTCCTGCTTGTCGCCCACGAGGGCATCATACACCTGCGCTCGCTCCGCCACGGTCAAAGCGCGAGGGCCGGACTGCTACGCGTCGACCAAGCGGATCCCGTGCTCGTCGATCACGATGCGCTTGGCCTTGTACAGACCACCCACGCCGCGCTTGAACGCCTTCTTGCTCATGTGGAGCGCGCGCTCGATCTCCTGCGGCGGGCTGCGATCGTGGAACGGGAGCGAGCCGCCCGCGGCCTTCAGCGCCTCGAGGATCGTCTCCTGGGCGTCTTGGATCCCGTCGAGGCCGCGGCGGGTGAGCGTGATGTCGAGGCGATTGTCGTGGCGCACCCCGCTGACGAAGCCGCGCAGCTCGGCGCCGACCAGCAGCTTGCGGTACACGTCGCTCTTGTGGATGAGCCCGCGGTGGCGCTGATCCACCACCACCTGGACTCCCGCGTCGGTGTGGCCGTACACGAGCAAGTCGACCTCGTCGCCCTGCTGCACGTCGGCGACGTCGTAGTCGAAGTGCTCCGCGACGTGGGCCGATCCCATCAGCCGCTCGCCCTTGCGATCCATGCAGACCACGACCACGTAGCTGCGGCCCTCGACCATGCGGGTGGCCTGCTGATCGGGCGGAACGTAGAGGTCCTTGGGACAGCCCCAGTCGAGGTAGGCCCCCGCGCGCGTGACCGCCACGCAGCGCAGGTACGCAAAGTCGCCGAGGGTCGCCACGGGGACCTTGGTGGTGGCCTGGGGCGCCCCCTCGCCGTCGGTGTAGACGAACACCTCGATGCGATGGCCGATCGCCACGTCGGCTCCCGCGAGGTGGGAGGGCAAGAACAGGTTGCGATCGCCAGCGTCGAGCATGACTCCGCCGGCGACCAGCTCGACCACGCTCAGCTGATGAAAACGTCCAACTGCGATCACGCTCGCCATCTCCTGGCGCGGGCAGGGTACGTCCGATCACGAGCCTCGGGCCAGCGCGAGGCCCCCGCGGACGCACCGCGACATCCTCGTCGTGAGGGGGCGTTGGAAGCCTCGATTCTGCACATTGCGCCATCTGCGCATGCGATCACGATGGAGCTGACGGGGCCTCCTCTGCCTTTCATGCGGGCGCGGCAGCCCCCGCACCTTGTGGGACACGGTGCCGACTGCTAGGGCTAGTGCGGTGCAGGGCTCGACGAGTCGGCTCACCCTCGTGCTCTGGCTGTTGGTGGGTTGTGATGGCGGCAAGGATCCGCCCAAGGTGGAAGAAGAGTGGCAGGTGGTCCACGAGAAGCTCGAAGGAGCGCTCTTGTCGGTATGGGGCACCAGTGCGAGCGATGTGTGGACGGTGGGCGCCGACACTCGTGATGGCCGCGGCCCCGCGGTGCTGCACTTCGATGGCGATGCTTGGCAGCGGGTCGAGACCGGCCTCGGCCAGGGCGATCTGTGGTGGGTGTTCGGCTTTGCGGGCGGCCCGGTCTACCTGGGAGGCGACGGCGGCGTGATCCAGCGCTACGACCCGCAGGACGGCACCTACACCGTGATGGACACGCCAGGGACCGAGACCGTGTTCGGGATCTGGGGCGCCTCGCGCGACGACGTGTGGGCGGTGGGCGGCGCGTCCGATTCCGCGGGAGGCTTTGCCTGGCGACTGCGCAGTGACGATCCAACCGCGGCGTGGGAAGCGGAGCCCTCGGTGCCCGCCGACGTGGCCGCCAGCGCCGCCATCTGGAAGATCTACGGCACCTCGACCGCCGATGCCTGGGCGGTGGGGAGCAATGGCGTGGCGCTGCACTGGGACGGCAGCGCGTTCACCCCCGGTGACACCGGCGTGGGCTCGTCGCTGTTCACGGTGCACGCGAGCGATGGCATCTACGCAGCGGTGGGCGGCAACGCCAGCGGCTTCATCGTCGAGCACGATGGCACCCAGTGGATCAACGTGACCCCCGAGGCTCCGCCGATGGGCCTCTCGGGCGTGTCGCTCGGCGAAGATGGTCTCGGCGTGGCCGTGGGCGTGCTCGGTACGGTCTTCGTGCGCGACGCGAGCGGGTGGAGCCCCGAGGATCTGGGCGTGCCCGTGCGCCAGAACCTGCATGGGTCGTGGATCGACGACGAGGGTGGCTTGTGGGTGGCCGGCGGGCAGACGTTCTCGCCGCCGCTCACCGAAGGAATCTTGCTGCACCGGGGCGCTCCCGTTCCGGTCGGAGGCCTATGAGACTGAAGACTAGGACACTTCATGGGACCCTTCATGGCGTGCTGGCGGTACTCGCCGCTGCGGCCGTTGGCTGCGAGCGCGAGCCCGAAGATCTCGATCGCGCCTGCAAGGCCCTGCAATCGGGCGAGGCCTGCACGTGGCTCGGCACCAAGGGTGAGGAGGGCTTCAACGGCGATGGCCACCTCCGCCTCGCGACCAGCGTCAATCAGCCCCAAGACCTGCTGTTCATGCCCGATGGCACGGCTTGGTTCACCGACTTCAACAACTTCCTCATCCGTCGCGTGCTCGAGGATGACACCGTCGAGACGATGATCGGCTCGACCGACCCCGTGTTCCCCGGCGACGGCCCCTTCGATGGGCTGCCCCCCGGTGGCGCGAGCGGTAGCGACTGGCTGCTCAACCACCCGACGAACATGGTGCTCACTCCGGAGGGCACGATCCTCGTCGTGGCCTGGCACAACCACAAGCTCCTCACGGTGGACCCCGACGATGCCCACGTGAGAGTGATGTGCGGCGGCGGGGCGGGGTTCCAAGGCGATGGAGAGCTCGCCGCGAGCGGGGCGCTGTTCAAGCAGGTCAACGACGCCACGCTCGATGATGCAGGCAACATCTACGTGGTCGATCAGCAGAACGAGCGCCTGCGGCGGATCGACACCAGCGGCGTCATCGATACGATCGCGGGCACCGGCGAGCTCGGCTACACCGGCGACGGTGGACCGGCGCTCGAGGCCCAGTTCTCGTGGGCGCAGGGCTCCAATCCCAACCCATCGGGCGGGATCGTGCACCACCAGGGCAAGCTCTACATCTCCGATACCGAGGCCGACGTGATCCGCGTGATGGATCTGTCCACCGGACAGATCGACGCGTTCGCCGGGACCGGCGAGGAGGGCGACGAGGGTGATGGCGGCCCGGCGCTCGCGGCCAAGCTCAATGGCCCCCGCGATCTCGAGATCGGCCCCGATGGCGACCTCTACTTCGCCGAGACCGACAACGGCCGCGTGCGCGCGATCGACCTCGAGACCAACCTCATGCGCACCGTGGTGGGCACCGGCGAGCTCGGCCTCGACGACGAGGAGGGCTTGCTGGCCACCGAGACCCGGCTGCGCCGCCCGTTCGGGATCGCGTTCGATCCCGAAGGCAACCTCTACGTCATGGACACGCTCAACCACCGGATCGTGAAGGTGGCCAAGTGATCACCAAGCGCTCACCCGCCGCACTGATCGTGCTCCCGCTGCTCGCCGGCGGCTGCCCCCAGGAGCCCGAGTCGTGTGATCCCGACGCGCCCAACACGATCTGCACGATCGTAGGCAACGGCGAGAACGGCTACGACCGCGACGCCGATACCCGCGCGATCCCGGTGCTCGAGGCCAAGCTCTCGCTGCCCCAGGACACGCTCACGGCCCCCGACGGCGAGCTCTACCTGCTCGACTGGAACAACCACCGCCTGCGCGTGGCGACCGAGGACGGCATGCTCGAGTGGGTGGCCGGCCGCGGCGAGCTCGGGGGTAGCCTCGACGACCCGGGCAACGGCGACTTCAACCACCCCACCAACATCATCTTCGACGCCAATGGCGACATCTTGATGGCGGCCTGGCACAACTCG
Source organism: Nannocystaceae bacterium (assembly GCA_041600735.1). GTDB lineage: Bacteria > Myxococcota_A > Polyangia > Nannocystales > Nannocystaceae > Paraliomyxa. The sequence continues at coordinate 9,476 of JBFIJN010000088.1, forward strand.
AAGATCCGCACGGTCGATCGCACCACCGGGGAAGTGTTCGATACGTGTGGCGATGGCAAGCGCGCCTACTTCGGCGACGACGGGCCGGCGGTGACGGCCTCGCTCGATCTGCCGGCCAGCCTCGCGTTCGATCCCCAGGGCAACCTGGTGGTGATGGATCAGGCCAACCAGGTGCTGCGCCACATCGACCCCGAGGGCAACATCCACCTGCGCGCGGGTCACTGCGTGGTCGATGCCGCTCCGCCCAACGGGCCTGGGGCCTGCGCCCCGGGGGTCGAGCCCGTCGCGTGCCCCGACGGCGACAACGGCCCCTCGGGCAAGCTCACCTGCGGCGATCCGGCGGAGACGTGCAGCCGGCCGTGCACCCCGGGCTACTCGGGCGACGAGATCCCCGCCACCGAGCTACGCATGTCGCAGCCGTTCGGACAGTCGGCCTCGCCCGCCGGACGCATCGTGTTCGACCCCGAGGGCAACCTCTACTTCGCCGACACGGGCAACCACCTCATTCGCATGATCGACACCGCGGGGATCGTGCATCGGGTGGCCGGCACCGCGCCGATCGATGGCCTGCCGCAGAGCGGGTACGAGGGCGACGGCGGCCCCGCGACCTCGGCCAAGCTCGACTTCCCGGTCGATCTGGCGCTCGGCGACGACGGCACGCTCTACTTCACCGACGTGCGCAACCACTGCGTGCGCGCGATCGCTCCCGATGGGATCATCTCTACCGCGGTGGGAACCTGCGGCGACCATGGCTTCGCTGGCGACGGCGGTCCGCCCGAGGAGGCGCTGCTCAACCTCGCGTTCGGCATCGAGTGGGCCAACGGCAGGCTCCTCGTCTCGGACACCGGCAACAACGTCATCCGCGCGGTGAACCTCCCATGAGCCTCCGCGTGGCATGCGGGCTCGCACGGCGGCTGCTGCTGCCGCTGCTGGCGATCACCGGCACGGCCTGCCCCGGCGACGACAGCGACGACGCTGGCGTAGAGCCGTTCTTCCCCGACGACTACCAGGCGAGCTACGTCGAGGTCCGCAACTGTCGCGGCAGCGGTGATCACGATCTCAACAACATCCGCATCTTGGTCGACCCGGCTGCGCGCGCGCCCTACGAGGAGCGGCTGACCTCGTTCCCGGAGGGCGCGGTCGTCCTCAAGGAGGAGTACGACTTTGCCGACACCGACTGCACGGGCGAGCTCCAGCAGTGGACCGTGATGCGCCGGCTCGCCACGGGGAGCTCGCCGGAGACCCTGGATTGGTCGTGGCAGCAGGTGGATGCCTCGCGGCGCGTGGTCGACGAGGACGCGCCGCGCTGCATCGGCTGCCACCAGGGCTGCGGCGTCGCACCCGACGGCTACGAGGGCACCTGCGCGGTCCCGTAGCGCTCGCTCGCGTCAGCGCAGCGTGATGCGCCGCGCGAGCGAGCTCGACTGATCGGCGACCAGCAGATCGTCGCCGTCGATGGCGACGCGCGCGATGTACCCCAGCTGGCCCTCGAGCGCGGGGCCGCCGTTCCCCGTCATGCCCTCGACCCCATCGCCGGCGATCGTCTCGATCGTTCCATCGGGCGCCACGCGACGCACGCGGAAGTTGGCGCGATCACCGATGTAGAGCGAGCCATCGAAGTCGAGCGCGAGACCAAAGGGCTGGTCGAGCTGGGCCTGGGTCGCGGGCCCGCCGTCGCCCGAGAAGCCCGCGGTGCCCACCCCTGCGATCGTGGTGATCGTACCGTCGGGGGCGAGCTGGCGGACCACGTGATTGCGCTTGTCGGCGATCAGCAGGTTGCCGCTGGCATCGAGCTCGAGCGCGGAGGGCCAGCCCACCGCGGCCTCGACCCCCGGACCACCATCGCCGGTATAGCCCGCCTCGCCGGTCCCGGCGACCGTGGTGATGATCCCGTCGTGGATCCAGCGCACGCGGTGGGCGAGGCCGTCGGACACGTAGATCGAGTCGTCGGGGGCGAGCGCAATCCCTTCGAGCTGGATGAACAGGGCCTCGAGCGGCGGGCCGCCGTCGCCCTCGTCGCCGTCGAACCCCACCACCCCATCGGCGGCGCCGGCAAGCGTCTGGATCCGGCCATCGTCGTCGAGCACGAGCACGCGAGGGTCGTGATACGAGACGAACACGATGCGACCGCGCGAGTCGAACGCGAAGTCGATGGGGTTCTCGAGCGGGCTGGCGGTGGCCGGGCTCCCGCTGTCGGCAAAGGCATGGAAGCCGTTGCCGATCACCGTCTGCATGCGATCCTCGTCGTCGATCACGCGCAGGCGCTGGTTGTTGAAGTCCATCACGTAGATGCGATCGTCGGGACCGCGACGCACGGCCGAGGGCAGGAACAGGTCGGTGTCGGTGGGCGGCAGGCCATCGCGGTTGAACCCGAGCTCACCCGTCCCCGCCAGCGCACACAAGTACCCGGGCCGGGCCTCACACGGCGGCTCTTCGCTGCACGCCCACGGCCCCGCCAGCGCCAGCGCCAGCGCCAGGCCCCTGCGCGCGCTCGAGCCAACCGCGAGCGCGGAGGCCTCAGCGCGGGCCGGTCGGATCCGCCTCGATGGCGAGCAGCAGATAGGTGTTGTTGCCATGGTTGTGGACGTGGAATTGCAGCTCGGCGCCCGCGGGCACCTCGCGGTCCACCGTGATCACTTCATCGATCGAGGCGGCCGCGGCTGGGATGGGGATGCCCCGCTCCCACAGGACCTCGCCGTCGAGCGCGAGCGCGAGGTGGGCCTCGGAGGGCGAGGGCGCGACGAGGTCGTAGTGCCACTGGCGCAGCGAGATCGTGTCGCCGGGCACGAGCGCGCGCAACGACGGCTGGCGCACGGTGGCGTAATTGCACAGGTTCGTGTCGATCTCGAGCGCCGCGTCGTTGCCGATGAGCTCCACCCCGATGCCCAGGGTCTCGTCGCAGATCGCGTCGCTCGGTCGCTCGGCGCCAAACACATCCTCGGAGGGGTCGGCCACCCAGTCCCACTGGTCGGCGGTAGCGAGCGGTCCGGGCTCGGGCTCCGGCTCGGGCTGCGGCTCGGGCTCGCAGGCGGGGACCAGGAGCACCGCGGCCAGGATCGCGCCTACGGCATGACGGAACTCGCGCTGGTCCCCCCTCATCGAGGCTCTCAGCATGCCACGGCGTACCCCTGGGCGCACCCATCGCATGGGCGTTCGAAACGACGAGAGGGCCCCGAAGGACCCTCTCTTTGCCGCTAGGACCGTGAAGGCCCTAGATGATGAACGGTGCGATCACCACGGCGACGATGGTCATCACCTTGATGAGGATGTTCAGCGAAGGACCCGCGGTGTCCTTGAAGGGGTCGCCCACGGTGTCGCCGATGACGGCGGCGTGGTGGCGCTCGGAGCCCTTGCCGGTGTTCACCTTGGGGTCGAAGTTCTTCTTCTGGTCCTCGACCTGCTTCTTCGCGTTGTCCCACGCACCACCGGCGTTGGACATGAACAGCGCCAGCATCACGCCGGAGACCAGCGTACCGGCGAGCAGACCACCGAGCGCCAGCGGCGACCAGAAGCCCACGACCACCGGGGCGATGAGCGCCAGGAGGCCGGGCGCCATCATTCGCTTGATCGAGGCCTTGGTCGAGATGTCGACGCAGCGGGCCACGTCGGTCTGCTTGGCCGCCTCGAGCACGGTCTCCTTCTCCTCGGCCGTGAGCGCGCGCTCCTCGTCCTCGGCCGCCTTCACCAGCAGCAGCGCGGGGCGCAGCGCGGGGATCTCGCGGAACTGACGACGGACCTCTTGGATCATGTCCATCGCAGCATCGCCCACGGCCTTCATGGCCATGGACGAGAACAAGAACGGCAGCATGCCGCCGAGCAGCAGGCCGATGAGGACCGGCGGGTCGGTGAGCAACATCGGCATGTTGATCGTGGACCGGTAGGCCGCGAACAACGAGAGCGAGGCGAGCGCGGCCGAGCCGATCGCAAAGCCCTTGCCGATGGCCGCGGTGGTGTTGCCCACCGCGTCGAGGTTGTCGGTGCGACCGCGAACCTCGGGAGGCAGGCTCGCCATCTCGGCGATGCCACCCGCGTTGTCGGAGATCGGGCCGTAGGCGTCGACCGCGAGCTGGATGCCCGTGGTGCTCAGCATGCCCAGGCCGGCCAGCGCCACGCCGTAGAGGCCCACGTACTGGTCGGCCAGGAAGATCGCCGCGCAGATGACGAGGATGGGCAGCGCGGTGGAGCGAAAGCCCACGCCGATGCCCGCGATGATGTTGGTGGCCGGACCGGTCATCGACTGCTCGACGATGCTGGTGACCGGGGGCTTGTTCTTCGAGCAGTAGTAGCCCGTGATGAGGCCGATCGCGACGCCGGCACCGAGGCCGCCCGCCATGGCGATCATGAGGTCGAGGGTCTGCAGCGCCTTCTTGGCGCCGCCGACCTCGAGCGTGACCGGGTGACCAGCCGCGCTGGCCTGGCCGAGGAAGAAGTCGATGATGAACCAGGAGAGGACCAGCATCACGCCAGCTGCCCCGAACGAGGCACCGTCGAGAGCGTGCTGCGGGTTGCCGCCTTCCTTGGTCTTCACGAAGTAGGTCGCGGCCACCGAGACCACGATGCCCACCGCGGCGATCACCACCGGCAGCAGCACCAGCTCGAGCCGACCGCCGGAGGCGACCGCACCGAGCATCATGGCGCCCACGATCGAGGCCACGTAGGACTCGAAGAGGTCTGCGCCCATGCCGGCCACGTCGCCGACGTTGTCGCCCACGTTGTCGGCGATGGTGGCGGGGTTGAGCGGGTGATCCTCGGGGATGCCGGCCTCGACCTTGCCCACGAGATCGGCGCCCACGTCGGCCGCCTTGGTGTAGATGCCACCGCCCACGCGAGCGAACAGCGCGATGGACGAGCCGCCCATCGAGAAGCCGGCGAGCAGGTTCACCACGGTGTAGAGCGGCCCATTGGCAGCCTGGCTCTCCACGTCGGTGAACGCGCCGAACTGGCCGTTGAAGACGAAGAACAGACCGCCGAGGCCGAGCAGGGCGAGGCCCACCACGCTCATGCCCATCACGGCGCCGCCGCGGAAGGCCACGGTGAGCGCGGGGGGCAGGCCGATCCGCGCGGCGGCGGCCGTGCGCACGTTGGCCTGGGTGGCCACGCGCATGCCGGCGTAGCCGGCGAGGGCCGAGCACGACGCACCCACGACGAAGGCCAAGCCGATGAGCGGCGAGCCCTTTCCGGTGGAGACGTTGAGGGCCACGAGCACGCCCGCGACCACGACCACGAATACGCCCAAGACCTTGTATTCCGCCGCGAGGAAGGCCATTGCGCCCTCCTGGATCTTGGCGGCGATGGTCTTCATCTCGATGTTGCCGGCGTCTTGCTTGCCGATCCAGCTCGCAGTGACGAACGCGTAGAGCAACGCGATGACACCGGCGATCGGGGCGAGGAGAAGAAGCGTTTGACTATCCACGAAAAATGCGTCCTTTCGGCGAGCGGCTACATAGCAGAACCCCCTGCGAGATGACAGGCGGGATGACAGCCAGGCCGCTACGCGGGAGATGTTTGATTGAAGGTGTTCATGGCCGCTCGCACACCGTCGCGAATGACGGAGGTCACGGCCTGCTGGGCACGGTCCACGACGTCCGGCAGGATTGCCGCGTCGTGCTCGTCGAAGTTGGAGAGCACCCACCCGCTCACATCACCGCCCCGACGTGGGCGGCCGATGCCTACGCGAATCCGCACGAACTCGGTGATGCCAGACTGCGCGATGATGTCGCGCAAGCCGTTGTGGCCCCCGTGCCCGCCCCCGAGCTTGACCGCCACGCGGCCGACCTCGAAGTCGAGCTCGTCGTGGACGACCACGATCTGCTCGGGGGGAACGCGAAAGAACTGGAGCGCGGGGACCACGCTGTGACCGCTACGGTTCATGAAGGTCTGAGGCTCCAGCACCACCACCCGTGCGCGCCCCATGGCGAGCGAGGTCGTACGGGCGTGGAACTTCTCACGCCAAGGCACACCGACACCGACGGGGGCGTGGTGGTCGGCCCAGCGCTCGACCACCATGAAGCCCACGTTGTGCCGATTGTGCGCATACTCGCGGCCCGGGTTGCCCAGGCCGACGAGCAGCCATGGTGACGCGTCCACCATGGATGCGTCCCTACGGCCCGACTACTTCTTGCCCTTGGCCTTGGCAGGCGCGGCGGCTTCTTCTTCCTGCTTGACCTTGGGCAGCTCGACGAACGCGAGCGGGGCCTCGGGGCTCTCGAGGAAGGTCGTATTCGGCAGCGACACGTCCTTGATGCGCAGGGTCTCGCCGGCGTCGATCGGGGTGAGATCGACCGCGAGCTCCTCGGGCAGCTCGGCGGGCTTGGCCGAGACCTTCACCACGCGACGGTAGGTCTTGAGCCGACCGCCCTTCATCATGCCCACCGCGCGACCGTGGTAGCGCACGGGGATCTCGCGCTCCACCGGAAGCTCGGGGTCTACGCGCATGAAGTCGATGTGCAGCACGAAGTCGCGGATCGCGTCGCGCTGGATGTCGACCACCATGCACGGCACCACGCCCTCGCTCGACCCCTCGAGCGTGAGGTGGAAGAGCGTGTTGTAGTTGCGGGCGGGATCGGTCGCCTTCTGGAACAGGTGGGGGTCGAGGGTCAGCGACACGTTGTCGCCGCCGCGCCCGTAGATCACCGCGGGCACGAGGCCCCGCTGGCGCAGCTGCCGTGCCACGCCCTTGCCGTGGCTGGTCCGCACGCTGGCGGAGAGGTTTCCGTAGTCACTCATGGTCGTCTTGCTCTGTCTGTCGTGGGCCTCGGATAGGAGCCACCCACCATGGGGGCTCGCCGCCGAGGGCCCAGAAATTCTGCATGCCTAATGGAAGAGGCTGGAGATCGAGTCGCCGTGGTGGATGCGCTTGACGGCCTCGCCGAGGAGGCGGCCGACCCCGAGGACCTCGAGGCGATCGCAGCGCTCCACGCGACTCTCTTGCGGAATGGTGTCGGTGACCCAGACCTTCTCGAGCACCGACTTGTTGATGCGGTCCATGGCCGGGCCCGAGAACACCCCGTGGGTGGCGAGCGCGTACACGGCCGTGGCCCCGTGCTCCTTGACCGCGATCGCCGCGTTGCACAGCGTGCCCGCCGTGTCGATCATGTCGTCGACGAGGATCGCCCGCTTGCCCTGCACATCACCGATGAGGTGGTGCACCTGGCTGACGTTGGGCTTGTCGCGGCGCTTGTCGATGATGGCCAGCCCGCACTCGAGGTGCTTGGAGTAGGCGCGCGCTCGCTCCACGCCGCCCGCGTCGGGGGAGACGACGACCGTGTCCTCGCCGCCAAAGCCCTCGCGCTCGAGCTTCTCGCGCAGCACGGGCGTGGCGAGCAGGTGGTCGAACGGGATGTTGAAGAAGCCCTGGATCTGCCCCGCGTGCAGCTCGACCGAGAGCACCCGCGTGGCCCCGGCCGCGGTCAGCAGGTCGGCCACGAGCTTGGCCGAGATCGGCGTGCGCGGCTTGACCTTGCGATCCTGCCGGGCGTAGCCGAAGTACGGCATGATCGCCACGATGCTGCCCGCGCTCGCGCGCTTGAGCGCGTCGATCATGATGAGCAGCTCCATCAGGTTGCGGTTGGGCGGCGAGCAGGTCGACTGCACGATGAAGCAGTTGACCCCGCGCACGTTCTCCGCGATCTCGACGAAGATCTCGCCGTCGGAGAAGCGCTCGACGCGAGAGGCCCCGACCGGGATGCCCAGGTACTGAGCCACGTCCCGGGTGAGGTTCGGGCAGGAGTTGCCGCCGAAGATGGTCAACGTCTTGTGCACGGGCTTGGTCCGCGGGGCGACGAGTGAAGGGCCGAGGACGAGGACGAGGACGAGGACGAGGAGCCGATCGGGCGAGCGCTTGGTTGGGGCGGTAGGATTCGAACCTACGAATGTCGGTACCAAAAACCGATGGCTTACCGCTTGCCGACGCCCCAGCGAGAATTCGGTCTGCGGTTGGACGCAGACCATCGAACGCGGCGGCGTTATAGAAATGGGGCCCATCCGCTGTCAACGTGACCCCGCGGGCGGCGAGGTCCCCGCGGCGCGAGCGACGGCCCCTTCCGGCCAGAAACCCCTACGGGGAGCCGATCGAGAGCTTCGCCACGCCCGGCGGGGCCGGCGGGGCCGTCCGGTTTGCCCCGAGCGGCCCTCGCCCCGGGCGCGGCATCCGCTTTTTTCGTCCGTTTGCTTGGACCTCGCCGTTGACCGACGGACAATCCGCCTTGGTGCCCCCCCACGCCGGCCGTGTCGCTGTGGGATGATGGCCCGGTCCCCTCTCCCGATACCTCGAGCTCCGTGATCGGCGCATCCAACAAGATCTGTCCTTCGTGTGACGCCCGCTGCCGCGCCGACGCCGTCTACTGTGCCACGTGCGGGACCGACTTGCGCGAGGTCGCCGCGAGCTCGGGCGACCCGTACCTCGGCCTGCAGATCGCGGACAAGTACCGGGTCGAGCAGCTCATCGGCGAGGGCGCGATGGGTCGCGTCTACGTCGCCAAGCAGATCACGCTCGACAAGCCGTTCGCTGTCAAGATCTTGGCACCACACTTGATGAACGACGAGGCGAGCCACGCTCGCTTCGCCGCCGAGGCCCACAACTGCGCGAGCCTCAACCACCCCAACGTGGTCTCCGTGGTCGACTACGGCCGCACGCCCGAGGGCGTCACGTACATCGTGATGGAGTTCATCAAGGGGGTGACGCTCGAGCGCGTCATCACCGAGCAGTTCCCGCTCGCGCGCGAGCGCATCGTCGACCTCACGCTCCAGGTGCTCGCCGCGCTCGCCGAAGCGCACGGGCTCGGCATCCTCCACCGCGATCTCAAGCCCGAGAACATCTTGGTGCAGCAGCTGCGCACCCACGGCGAGCTGGCCAAGGTGCTCGACTTCGGCATCGCCAAGCTGATGGACAACCCGGCCGGCCCCGGTCTCACCTCGGCCGGGATGGTGTGCGGCACGCCCGAGTACATGTCGCCCGAGCAGGCCCGCGGCCACAAGCTCGACGCGCGCTCCGATCTCTATGCGGTGGGGGTGATCCTCTACCAGATGCTCGCCGGACACCCGCCGTTCGAAAGCGAGTCGGCGGTCGAGATCCTGCACAAGCACCTGCACGAGACTCCGATCCCCCCGAGCCGCCTGCGCGGGATCTCGCCGGATCCGCTCGAGGCGGTGTGCCTGCGCGCGCTGTCCAAAGAGCCCGCCAACCGCTACGCCTCGGCGCTCGAGTTCCGCGAGGAGCTCATCGCGGCCAACAGCGCGCCGCGCATCACGGGCTCGATCCGCTGCAGCACGTGCGAGGCCAGCCTCAAGCTCGAGCACCGCTTCTGCCCCACCTGCGGCGCGCCGGCGCCCGCGGCCGAGCCTTCGCTCACCGCGAAGCGACGCACCAGTCAGAACCAGCTGCTGGCCCACGACCCGACCACCGGCCCCACGCCGCTCGTCGGTCGTGATCGCCAGATCCAAGGGGTTCAAGCGCTGCTGGGTCGGCCGCAGCCCGGCCTCAAGGTACGGCTCGTCACCGGCGCGCGCGGGATGGGCAAGACGCGGCTCGTCGACGAGATCGCCGACATCGCCGAGCAAGCGGGCTGGCGCGTCTACTACGTGAGCTCCGACCCCAGCAGTGCCCGCACGCCGCTGTTCCCGATCCAGACGATGGTGGCGCAGGCGCTGGAGATCGACCCCACCACCTGCACCACACAAGACCTGTTCCGCGCCGCCAACCTGATGGGCCTGGGCTTCGAGGAGCTCCCTGGCTTGGCCGAGCTGTTCCGCCTGCAGGGCCCGGCGCACGACCTCGAGCACGCGGTGCGCCGTCGCGAGTGCTTCGCCTCGGCGGTGCAGGCGTTGCTGGCCGGCGGTCGCGGCCAGCCGCTCATGCTCGTGTTCGAAGACATCGACGGCTACGACAACGCCTCGCGCGAGGTGCTGCGCCGGCTCGCACGGCGCCGTACCGAATTCCCCGTGATGTGCATCGCGACCAGCAAGGAGCCCTCGCTCGACTGGCTGGGCGGCGTGACCGAGGAAGTCGGGCCGCTCGATGTCGATGCGATCAACGAGATCTGGCGCGAGGTCGCGGCGCTGCCCGCCCAGCGGCCCACGACGCCCCCCGAGATCCTCGAGGCCGCGCCGATGTCACCGCTGCGGCTCGAGCAGTGCATACGGATGGCGATCCGCGGGATCGCGGCGCCGGCGGGCGCCGATGAGGCCGACCTGGTGCGCATGCGGGTCGACCACCAGCCGCCGCACGTGCGCAGGCTGCTCGATCTGGCCGCGGTGCTCGGTGAGCGCTTCCCCCACGCCGACCTCGTCGACGTCGCGCGCCAAGACCCCACGCCGTGGGCTCCCGAAGAGCTGCAAGATGCGCTCGACCGCGCCCACCGCGAGGGCCTGCTCGTCGCGCTCAGCACCCGCGAGCGCGGCTTCATGCACCGGGTGGTCTACGACGTCTGCTACGCGCAGCTCGATCCGCGACGACGCGAGCTCCTGCACGGAATCGCGGCCGACGCCTCGAGGGTCGCCCGTGCATCCACGGTCACGCGAGCGGTGCACTTGGTGCGGGCCCGCGACGCGCGAGCCCCCGAGGTGCTGCTCGAGGCCGCCCGCTATGCCGAGCGCAGCTTCGACGACCCCACCGCCGCCGACTTCCTCAATGCCGCGCTGCGCCTCTCCAGCATGCTCACCCAAGACACGAGCCGCGCGCTGCAGGCCGAGGTCGCACGCCACGCCACCCGAGTGATGCGCAGCCCCGAGGCCTCGACCCGCGCGGTGGAGCTGCTGCGCGCCGAGATCCTGCGCGCCAAGCAGCCCGCCGAGGAGGCGGTGATGCGCTGTGCGCTCGGCGTGCAGCTCGGCCGCCTGCGCCAGTGGGACGAGGCGCTCGACGCTCTGCACAAGGCGCTCGGGCCCGCCATGCAGGCCGACGATCGCGCCACGATGATGCAGGTGTGCAAGGAGCTGGCGAAGGTCTACGCGCGCAAGGGCGACCGCAAGCGAGCCATCCGCGAGCTCCGCGAGGGCCTCGACATGTTCACCGTGGGCGAGGGCCCGCGCACCAAGGCCGACCTCTCGCTGTGGGGCTACCTGCTGCGCGTGTGCGAGATGTACCGGGCCGAGGACGAGCTGCAAGAGTCGCGCACGTGGTGCGAGCACGCGCTCTACCAGGCCGAGCGCGCCAGCGATCACCTGGGCCTGATGCGCTGCCACGGCCAGATGGCGTGGGTGCTGCGCGACCTCGATCAGCTCGCGCTCGCCGAGCAGCACCTCGCGCGTGCGCTGACCGAGGCGCGACACTTCGGCGATCGACTCACCACCACCGAGCTGCTGATGGAGCGGGCCCGGGCTCGCGCCGCGCGGGGCCGCCTGGCCGAGGCGCTGCGCTACGCCGAGGAGGCGCTGCGCCTCGCGCAGGGGATCCAGTGGCAGACCGGCATCGAGCACGCGCGACGGGCCATCGCCATGCTCACCCAGAAGGAGCCGCCCCCTCGCGGCGCCGGCCCTACCGAGAACTCCGGCGCATTCGAAGAGCCCGGCACGCGGCTGCGCGATCACTCGGGCGCCTTCGGAGCGCGGGCCTTGGCGGGCTCGGTGGCCGCGCGCCTCCCCGCATCCCCGCGCAGCGAGAGCGGGCCGGCGCCCACCGCCGAGGTCCAGGCGCCCGCGCACGCCCCCGCAGCCGCCAGCGACCACCGCTCCCGCGACTGATCCAACCGACTACCCAGGTTCCAGCAAGCGAGGCATCACCGTGGCCGAGATCGTCTACGACGCAAACGGAAGCGCGTTCGAGCTGCGCAGCGGCGGGTCTTCTCTCTCGGGCATGCATCGGTCGATCCGCGGCGCGATGGAGCACGCGCGCAGCGTGAGCACCATCCTCGATGATCCCAACAATCACGATGCGCTCGTCCGCGCGCTCACCACTCTGGGAAGGTGCTCGTCATCGGCCGCCGCGAGCATGTCGCACGAGGACGCCCGCGCGCTCGCGGCCGAGGCGCTGTCCTCGGGCGCGCTCGTGCTGGCGCCCTACAACCCACCGCGCCGCATGATCGCCACCGTCCACGAGACGGCCGCACCGACTCTCAGCGAGCTCGTCGGCGACGAGCTCCGCGCCACGCATACGCTCGAGCTGCGCTTGATCGATGCCGCGGGCGAGCCCGTCGCGGGGGAGCCGTATCGGGTGGAGCTGCCCGATGGGCATGTGGTGGAGGGGCGGCTCGATGCGCGCGGGGTGGCGTTGCTGACGGGGATCGTGGATACGGGGAACTGTGTGGTGAACTTTCCTAATTGGGACAGGGACGCCTGGAAGGCGGTGTAAGGACGAGCTACTCGAGAGTCCAGCGAAGGATGCGGGTGTGGCCACCCTTTCGCTGCGAGCCGATCGCTACGCGGTTCGCTCCTTCGACCCGA
>JBFIJN010000089.1:0-21789 GCA_041600735.1 Nannocystaceae bacterium
GCAATCCCGCTGCCGCTCGCTCGGCTGGGGCTGCCCGTCGTCGACGCGGTCGCGCGCCTCACTCGAAGCGCTCCCGCCTACACCCACGAGGACCTGCGCCAGCTCGATGGCAACCGCCAGATCCGCGTCACCAAGGCCCGCGCCGAGCTCGGCTACGAGCCCCGCGGGCTCGATCGCGCGCTGGCCATGGTCCACGAAGAGTGGTTGCAGCACGGCGGAGCCCGCTAGGGGCCCCGCCGGCGCCCGCCTCGCGTATCCTGAGGCCATGCGCCGCTGCCCGCGTTGCGACCGTCACGTGTTCGAGGCCTCGCTGCGCTGCCCGTTCTGCGGCGCGGTCCACCGCGTGGTCGCGAACCCGAGCCCGGTGCTCGGCGTGCTGCTGGGGCTCACGCTGGCGAGCTGCACCGATCGACCCACCGATGACGCGGGCGGCAGCGCGAGCGCGAGCACCAGCGGCGCCGCGACGGGCACCACCGGCGAGAGCGCGACCGGCCCGCTCACGGGCGTGGTCGACGACACCACCACCACGATGGGCCCCGCCACCACCGCAATGACTGACGCGACCGCCGATGGCGACACCACCGGCCGCTTCACCACCAGCGACGGCACCACCAGCGGCACCGGCGATGGCACCACCAGCGGCACCACGCTCGACTCGGGCGACGACGCGATGACCGTGCCGCCCTACGCGGGTGCCTTCCCCGACGACGGCGACGCGGCGAGCACCACCGGCGACCCCGCGCCGTAGGGCTCCACCGCTCGCGACGTGCGGGGCCGATCGACGTGCACCGCGCCCACCCGCGCGCGCTCGTCGGGATCGATCGGCTCGCGGATCACCGCGAACAACGCATTGTCGAACGGCTCACCGCGCGCGCTGGCCACTCGCTCGATGCGCTCGCGCAGCCCCTGCCCGGCGAGCTCGAGCACGCGATGGTGGCAGTACGGATTGTTGCCCGGCCGCCCCAGCAGCGGCTCGCTCACCGACGTGCAGCCACCCATGCACACCGTCGCGTAGTAGCAAGTGCGGCAGAACCCCCACAGGTCTTCGAGGCTGCGCTCTCGCGTGTACTGCATCTGCGGGGCGCGGTCCCAGATCGGCTGGAACCCGTGCTCGCGCCACGAGCCGCCCACGTTGCGCTCGCCGCCGAGGCTCGGGCACGTCTTGATCGCACCGTCACTCTCGATCGCCACGGTGGAGCGACCCGCCTCGCAGCCCACGTAGTGGCCCTGCGGCCCCTGGTGGCGGCGCAGCACGTGATCGTAGGGGCCGAAGTACCCGAGGGTGTTGGCCGCGAGCAAGCGAATGCCGAGCGCGTCGCAGCGCTCGGCGAGCACGGCCAGCTGAGGGAACAGCTCGAGGTACACGTAGGGCTGCAGCAAGATCTCGGGGTGGTCCGCCGCATTGCCGTGCGCCACCGTGGTCTGGAGCTGCCAGCCGTGGATCCCCTCGGGCGCCAGCCGCTCGAGCAACCCGGGCAGGTCGCGCCATGTGAGCGCGTTGATCTGCGTGTTCACGGCGACCTTGGCCCCGGCCTCGCGACACATCCGCAGGGCGGCGAGCGCTCGCGCGAAGCTCTGCGGGCGCCCCCGCAATCGATCGTGCGCGGCCTCCAGCCCATCGATCGAGATCGACACGCTGCGGATGCCCGCCTCGACCATCGCCTCGGCCCGCGCGACCGTCATCCCGTAGCCGCCGGTGGTGAGGATGCACGACATGCCATGCTCGCGGATCGCTCGGATCAACAGCACGAAGTCGGGCCGCAGGTAGGCCTCACCCCCGATCAGCGCCACCTCGCCCACGCCCGCGCGGGCGAGCTCGGCCACGAGCCGCAGGCTCTCGTCGGTGTCGAGCTCTTGGGGGCGAGCCCGCCCCGCTCGTGGCCCGCAGTGCGAGCACGCCTGGTCGCAGGCCAGCGTCAGCTCCCACACCGCGATGCGCGGTCGCGGGGCCTCGCCGGGCGCGAGCGGCAGGATCGCACGCGAGCGCGGGGGCGGCAGCGCATCCACCACCGGCAGCCGCAGCCGTGCATCCTTCAGTCGCATCGCAGCCGCATGACCCGCTCACTCGTAGAACATCCCGCCCGGGGTGAGGTCGACGTGGAAGTGGTCGTTGTGATCCGCGTTGTACTCGGGGGTGAGGATGATGTTCCACGTCATCGTCTCCCACAGCGCATCGGTGAACCCGCGCAGCCACTGCCCGTCGGGCGTCACCGGCATCGCCACGCCGTCCTCCCAGTCCGCGAGCACGGTGATCTGCGAGCCATCGTCGAGCACGAAGCCCGCGATGTCGATCGCGCGCGCCTCCGCGTGGTTCGAGAGCGTGCTCGTGCCTGCGATGACCCGGCAGTTGTAGGTGCCGTAGTGGATGATCTCGTTGGCCCCGATCGGCTCCATCTGCGCGGCGATCTCGGCCGTGTTGGCGATCGCGAGCGCGGTCTCGCAGGCCACGAACACCGGATCGGTACCCCCGCCGCCCCCGCGCAGGTCCACGCCCAACACGGGGCTATAGAGCAGCACCGGGTCCACCACCACGCAGTCGAGCTCGGGGTGCCCCATCGGGTGATCGAGCTCGTGGGTGGTGGTCACGAACGCAACCCCGCGGTCCACGAGCTCCTGCTGGCACGCGGTCATCGGCTCCCACATGCCCCCGGGGACGCACACGCCGGAGCTCGTGCCCGCGTCCATGTAGCGGGGCAGCGCGGCGCAGTCGTAGCCATCGCGGCAGCCGTTCCCGCCCAGTAGATCCGGCGCACACTTCGACAGGCAGTGGCCGCTCGCGTCCACGCCCACGTCGGCTCCATCCACACAGAAGGTCTCGGGCGCGCCGTCGAGGTCGCGGCAAAACATCTCGCACGCCTGCGAGCACGTGCCGCACGGGAAGCCCTCGTCCTCGCGCAAGCAGAACCCGCCCTCGTAGGCGCAGTCGCCGTCCTGCATGCACGCGGCTCCGATCCACGGGGTGGTCCACGGCGTGCAGTCGTAGCCCCCGCTCGAGGCGTCGACGCCTTCGGTGTCCGGGAACGAGCCCGTGCCGGTCCCATCGAGCGAGGTGTCGGTCTGCGACCCGAGCGTGGCTCCGCCCGTCGATCCCTCGGCGAGGCCCGTGCCGCTGCCTTCGCCCAGCCACGGCTGCTCGTCCCCGCCCGGCGGGCCGCACCCCACGAGCGCGGCCGCGACCACCAACCCCAAGCGCCCACGAGATCCCATCTGTAGATGGTACGTCGGCGCGCCCGCGACCGCGAGCCCGTCTCATCATCCCCGCGGCTGCCAACTGCCAAGCGCATTGCACCCCGCAATCGGGCCTGCTCGCCAATCGGGTTGGCGGGCGGGCGCGGCGTCGCTGCGAATCATTGGAGTTTTGCCTGGCCCCTTCTTCGCAGTGCTGATGGGTGTCCCCGTCACCACCCCGGAGAACCCCATGCGCGATTCCATGATCTCGCGTCTCACCCTGCTCGCCGCTTCCTCGGTGGCGCTGCCCTCCTTGTTCGCCTGCCTCGATCATCCGCTCAAGGATGTCGAGTACGACTCGGTCGTCGTCGACGACGAGGACTTCCCCATCGCGATCAACAAGGACGTCGACATCCTCTTCGTGATCGACAACTCGGGCTCCATGGGCGAAGAGCAGGCCACGCTGGCCGCGAATTTCGAGTCGTTCATCGCCGTGCTCGAGCAACCCAACGTCGAGGCCAACTATCGCATCGGCGTCACCACCACCGACAACGGCAACCCTTGGTGCGGCTCCACGAGCCCCGAAGCCGGGTCCTTGCGCCTCACCTCGTGCCGGAGCCGCCCCACCGAATTCGTGTTCGCCGGCGGCATCCCGGTCGATGCCACGCAGGAGGCCTGCTACGACATCTGCCCCGAGGAGTGGACCAACATCGAGATCCAGCCCACCACGATCGACGGACAAGATGAGGCGAGCCCGCGTCCGTGGCTCGAGAACCTCGAGGGCAAGACCAACCTCCCCGAGGGGCTCTCCACCGTGCAGGCGTTCCAGTGCCTGGGCCCGCAGGGCATCAATGGCTGCGGCTTCGAGTCCCACCTGGAATCGATGTGGAAGGCGATCACCCGCACCCAGACCGACGGAGATCCCGCCTTCGGCTTCATCCGCGACAACGCGATCCTCTCGATCGTGCACGTGACCGACGAGGCCGACTGCTCCTACAACAACGACTGGGAGTCGATCTTCTTGCCCGACGGCGACCGTACGTTCTGGTCCAACAAGGCGGCGCCCTCGCCGACCTCTGCCGTGTGCTGGAACGCTGGGGTTGCCTGCGAGGGCAACGACTGCAAGTCGGTGAACCTCGACAGCGACGGCAACGAGGTCGCAGAGGCCGACGCCAAGAGCCAGGCCGTGCTGCGCCCCTTGTCGCGCTACACCGAGCTCGTGGACGAGCTCGAGGAGCGCAAGAAGCTCGTCAACCCCGATCAGGAGGTGCTCGTGGCGCTCATCGGCGGCGTCAACTCGGATGGCAGTGTGACCTACCAAGACTCGCTCGACGATCCGCTGTTCCAGGCGGACTTTGGCATCGGACCCGGGTGCAGCAGCACGGCCGGCCGCGCGGTCCCGCCGGTGCGTCTGCGCGAGTTCGCCGAGAAGTTCCAGGTCGGCGACGACCGCAACATGTTCTCGATCTGCGACTCGGACTACTCGAAGGCGCTCGAAGCCATCGCCCGCACCCTCATCGATCAGGTCAAGCCCTCGTGCATGCCCGCGTGCGTGGCGGACACCGACCTCACCACGCCCGAGGTGCTCGACCCCTCGTGCGTGCTCACCCAGCAGACGCCCCGCGGCGACGGCACGTACGAAGAGAGCATCGTAGTGCCGCCCTGCGCCGCCGACGGTGCCGTGCCGGACGGCACCGACGTCTGCTACCTGACGCGGGTCGCCGAGCAGCGCAGCGAGGAGTGCATCGACCAGGGCTACAACCTCGAGTTCGACGTGGTCCGCCGCGAAGGCGTGCCCGTCCCCGGCGGCACCGGGATCCGGGCCTCCTGCGAGCTCTCGCAGTCCAAGGCCGTCGATTGCCCTGACCTGATCTAGCGCGGCTGTCCCCGAGCCCCGAGCTCACGCCGCGCGGGCTAGCAGCTCGCCCGGCGCGAGCTCGTGGGCGAAGAACGGCTCGTACACCGGCGCTGGCCCTACCCGCAGCCGCGCCCGCACCTCGCCGAGATCCTCGGCGAGCAGCTCCTCCCACGGCGCCGCGGGCAGCCACGCCGCGCGCAGGCCTCGGGCCAGGCCATCGAGGATCAAGCGGCGACCGTCGGGGTCCTTGGTCTTCACCACCGCGATCGCAGCGAGCAGCCCCAGCGCGTGCGTCCCCGTCTGCGCCCACGTGAACGCGAGCAGCGACGACTCGCCCAGCAGGTCGCCGCGGTAGCCGGTGACCACGTGCCATAGATCATGGCTGTCGCGCATGCGCTCGCCGATCCACGCGGTGACCTCGTCCTCGTCGCGGTGCTCGACCACCTCGCTCGCCTGCACGAGCCCGTCGGGGGTGAGCCCGTCGCCGCTCATGAACGCCAGGTAGGCGCGACCGAGGCTGCCCTCGGGCAGGGCCGCGAGGCCCTCGCGATCGGAGAGGCGGTCGAGCAGCCGCGGGCGCCGCTCGAGCAGCCGCGCCCCCGCCCGCGACTGGATGAAGCGCTCGCGCAGGTGCCGGGGGCTCGGTCCCGAGATCGCGTCGAGCAGGCGGAACACGTGGGTGGTGTCGGTGGGGTCGCGCAGCAGCGCCCGGACGGCTTGGGCAGCGCGAAGACCTCGGATTGCGGGCGAAGGGGCGTGTTGCATGGGCTCCTCTTACTGACAATGATGTAGATAGCGCTGTCTACAACATTGTCAATAAGGAACTGCGACGGCCGCTGGCGTGACTTTTGGCCCGGGTTGGCGGAGCCTTGTCGGCCGTGGCTACGCGAGCACCGCGGCGGCCCGCCGCCCCGCGACCCAAGCGACAGCGCCGCTCCGCCGAGGAGGCGCACGAGCAGATCCTCGACGCGGCCGACAAGCGCCTCGGCGAGGCCGGCCCGCGCGGCATTCGGCTGCAAGAGATCGCGGCCGACGTCGGCGTCTCGCACCCCACGATCCTGCACCACTTCGGCAGCCGCCAGGGGCTGGTGGAGGCCGTCGTCACGCGATCGCTCGCCGGCCTGCGCGACAAGATCGTGGAGGTGCTCTCCGAGCGGGCGCTCGACGCCGGCGAGGGCGCGGAGCTCGTGCGGCTGGTCTCGACCACGCTCGGCGATCGCGGCCACGCGCGCCTCATGGCCTGGCTCTCGCTCGAGGGGCGGCCCGCCGAGGATCCGGCCAAGCTGCTGCGCGGGCTGGGCCTGGCGATGCACGCCCGCCGCGTGGCAGAGACCGGCACTCCCGCCCCGGTCGAGGACACGCAGCTGCTGGTGCTGCTCGTCTCGCTGGCGCTGTTCGGCGAGGGCGTGCTGGGCGACGTGATGTTCGAGAGCGCCGGCCTCGGCAACGACCCCACCGCACGCGACCGCTTTCACGAGTGGATGGTGCGCCTCATCGAGCAGCACCTGCACGGCGAGGGGCTCGTGGACGCGCCGAAGCCCGCGCCGCCCACCGGCAAAGCGGCGCGCCGACGCTCTCGGGGGAAGTAGCGTCGGCGCGCCTGGGGGCTCGCGCGGGCCGCCATCGGGGCGGCGGCCTGCGCGTTGGTTGGCTACTGCAATGCGACCGAGATCGTGGGATGCACGTAGATGGGATTGCGATCGATCGTCCAGGCCGCGACCGGATCGAGTCCGGCGACGGCCTCGGTGGGGTTGAACGCGCGGCTGTTGACCTGGATCGTGAAGCGGTAGCAGCCGGCCGGAGCGGCGGCCGGCAGCTCGTAGAACAGCTCGCGCGTGTGGGTGTCGTCGGTCGGCCCCGTGTGCCAGTGCGCGGCCGCATCGGCGGCCGGGATCGGCAGGCCATCGCGACCGTCGGAGATGAGCGACGGCGCGACCGTCGGTCCGCAGCCACCGGGGGTGACCGAGAAGTCCCGCAGGTGGTTGGCGCTCACGACCAGGCGCAGACGCAGCTGCACGCGCTGCGCACCGCCGCGATCGATCACCGCACAGTTGGCGATCGGCAGCGGGGTCCAGCCCGTCGCGGAGCCGTCGGGCCGGCGCCACGCGAGCTCCAGCGTGTCGATGCGCGGCGCGGTGGTGTCGATGTGCACATTGACCGGCGGGGTCAGACTACTCGCGATCACCTGTACGGTGCCGCTCGTGTCACTCCCGAACTCCAGCCTGAACGTGTGTAGGTGATCCCCAAGCTGGTCGACCGGGGCCAAGATCCCCACCGGAGTCCAGCCCTCGGCCCGCGGAATGATCGGGTACCACTGACCGTCGACCGGGCTCACGTGGCGCTGGTGCAGCACCCCGCCCACGACCTTCACGAGGGGTCCGAAGCTGCCGTTGAGGAACGAGCTCCCGCCCCCTACCTGGTGATGCACGCGGTAGTGCGTGGCGTCGGGGCGCTCGGCACAGCCGACCAGGTAGAACTTGCCGGTGAAGGGCGCCTCGGAGGGGCTCGTACGGTTGCCTTCGTAGGGGATCCCGTTCTCGTCCGGGCGGTTGGGCAAGAGCGCATAGCCGGTGATCGCATCATGGAACGGCGACGGGGTGGCCGGCACCTGGAGCGGGTAATTGCCCGCGAACAAGATCGCTGGATCACCGCACGGTCCCACGTCGGGGATGTCGCAGCTGGGGCTCGAGATCGCGATCGGGTCGGCCTCGAGCACGACCTCGCCGAGTGCGCCCGCGTTCCAGCGCACGTCGAATAGGCCCTCGCGATAGATCACCTCGGGCACGCCATCGCCATCGACGTCCTGCTTGACCTCGAACGTGAGGTCGGGGATGTCGAGCACCGTGGTCCACTGCGGCACGATCACCGTGTGACAGCGGATGAACGGACCGAAGTAGCGCCGCGGGTCGAGCTTCGCGAACGTCTCCGGGGGCAGGCCCAGCCGCATCGCCAGGCGTGAGCGCAGCTTGGGCTCGAGCAGCGCGGCCGTGTCGGCCGGCATCGGCGGCCGCACCTTGGAGCTGAACGCGGGTTGGTCCAGCGCCGCATCGGCTTGGGCGCGCAGCGCCCCCGGGCGCAGGGTCGCGAGCGTCCGCAGGCGACGAACGGCCGCAGAGTCGACCACGCGCGCGGCATGGGTGAGCACGTGCTCGTCGATGATCACGGGGCTCGGGTCGGGCCCCGGGAACGGCTGGGGGATCACCTCGCGCTCGCGCAGCAGGTCGAGGATCGTGGGCTTGCGCAGCCACGAGAGGTAGCAGCGCCGCTCGAGTCGCCAGCTCAGGTAGTGATCGATGTCGAAGCGCGGCACCCACACGCAGAAGCGACCGCACTCGTCGGTAGTGACGGTTGCCAGCAGCTCACGCCGGGTACCAAACGGATAGAACCAGGAGAACGGCGACTCGGGTGGCGACCAAGCCAAGAGTCGCACGTCGGTATCGTAGACCTCGACCGTGGCGAACGGCACGGGGAGCGGCGCGCCGTTCGCTTGGGGCTTGACCACGCGGCCGCAGATGCGTCGGAACGCCAGCAACTTGGGGTCGATCAGCCCACGCAGGCGCTCGGACACCTTGTCGAGGGACTGGCCTTGCAGCTCCGTCTCGGGAACGGCCGAGAGGGTAGCCAGGCGAGCGGCCTGACGGGAGGTTAGGGTCATGGCCTTGGGATCGTTGGTGATCCCGGGGAATCGCGCGATGTGCTCGGTCATGGGTGCCTTTGGGGGGTGGGCTCGGACTGGTTCGCGGGAGCGCGTCGAGATCCGACGCGGGTCGAAAGAGAAAAACGAGTGGCCCCTTTCGAGCGCTCGCGTCAGATCATGGGGCTCGCCCGCGAACGAGTTGCGAGCACGCGCTCGACCACGACTTCGAGAAAAGTGAGGACTCCGCCATGAACGACGCACGCCGTGATTTCCCCTCGTTCGCACTCACGCTCGGGCTCTTGCTGGCCGTGGGATCCTCGAGCTGCAACTGTGACTGCCCCGAGTCCGACGGGGCCCAGCGGCCCGACGACACCCAGCGACCCGACGAGCCCTACTCAGACTCGGTGTGCTTGGCCGATTGCCGCCAGGCGCCGCCGTGCGAGGAGCTGTGCTCACCCAACCGACGGGTGTCGCTTCCTTCCCCCGGCGGCTGCCCCGCCGCAGACGGCTGGACGGTCGAGCCCCTCGTCAAGGACGATGCCGTCGCCGAGCAATCCGGTCTCCTCGGCGTGTGCACCTACGAGTGGACCGAGAAGGTCGCCCCCACGTCGTTCCCCGCGGGCACCGTGCCCGACTGCCTCGTCGCTCCCACGGCCCCTGCGGTCGCCAACCGCATCCAGGACTTCGTGGGCCGACGCCTCCGGGACGAGCAGTACGGCACGTACGAAGTCCCAAACCTCCCCGGCGACGTCGTCACGATCGCCGTCGTGGACACCGCGCCTCACGGCACCACCACCAGCGGCGCTGCCAGCCATGGTCGAGCGATGGCGTCGATCGTAGATGACATCGCCTGCGGATCGACGCCGAAGGCCCAGTGTGCGCGCGAGGTCGCGAGCTTCGTGGGGCTGCCGCGCGTGAGAGGGGCCGCCCCCTACAGCGCCGGAGGCGGCGGTTTCTACGGCTACCAGAGTGATCTCGCCAAGGGGATCGCCGAGGCAGTCCACTACTGGGGCGAGCGGCGCCGGGGCAAGCTCATCATCAACCTCTCGGTCGGATGGGAGCCGGCATGCGACACACGAGGCTCCGAGCTCGTTCGACGGACCATCGCCCGGGCCACCACGCAAGGTGCGCTGGTGCTGGCCGCCGCGGGCAATCGCAGGCCGGGGAGCTGCGCCACGGGTCCCACGGCCCCCGGCGCGTGGGGCAATCAGAGCGTCCCGTCGCGAGGCGGCGGGATGGTGCCGCTGCTCTACGGCATCACCCCCGTCGACGAGCAGCTTCGCGACCTCGTCACGTTTCGCCCGGGCTCGAACACTGCATTTGCCACCCGCGGCTTCATGATCGTCACCACCGACGAGAGCGTCAATCCGCCCGAGGATCTCGGTCCCTACTCGGGGAGCTCGGTCTCGACCGCGGTCGCTTCGGGCATCGCCGCGCTGATCTGGTCGTACCACCCCGAGCTCTCCGCTCAGCAAGTCATGGACCTCCTGTGGGAGAGCGGCGCGCAGCGCCCAGAGGATCCGTCGAGCCCATCGAGCGGCTTCGTGCTGGCAGATTCCTACTTCGGGGCGTCGGCGCCCGAGCAGCACGTCGTCTCGGCATGCCGAGCGCTGGAGCGTGCGGCGTGCTTGGGGTCCGCGCCCTGCGGGCCCACGAGCTGTGTCGAGCCCAGCACCGATGTCGGCGCCATGGTGGCTGGCATTTGGGCGGGGGCGAGCCCCATCAAGGTCGTGGTCGACGGCCAGTCGAGCTCCATCGAGTGCTCTTCGTGCGGCGGCAGCTCGCCAACGCGGGTATTCGGCGCGACGTCGATGACGACGCCGCCCGATCCCTGGGTGGTCCCCCAGCCCGACGATCCGCCGTGTCCGCTATGTGACATCGAGCTGAAGTCCGTGAGCTCCACCGCCGTCGCTCACCTGAGCCGCGCGACGGCCTACAACAACTACACGCTGGCAAGCACCACGATCACGCTGTGGAACGCCGCCGAGGACAGCGAGAACCACCAGTATGGGGCTCCCACCCCCCTGCCGCTCCTTAGTGGCCAGACCTACGCGATCGAGGACCCCGACTTCCTCACCGTCTCGGGCTCGACCACGAAGCGGGCCTATGTCTCGATGACGTTCTCTGGTCCCGGTACCCCGTTCACCGTGGGCAACGAGATCACGGTCACGGGCAGCTGAGCGATCACGGCACCCACGCTCGCCAGTGCGAGAAGCGAGGCTCGCGGCGCTGCGCCGCGGCGAGCCTCGCTCGCAGCTCCCCGGCCAAGGCGGCGGGATCCTCCGGCCCGGGGGGCTCGGTGTAGAGCACCTCGGCAAGCGCCCGTGCATCGTGATCATCGACCGCACTATGCGGCGCGATCACCAGCTCGGCGCCGGCGAGCACGAACGCCGTGGCTACGTTCATTCCACCATCGATCACGGTCGGATCGCTGGTCCCCGCATCGCAGGCCCCGAGCACCACGATCGCGGGCGAGTGCTGGTACGCGATGATCTGGGCTGCGCCGAGATCCCCGTCGGCAAGCACGAGCTGGCTACCCCAGCCCGCGGTCCCACCATGGCGACCATGCCCCGCATAGTGCAGGAGCGTAGGCTGCGGCGCGGTCTCGGGGCTCCACGGATCGAGCACCGCCCAGCCCGCCTCGCGCAGTGCCCGGCCCGCCCACGCCGCCTCCGCCCGAGGCTCGCGCAGATTCTGGCTCGCACCCACCAGCAAGGCGACCGATCGTGCAACCGCCGCGGGCGCCTGGGCTCGACCCAGGCCGACCGAGTAGCGCACCTCGATCGCCTGCAGGGGCGGCAGCACGTGAAGGTCCACTGCGTTCAGCGAGCCGATCGCGACAACCGTGAGCGTGCGAAGCCCGTCCAGGTGCCCCGCGTCGGCGAGCTGCGCCACCGCGTGACTCGCTGCTCGGACTGCGCTCTCGGCTTCATCCTCGCCGTCGTGCTCGATCGCCACCACCTCGACGGCGCCGGCCCGATCGAAGATCCACCACCACCGCCCTGCGGCCGCCGCAGGGTGCATCGTCAAGAGCGCCGTGTCGGGCGCGGCGCTGCGCACATTCTCGCAGCGCCAAGGCGGCGGCTCGCGCTCGCCCAGCGCCATCGCCTCGGCGAGCAGCGCTTCGAGCTGCTCGAGCTCCAGCGCGGAGCGCTTGCGCAGCGCAGCGAGCTCATCAGCCGGCAGCGCCCAGCTGTCGGCCGTGAGCTTGGCCAGCGCGAGGCGGCGCTCCGCGTGACGCATGAGCAGCCGCTCCTGCTGCTCGCGGTACGTCTCGTCCCTTCGGTCACGACGAGCCCGCAGGCTGCGAAGGTGTCGAGCGCGCGCGCCGAGCACGGTACACAGCGCCGCGTCCGGCTCGCCGAGCTCGAGCAGGATCTCCATGTGCAGCGCGCGATGGTGGCGACGAGCGCTCGAGTACGTGCTGCGCCCCGCGCTCGGCGAGATCCCCAGCGCGATGCGATCCTCGATCAGCTCCACCTGCTCGAGCTCGTCGCGGGCCGCCGCCTTCGCGCCCGCGCGCAGCTCCAGCTCGGCGCGGGCCAGTCGTGCGCGCAGGATCAAGCCATCGTCGGTCCCGAGCTCAGCGAGCACCCGCGCGCGCTCGAGGTGTCCGCGCGCAGTGGATCGCGCGCGGCGGCCCTCGGCGATGCGCGCGGTGACGATCTCCCAGAACACCTGCTCGGCGGCATCCTTGAGCGCGCGCCGATCCACGCGGGCCAACGCCTCGGCCGCCGCCCGGAGGTCGCCGCGCTGGCTCGCTGCAATCGCGAGGTTGAGGCGTACCCCGTTGGCCCGGGCATTGCCCTCCCGCTCGTAGTGGCCGGCGAGCTCGCGCAGCGCCGCCGAGGGATCGGGCAGCGAGGGGTCGTCCTCTCGCAGAAGGATCTGTACCCACGCCGCATTGCTGCGAATCTCGGGCATGAGCCGGTGCTCGGGGTCGAGGGTCGCTTCGGCCCGGTCCGCGAGCGCCTTGGCTTCATCGAAGCGGCCCAGCGCCGCCAGGACCGTGGCCTGCTCCACCACGGCGGCCGCGTACTCACCCACGAACCCGTTGCGCTGCGCGAGGCGAGCGGCCCGCGACAACCACGCGAGGGACTCGTCGAGACGCCCCAGCCGCATCTCGAGCAGCCCGGCGATGTAGTCGGCGTTGATCCCAACCTCCAGGCTCAGCGGGTAGCCGCGCGCCGCCTCGAGGTGAGCGCGGACCTTTGCGTAGTCCGGCTCGCGCATGATCGCCCCGTAGGCCGCCCTGATGTGGCTCCGGGCCAGGCACGCGAAATCCGCGTGGGGAGGCGAAGCACGCTCGAGACGCCATGGGCCCTCGACGACTGCGGTCCAGTCTTCGGTCTCGCGCACGAGCGCGAGCTCCAAGCAGTCGAGCCGATGGGCCTCGATCGGCTCGAGCGTGGCCCGCAGCTGCGCCAGCCGGGCTCGCACCTCGGGGGCCGGTCGCTGCGCCTTCCTCATGGCGAGGAGCTCGTCTCTGGCGGCGATCCACGCTGGCGGCTCGGGGACGAGCTCGAGCGAGAAGCGGCGCCCGTCGCTGTGGCTGAGCTCCAAGCGGCTCGCGGTCGGCAGCACCTCGACCACGATCCGCACGCCCTCCGCATCCGCATCGATCGCCACGGAGTCCACGAGCGGCATACCGTCGACCAGGACCGTGATCGCATCCTTGGGTTGCTCGCCCGCGATCCACAGGGTGAGCCGCGCCGGCTCACCACCTCGCCAGCAGCTGGGCCCCTCGGCCAACCCCGCGCAGCCGTGCACCGCCACCGGCAGCGGGCGCACGACCAAGACCGCGTCGATCACAGCGCTCGAGTCGGTCGGGCCTGGGCTGGCCGCGGGTGCCGTCCCCTCTTCGCCTCCGCAGCTCGCGGCGAGCCACGCTGCCCACACCCATCCGCTGGCGCGACCCCGCATCGACGGCGGCGATCATCGCCGACGCCGGACGATCGCTCAATCCTCGAGCACGAGCTGTAGGCGTCGCACGATCCACGTGTCGCCGCCCTCGCCGTCTCGCACGGCCTCGGGATCGCTCGGCAACGCCGCTGGCCGCCCCACCACGATCGCGATCGTCCACGTGCCCCGCGCGAGGCCCAACGAGCCGACTAGGCCGTGGACGCGCACGGCCCCGGTGGGTGCAACCTCGACGAGATCGTCCGCGGCGAGCATCTTGGCGGTGCCCTCGCCAAACGCGAACAGCCGGACTGCGACCTCGCCCTGGACCGCGGAGCGCGGGCGGACGCGCCACTCCAGCTCCGAGTCCGCGCGATAGCGATGCACCGTCGATGGCGAGACCGGCAGACTGCGCGTGGCCGCGAGCCCGCCGTCGCTCTCGAGCAGCTCGTAGGCGGGGATCCGTGCGAGCGCCAGCACTGGCGGGTCGGCCTCGATCGGCGCGGATTCGCGCGGCACGAGCCACCACCCGAGCACGAGCGCCGCCGCTACGGCCAGTCCACGCACGAGCCAGGCCCGCCCCGAGTCGTTGGCCGCCGCAGTCGGCTCGAGCACCACCGGGCGGGTCCTCGCCAGCAGCGCATCCATCAACGCCTCGTGCTCATCCGCATCCGGCGGGCGAAACAAGGCCGCCGCCCGCTCGACGAGCTCGGGCGCGTCGCCGGCCTGCAGCCGCTCGGCGACCACCTCCGCCTCGCTCCGCTCACCCCGGGCCACCGCCTCCCACGCGTCGGGCTGCGCCTCCATACGCTCGCGCGCCCGCCGTCCGAGGGCACGCAGCGCGTCGTCTTCACTCGGCGGTGGCTCGGTCACGGGCCTCTCCTCCCATTCTCCGCGAGCGGGTCGGATCTGACGCGACCCGCGTCGTTTCGTGGCGCGTGTGTGCTCATGCATCGTCCTTGGTCAGCTGCCCGAGCTGCCGCCT
The DNA here is from genome assembly GCA_041600735.1 of Nannocystaceae bacterium. Taxonomy (GTDB): domain Bacteria; phylum Myxococcota_A; class Polyangia; order Nannocystales; family Nannocystaceae; genus Paraliomyxa. The sequence goes on from JBFIJN010000089.1 coordinate 14,548, forward strand.
GAGCCGCGATCGCCACGCATACACCGCGTCGCGGGTCATCCCCGTCGCCGCGCACGCGTCGTCGACGGGGCACTGGTTCACATAGAGCATCTCGAACAGCATCAGCCCGCGCTCGTCGAGGCGATGCTGTAGCTCATCGAGCAGGTGGTCGAGGCGACGGCGGACCTCGACCTGCCGATCGAGGTCCGAGGCCCCGTTGGGGTGAAGGTCGAGCGTCTCCCCGGACGCCGGCTCATGAGTGTAGGGACTGCGCCGCCGGCTGCGGACGACCGCGGCGACGTGACGTCGGGCGATGAGGCGCACGAAGCTCTCGAGCGAGCTGCCGCGCGCCGGGTCCCAGCGACGCAGGATCTTGCCCTCGTCCGCCAGCAGGCTGACCAGCACATCCTGCACCAGGTCCAGCAGCTCCTGGCGAGGGTCACGGCCGTGCTGCTTGGCCAGGGGCAGCAGCGCGAACGCGACCGCCGACTGGATCACCGGACGCAGCCTCCGCACCAGCGCATCCATGGCGGTGCGCTCGCCGGCCAGAGCTCCATCGATTTCTTCGGGACTCACGGGATCGCCTACGCGCGCTCACTTCCCGACCTTCTTGCGCACCCACCCCAGGAATGCCGGAGCACGGCGCTCCAGATCGTGGCCCAGCTTGGGGTGCTCGTGGATGTACTTGAGGTAGCCCCAGTACGGATTCTCGCCAGTGCCGCGAGTGGAGCCGATCAGCTGCTCGATGAGCGCGGCCTCGGCGAGCTCGAGCTCGCGGCGCTCGAGCGAGGTGGGCCGGGTGTCCTCGATCGTGCCGAGCTGGCGACGCTTGCCCATCGCATGAACCTCGGTCGCGCCATCGTCGAGCCCCACGGTCACGCGAAACGCCGGCGTGAACAGCTGATAGTGGGTGAGGCTGCCGGGGTTCGCGGCCATCGGATAGAAGAACACCACGACCTCGGGCGCGGTGGCCGGCCACGTGGAGGGCAGCACCGGGGACAGCTTCCAGGTCTTCTTGCGATCGAGCTGATCCGAGACCGCCGCGTCGGCGAGCTCCCTGGCCGCGTCCGCCGTGAGCACCACGAAGCCCTCCGTGGCCGCAGCGGCCACCGGGGCCTCCGTCGACCCACGCGTCCCGTCGTTGTTTGCGGTGGACACGAACGTCTGGGTCTCGAAGGGAGCTTCTTCGCTAGCGACCTCCGGAGCAGGCTCGGGCGCGACCGTGGCTTCTGGCGCGGATCGACCACACGAAATCAGCGCGATCGCGATCACCAGCATCCGCGGGGCGTTCATCGAGCGAGCATTCCACCCTAGGGAGGGCGCGGGCAAGGGTATCGTGGGGCGAGGGCGAGGAATGAGCACCGATCCACGAGACCGAGACCGAGACCGAGAGCCGCGCCCACGTCCGCTCGCGCGCAAGCGCGCGCTCCTCGACCTGCGCTGCGTCGTCGCGGGGGGGCTGATCCTCGCGAGCTGTAGCTCGCCCTCCGAGCCACCCTCTGCAGACTCCGAGACGGGCTCGACGACCACACCGGTTGCCTCGACCTCGGACGCCCCGAGCACGACGACCTCTGCGAGCGGGACCAGCTCTTCGAGCTCGAGTGCAGACGAGACCGCCACCTCCACCAGCTCGGGCAGCTCCGCGACCACCGGCCCGGTCACGTGCCCCAAGAACGTCGTGCTGATGGGTTACTGGCCGCCCACCAACGAGATGCTGCGACCGTGGAGCACCCATCCCGAGCAGAATCCCGGCGGCTGGCAGGGTGAAGACTGGGGGGGCTACGGCTACGATGTGTACAGCTTCTTCCCCGAATTCCCGCCTGACGGAGATCCCTCCAACGACGCGATCGGGGACGACGGCGCGGTGGGCTCGCCACGCTTCGATCTCCGCGTCGACTACCAGGCCACCTCGGCCGACTTCTGGCGGCTGGTCGATCTCTACCAGCCCGTCATCCTGGTCACGACCAGCCGCGGCGGCGGCATCGGGTGGGAGCTCGAGGCGCTCGAGGGTGGCCATGGCATGGGCAACCCCGCGGGCCCCGAGCTCGACTGGATCTCCGACCAGCACGGCACGGACACGCGCCCCACCGAGGCCACGATCGAGGCGCGATCATGGGATGCGATCTCGACGTGGCGGCAAGCCAACACGCTGCCGAGCCAGCTGCCCTTGGCCGAGATCTTCGCGGCCACGACCGCGCTCGAGCTGACCAACGTGGTCGTGGACGAGGGCACCAGCGGCAATTTCCTCTCCGGCTTCCTCGCCCTCCACGGGCTCTACTACCAGCGCGAGGCCCTCTACGACGTCGCCGCGGCGGGCCACATCCACGTGGGCAATGGCCTGCCGCTCGCCGACGCGAGCGTGCTCATCGAGACCACGCTACACACGATCCTGCAGGCGCACCCGTTCGATCGCGTCGCTTGCCCCGACCCGTCGCGCTAGTTCGGCCACACGCACAGCTGGATCTGCATCATGGGGCCGACCCCCACGCACTCCATCCCGTCGGGGCACTCGCCTCGGCTGCAATCGAGCTGGCAGAACGGGTCCTGACCGGGAGGGCCGCCGCATGCGGGCACGGCCGTCCCGCTGCTCGGGTCCGGGCACTCGCTGGCATCCATGCAGCCGAGCGTGCACCAGCTGCCCAAGCCACCCCCGGCACCACCGCCGCCCACCTGGGCGCAGCGCTCGTAGGGCTCGGGGCAGGGCGGATCGACGGGCTCACACTGCGGGTAGGTCACTGCTGGGGGCTCGCCGGTCGAGCTCTCCCCGGAGGTGGCGCTTCCGCTGTCGGCCACGGCCGTCGTGTCGCCGGGCGTATCGGTCGTGACATCGGCACTGCTCGTGCTCCCCTCGCCATTGCTGGTACCCACGGACGTCATCGGGGGACCGCTCGAGGTCATCACGTCGCCCGACGAGCTCGCACCGCCCGAGCTCGAGCCTTCGGTGGTCGCGTCCCCGCCCCCGGCGTCGGGTCCACAGGCCATCGCCACCAGCGTCATCACGATCCACCCCAGCTTGCTGCTCGACGATAGGTTCATGTGCAATCCTCGATCTTCACTCTACGCTCCGCGCGTCGAGCCCCGCAATCGCTCGGGCGAGCAAATGCGGCCGCGAATGAGCATCCGCACGATCATTCGTACACGTGTATGTAACTCCCTCGTCGGGCTGTCGTACCCCCGACGTGCGCACCACGACCTTCTTGGCCTTCCTCTCGTTGATGCCGATCGCAAGCGCGTGCGGCGATGATGCTTCCGACGACGGCAACGCGACGAGCGACACCAACTCTACATCGGGCAATACCACCATGGTCCTCGATGCGGGCGACGCTCCCGAGCCGACCACGAGCCCCGTCACCACCGCAACCGACACCGGCCTCGACTCGGGCAGTACTTCACCCGACGACGAGACCACTGCGATGGGCTCGAGCGGCGATGCGACCACCGGCGGGACGCAGTCGCTCCCCCCCACCAATTCAGCCGAGCTGGTGCCCTGGCTCGAGGCCGGTGAGTACCTCGACTGGGATGCCGAGTCCGCGCCCCACCCCTCCGCGGGGCCCCACGGCACCGTGCGCACGTTCTTCAACGACGTGCTCACCGCCTCGTTCGAAGCCGGCGCGAGCGAGCACCCCCAAGATGCAGCCACCGTGAAGGAGCTCTACGACGCCGGGGGCAGCCTCGATGGCTGGGCCGTGATGGTGAAGGTCCAGGCCGACAGCGCCGGAGGTGACGGCTGGTACTGGTACGAGGTCATCGGGGCCTCCGTGTTCGCCGACGGTACCGGCGTCGCGCTGTGCACCGGCTGTCACAGTGGGGGCGGCACCGACTACGTACTTTCGCCGTACCCGCTGCAGTAGCGCTACCCTTCCTCGATGGCGCCGCGCCTCTCGACCTGAGTGCTCGCGACCACCCTGTCGACCGCCTGCTCTCCCGCAGGTGGCGATGCCTCGGACACGAGCACCGGGCAGCGCCCAGGGGCAGGTGGCCGGCGAGCGCTGGCCCGAGATCGACGATCGCATCGCCACCAACACCGGCCTCCAGCCGCTAGAACGCGCCCACGAGCTGGAGCATCGAGGTGCGACCGTCGCTCGTAGCCCCAAGCCGCGCGCGGCCTCGGCCTCGACCTCGACTCGGCGTGCGGTGCAGGCGGTGCGCCGCCGGGATCGCGAGCCCGATCGACGTGCCCGCCACCGCGCCCACGACCACGTCGCTCCAGAAGTGCTTGCCCGCCGCCACGCGCAGCACCGCCGTGGTGCCGGCGAACGCATAGCCCAGGATCCACACCGGTGCGATCCACTTCGAGCGAGGGTGGCGCAGGGTGAACAGGTAGCCGTAGGCCGTCGCCATCGCGAACGTGGTCGAAGTGTGGCCCGAGTAGAACGAGAGCCGCGCGTCGCCGTCCGTGGCATCGCGCCCCGAGCCATCGAGCCCGTAGGAGAACGGACGAGGACGACCGATCGCGAACTTCACCGCAGTAGTGAGCGCAGCGTTGACAGTGGCCGTCTCGGCCAGCACCGCCACATCCTTGCCCCACCCGCGGATCCCCTGGTGATGGCCGAGCACATCACCGAGATCGGCAACCATGGGCAGCACAATCGATGAGTACAACAGTGCATCCGAAACAGGTGCCGCAGCGGGGACATAGTTGTCGAGAACTCGGCGATCGAGCGGTCCGAGCCGGCTCGGATCACACGCATGACAGCCATCCCAAGTAACCTGATGTTTGATGATCTCGGACGCGAGATACACCGATCCCGTGAGTGCGATGATCGGCAGATCGACGGCCAGCTCCGCGTCGAATGGCTCGTCGACTCGCGACGCCTCCGTCGCGGGCTCGGCCGTCCCGGGCACGGCCGCCGCAGGCACGGCCGTCCCCCCTCCGGGGGAGCCGAGCACGACCATCGAAACGAACCATCCGTTCAGGCTCATCGCTCGAGTTCGTAGCCTACCGCCACGTCCGATGCACTGTCTAAATCACACGAATAACCGTACCTTCCACCACGAAATGATCTTCGAATAACTCCTTGAGCGTGTCCGGAATTACCTGTAAGGGTTTGCCTGGGAAGCGAGTCCGGCAGCACACACGGGCACGACAAGTAGGACGATGTCAAAGCGAACATTAGTAGTCGTAGCAATGCTGGCAGTTGGTTGTTACACCGGCACCGATGATTCCGAGATCGCACCGCAATTGGGCGAGGAGACGGAGGAGATCATCGACAATCTCAGCATTGCGGGATTCCCGCGATCCGAAATCTCAGTGCTCGAGGATGGCACCGTATTCGTGGGCAGCGATGCGATCGTGACCCTCGAGGCCTCTCGCGAGATGATCGATGGACTCGCCGATGAAGATGACTTCCGTCAGTACCGCACCAACAACTTGGTCGATACCAACGTCGTCCAGGTGATCTGCATCAATCCCACGACTGCGTTCAACAACAATGCGAACCTGAGCAGCGCACTCGATCTCGCGATCAGCCGCTACAACGCGCAGAACCTGCAGTTCACCATGCAGCGCAATGGTGGCGGCTGCAACGCGAACATCTCCGCCAACGTAGACAACAGCGGGGGCGGCGTCGCGGGCTTCCCCTCGGGCGGCCAGCCCTACGGCTCCTTCTACATCGGTGAGAGCGTCGGGGGCTACGGCGTAGCGGTCGCCTCCCACGTCATCGCGCACGAATTGGGCCACTGCGTCGGCTTTCGCCACACCGACTACTTCAATCGATCCATCAGTTGTGGCGGCGGCGCCTCCAACGAGGGCGATGGCGGCGTGGGTGCCGTCCACATCCCCGGCACGCCCACCACCAACGTCACCTCGAACACCTCGGTGATGAACTCCTGCTTCAGCCTGAGCAGCGACGGCGTGTGGACCAGCAGCGACGAGATCGCGCTCGCGTACCTCTACGGCGCGGGCGGTGGCGTCACCCCGCCCTCCTACTCCACCATCGACACCCACGCCAACCAGAGCGCGTCCGTGGGGGTGGAGACCCAGTATGGGCCGTACGATGCCTCCACGTACGACGCGATCCGCTTCTCGATCTCGGGCGGCAGCGGCGACGCCGATCTGTACGTGCGCTTCGGCGCCGCGCCGACCACCGGAGCCTACGACTGCCGCCCCTACATCGGCGGCAACAACGAGACCTGCGAGTTCAACCCGTCGCAGAGCGGGAGCTACTATGTGATGATCCGGGCCTACTCGGCGTACTCGGGCGTCACGCTCACGGTCGACGCCTCGGGCGACGCGCCCCCGCCCCCGCCACCGCCACCCCCCGGAGGCTGGACCGAGCTCTCCAACACCACGTTCGAGGGCGGCAACTGGGGCGTGTTCAACGATGGCGGCTCCGACTGCCGGCTGGTGTCCAACGCCTCCTACGCCCACGGCGGCAGCTACTCGGCCGAGCTCCGCGACAACTCTGGCGTGGCCTCCTCCGCGTACTCCGACGCATTCAGCCTCAGCGGCTACAGCGAGCTCGAGATCGACTTCTGGTACAAGCCCCTGAGCATGGAGAACGGCGAGAACTTCTTCGTCGAGCTCTACAACGGATCGTCGTGGGTGGTCGTGGGCAACTACATCAGTGGGACTCACTTCAGCAACAACACCTCGAACCACTCGGTCATCAACGTCTCGTCGACCAACGTCAATTTCAGCGGCAATGCGCAGGTGCGATTCCGCGCCGACGCGTCGAACAACTCCGACTGGGTCTACATCGATGACATCGTGATCTCGGCTCAGTAGGCCGAGTCGGTCATCGACCCACCATCGACCGCCAATAGAGGGCTCCGGCACACGCCGGGGCCCTCTTTGCGCACAAGGGGGCTGGCGGACTCACCCCACGCGGATCCCCGCCCGATTGGCGATCTCGGCCATGAAGTCCTCGCGATCCTTGGGTACGAAGTGGATCGCCCCCTTGGGCTGATGGCGCTTGACGATCACCATGGCGCCCTCCGGCTGGCTCGGGTCGGCCTTGACCTTGGCGATGCGATCCCACGGGATCGTGTGCGTGACCGGCTTGCCCGGCTTGCCCTTCGAGGGCGCCGCCGCGCCGCTCACGAGGCCCACCACCCCGGTGATCGCGACCGTGTTGAGGCTCATCCCCGAGAAGAACAAGGTCTTGACGAGCAGCGCACCCCCTGCGGCGGCCAGGCCTCCCACCAGCGCCAAGAGCAGCGCCGCTCCCACGGCGCTGGCTTGTCCCTCGACATGGAGCCCATCCTCGCGGAGCTCGCAGAATCCAGCCCCCGTGACGGGGATCGGGCGGACGGTGGAGCCCA
>JBFIJN010000090.1:0-21778 GCA_041600735.1 Nannocystaceae bacterium
CCGACGAGGCCAAGGCCGACGCGTTCGACCCGCGAGTGGTGAAGGCGGCGGACCTCGCCGCGAAGATCGAGGCCGAGCCGGCTCGAGCCGACGAGATCCTGGCCGCGGCCGGGCTCGATCGGTCGTCGTTCGACGCATTGATCTACGAGGTGAGCACGCCCGAGCTGGCGGAGCAGTACCGGCTGGCGCGCGCCCGCGAAGCTGGCTGAACGCCCTTGCGGTGGCGGGGGCGGGCCAGGACGGCCCGCCTACGCGGGCCTGCTTGCGCGGGCCCGGATCCTCAACCCCGCTCGTCCAACCGGCTTGCCCGGCCAGCTGGCCGGGTTCGCGCACGATACGCTTCGCACGGGCTGGAGGACCTGCTTTCGCGAAGCGCCCAGTGCAACCTGTCACTTTCGAGCCACGGTTTTGGTTCCTCGAAACCGTCTTCGCGCGTGCTACGCTGATTTGGATTTGGAGACGCTATCGGTCCCGGTGGCCTCCGATACCGACCCTCTCGTGGTTAGTAGCTTGGCCAAAGACTTCGCCGTTCGTCTGGGCTTCGGCCATGTGGCTGTCGCTCAGGTCGCGCTCGCGGCGGGTGAGCTCGCCAGCAACTGCTGGCGGCACGGCGGAGGCGGACGCATCGAGCTCCTCGCCACCGCGGACGGGCTCGAGCTGCGGGCCATCGATGAGGGTCCAGGGATCCCAGATCTGCCCGCGGCCCAGCAGGACGGGGTGAGCCGCGGCCGTCGTCACACCCCCCAGACGCCCTTCCGCGACGGCCTGGGGGCAGGTCTGGGATCGGTGCGTCGATTGATGGACGAGGTCGAGATTCGTACGCTCCCCAAGGTCGGGACCACCGTCATCGCTCGCAAACGGCTGGCATCGCTCGCATGAAGGATCGAATCATCACCGTCCTCACGCGCTACATGTCGCGGATGCATGCCGACATGGCGCTGCGTCGTGCGATCGCGAAGGTGGGGATCGACTCGCGCCTCGAGGACCAGCACCTGCACGCGCAGCTGGCCGCCGCGCTCGAGACGAGCGTGCGCCTGTTTGCCACCGATGCGAACGTGGAGAACGCGGTCAGCGAGCTACGCGAGGTCCTCGCCCCCGAGGAGCCGGTCGCGGTCAGGGTCGAGCTGCGCTCCGAAGCCGACATGAGCCTCGCTCGCCACGCCGCGCGCAACCTGGCCGAGAAGATGGGCGCGCGCAGCTTCGAGACCCAGAAGTTCGTCACCGTGGTGAGCGAGCTGGCCCGCAACATCGTCGAGTATGCCAAGCGCGGCGAGATCGAGATCACCCCGATCTCGGAGGGCATGCGTGGCCTCCGGGTGCTCGCCGTGGACCGCGGCCCTGGTATCGCCAACCTCTCGGAGATCCTCGATGGCCACTACAAGAGCAAGACCGGCCTCGGCAAGGGTATCCTTGGCGTGCGCAAGATGATGAACAGCTTTCACATTGCGAGCGATGCCGATGGCACCCGGGTCGAGGTGGAGATGCACCTGTGAGGTTCTCGCTCGCCCACCGCACACGACCTTGCATTGGCGAGACGGTCAACGGGGATGCAGTGTGGGAGGGGACGTGGATCCATCGCCCCGTGTTCGCGGTGTTCGATGCCTCGGGTCACGGCCCCGAAGCCCATGAGGCGGCCACGATCGCGTGCGCGGTGCTCGATCGCTGGGATGGAACCCCAGACCTCGATGCCCTGGCGGTTCGGCTCCACCAAGAGCTCCGGGGCTCGCGTGGCGTCGCTGGTTTGATCGCGCTGCTCGACCATCCCGAGTCCGCCCGAGATCCGAGCGGACCACGAGGCCCAGCCATCCTGCGCGGGTTTGGGGTGGGTAATGTAGAGCTTCGCGCACTCGGGCGAACCATCTCCGCGCTGCTCACCCCCGGCATCCTGGGCGTGCGGCTGCGGCGGAAGGTCCATGTGTTCGCGATCCCGCTCGTCGCTGGAGACCGCCTCATGACCAGCTCGGACGGAATTCGAGCGCGTATCGGCCGCGAATACCACGAAGGCTTGAGCCCGGCGGCCTTGTGTGATTCGCTCTTACGCGACCACAGCCGCCCGCACGACGACGCGACCGTGCTCGTGGCCGACGTCCTCGATGACGCATGAGCGAACGAACAACGATCCCCGTCCTCAAGATCTGGGACCAGCTACTGGTGGCCCTTCAGGGTGACGTGTCCGATCGTCAGGCCGACGATCTCTCGCACTCGGTGCTCGGACGGATCCGAGATGCCGATGTCACGGGTCTGATCGTCGACGTCACCGGCGTGCTCACCCTCGACTCCCATCTGTGTGCGGTGCTGGCTCGCTTGGCCGCCGCGGCGCGCTTGATGGGCGTGCGCTCGGTGCTGTGCGGGCTCACCCCCGAGGTGGTGATGACGCTCCAGGCCATGGACATCGAGCTCGACCAGATCGAGACCGTGGGTACCATCGAAGAGGCCCTCGAAGCCGCGGGTATCGAGCACACCTCCCGGCCGTCCCGCCACTACGACCTCGAAGAGTTCTTTGGAGTGAAGTCATGAGCGCCGACGAAGAGAAAGTAACCATCGAGCGCTCGCGGCTCGAGTCACTGATGTCGGCCGTGTCGGCGGCCTCCGTGGCCGCGTACGACGAAGCGCTCACCGAGGTGAAGGTCTGCGACGAGGACGGCTTCGGCGAGCTCGAGCACGTCGTCGCGCTGTTCATCGACGAGCTGCGCACCACCGCCGCGCGTCGCGACGAGGCCATGAAGGCCATGACCGAGGCGCGCGCGGTCCTCGAAGAGAAGCTCGACACGATCCGCCGCCAGCAGGTGGCGATCCGCGACCTCTCGGCGCCCATCATCGACCTGTGGGAAGGCATCCTCACGCTTCCGATCGTGGGCACCGTGGACTCGCAGCGTGCGGTCGACATCACCGAGAAGCTGCTCCAGCGCATCAACGAGACCAACGCTGCCTGCGTGATCATCGATCTCACCGGGGTCGACGTGGTCGACACCATGACGGCCGACCACCTCATCAAGCTGGTCAAGTCGGCCCGCTTGCTGGGCACCTACTGCGTGGTCACGGGCATCGGGCCCGAGATCGCCCGCACGCTGGTCGATCTGGGCGTCGAGCTCAACGAGCTCATCACGCTCAAGCGCCTGCGCGAGGGTCTCCAGGCCTGCCTCACGCATCTGCGGGATCGCAAGAGCGGGCCTGCCCACTGGGCGCAGCTGCCCAAGTCCCCGCGCACCCGCTAGCTCCGCCTCCTGCCAACTCCGCCTCCTGCCCAGCTCCGCCTCCTGCCCAGCTCCGCCTCCTGCGCGGATCGATCGACGGCTTCCCACCAAGCCTCCGCGGACCCTGGCCTGGTCCATCCACCACGACCTCCACTGCCGCAGGCCGGGGGTATGGAGTAGAGTCTTGGGTGGTGTTGGGCCGGCGACATTGGTGGGGTGCAGCGGCGCTGGGCATGGTGGTGACCACGGGCTGCGTGGACCGAGTCATCCATGACCTCGGCGGGCTCGCCGGGGGAGGCGGCGGCGGCGGTCAGGTCGAGACCGACACCGACACGGACGGCGACAGCGAGACCGAGCACCTCCCGACGAGCGGAGATCCCAACGCCGAGTGCTCGGTCCCGCAGGACTGCGGCATGGGCCAGACCTGCTACGAGGGCGTGTGCGTGGGCACCGGCAGCGTGCGGGTCTCGCTCTCATGGACGGCGGTGACGGACCTCGATCTGCACGTGCGCGTGCCCAACGGAGAGTGGATCAACTATGCGTCTCCGCTCACGAGCTACGGCCAGCTCGACGTCGACGACTGCATCTCTGGCTCGTGCGTCAACCAGAACGGCACCCACGTGGAGAACGTGGTGCTCGACGCCAACGCTCCCCGCGGCAGCTACGGCGTCAAGATCGTGAACTTCGACGGGCGTCGCGCCGCCGACTACTCCATCCAAGTGGCAGGCGATGTCGAGGCTGCGTTCGAAGGCAGCCTGCCCAACGAGAGCGCCTCCGAGAGCGTCGTGCACGAATTCGTCTGGTAGCAAGCTCGGTGCTCGCGTCGCGTGCCGCGTTGCGACATTGGCAAAAACAGGGCAAATTCGCTCCTGAGCGTGGGTGTCGAGGGCAAGAGAGCGGCCTCCCAAGACTTCGACCGTCTCGCGGAAGAGGAGACCAAGGAAGTCCCGCGCGCGCCGAGTATGGGTACGACCGAAGACGTGGTCGACCTCGGCGACATGCCCCCAAGTGAGCGGGATCCCGAGCGGCTCGGCCGCTACACCATCGTGCGACGGCTCGGCAAGGGCGCCATGGGCACGGTGTACGAGGCGCTCGATCCGCAAGCCAGCACTCCGGTCGCGATCAAGTCGGTGAGCCGCTTGAGCCCGGAGGCGCTCACACGCTTCAAGCAGGAGTTCCGCCTGTTGATGGAGTTCCGGCACCCCAACGTGGTGTCGCTGCATCACCTGCACCACGAGGGGTCGCGTCTCTACTTCACGATGGAGCTGATCCGCGGGGTCGACTTCATCACGCGCCTGTGTGGCGACCGGGATGCCGAGACCCTCCAGCGCCGCCCCTGCCGCGACTACCCCCAGCTCCGCAGCGCCACGCATCAGCTCGCCGAGGGCGTGCTCGCGATCCACGGCGCCGGGCTGCTGCACCGCGACATCAAGCCCCAGAACGTGCTCGTGACCGATGAGGGGCGCGTGGTGCTGCTCGACTTCGGGCTCGTGCGCCCCCAAGACGAGAGCCAGGATCTGGGGATGACCGACGACGGCGCGCTGCTCGGCACGCCGCTCTACATGTCGCCCGAGCAAGCCTCGGGTGAGCCTCTGGGGCCGCCGAGCGACTGGTACGGCGTGGGCGAGCTGCTCTACCAGGCGCTCACCGGTCGCACTGCATTCCAGGGCAAGGGGATCCTGGCGCTCATCGCCGCCAAGCAAGAGGACCGACCGCCGGCGCCCTCGACGTTGGTGACGGGGATCCCCGCGGATCTCGAGTCCCTGTGCATGGCGCTGCTCGAGCACGACCCGGCGCGCCGACCCACGGGCGAGGAAGTGCTCGCGCGGCTCGCCGCCCACCCGGGCAGCGGCTCGAGCGCGAGGCTCGATCGCAGCAGCCTCGATGTCCCTCGCGCCATGGAGGTCCCGCACACGGGGACCCACGCGCTGTTCCTGGGCCGCGATGCCGAGTGCCAGCGCTTGCATCAAGCCGCCGCGGGCACCGGTCGCGGTCGCCCGGTCGTGGTCATGGTCCACGGGCTCTCGGGCATGGGCAAGACGGCGCTGGTGCGCCGCTTCATGCAAGAGGCCGCCCGCGAGCACGGCGCGGTCGTGCTCTCGGGCAAGTGCTCCGAGCGCGAGTCCATCCCCTATAAGGCGCTCGACTCGGTCATGGACGCCCTGTGCGCCTATCTGCGGCGGCTGCCGCCCAACGAGACCCTCGCGCTGATGCCCCGCGATCCCCAGGCGGTCGCTCGGCTGTTCCCCGTGCTGCGCTCGATCCCCGCGGTGGTCGACGCGCCCGAGCGCGACTACATCGGCCTCGACCCCGCCCAGGCGCGACGCCGGGCCTTCAACGCGCTTCGCGAGCTGTGGGGGCGCATCGCCGATCGCCACCGCTTCATCGTTCACATCGACGATCTGCAGTGGACCGATCTCGACAGCATGTTGCTGCTCGACTCGATCCTGCGCGCGACCGATGCACCGCCGATGCTGTTCGTGGGCTCGTATCGCAGCGGGGCCGACCGGGGCGATGGCCCGCTGGCGCGGCTCGTCCGCGAGCTCTACGAAGATCCGAGCATCGACGCCCGCGAGCCGATCCTCGTCGGGCCGATGAGCCGCAGCGAAGCGGCCGATCTGGCGCTCTCGTTGCTCGGCGAGCGCACCAAGAAGAGCCGCTCGCTGGCTGACGACGTGGCGCGCGAGGCCGAGGGCAGCCCGTTCTTCGTGGGCGAGCTGGTGCGCGACTACACGCGGCGCTGCCTCGAAGATTCCAACGTCACGGTCAACGAGACCGACTCGGCGGTGAGCCTCGACAGCGTGATCCGCCACCGCTTGGAGGCGCTGCCGACCAGTGCGCGGCGGCTGCTCGAGGTGCTCGCGGTCGCGGGCGGCACGGTGAGCCAGGGGATCGCGCTGCGCGTGGCGATGGGGCCCGCTCGCGATCGAGACATGTTGGTGCGGCTGCGGGCCGAGTCGCTGGTGCGCCTGCAAGGCCCCCGCGACGAGGATCCGGTCGAGATCTATCACGATCGCATCCGCGAGACCGCGCTGCGCAGCATCGCACGTGACGATCTCGCCGAGATCCACCTCGCGCTGGGCCGCGCGCTCGAGTCTTCGGGCGATGCCGATGCCGTGGCCCTGTCGCACCACTTTCGTCAGGCCGGCGAGGATCAGCGCGCGACCAAGCACACCATCGACGCGGCGGAGCAGGCCGAGGCCGCGCTGGCCTTCGATCGCGCGGCCGAGCTCTACCGCGCCGCGCTCGAGCTGCGGGCGCTGCCGGCCGACGAGGTGCCGGAGCTCGAGGCTCGCCTGGCCGAGGCGCTGGCCAACGCGGGGCGCCTGTACGACTCGGCCCAGGCCTACCTGCGGGCCAGCCACGAGAGCCCCGATCGCGAGCACTTCGAGTGGACCCGCCGCGCGGCCGATCGCCTGCTCTCGAGCGGGCACAGCGAGGAGGGGCGGGTGGTGCTGCAGAAGGTGCTCGCGTCGGTGGGGGTGAGCCTGCCCCGCTCCAACGGGCGCGCGATCGCGTCGCTCATCCGGCACAAGCTCGGGCTCTCGCTGCGCGGGATGAAGTACCGGCTGCGCCAGGAGTCGGAGATCCCCGCCGCCGAGCTCGAGCGACTCGACGCGTGCTGGACCGCCTCGCGCGGGCTCGTCTACACCGATGGGATCGTGGGGGCCGACTTCCACGTGCGGCACCTGCGAATGGCGCTGCGCTGCGGCGAGCCGGTGCGTCTGTCGCGGGCGCTCGCGGCCGAGGCCCACATGGTGGCGATCATCGCAGGCGACCCCAAGCTCGAGCGCGCGATGGAGCTCATCGCCGAGGCCGAGCAGCTGGCGGAGCAGACCGGCAGCGCCTCGGCGCGCGGCTTCGTGGTGGAGTGTCGCGGTCACGTGTGGATGGCGGTGGGGCACTGGCCCAAGGCATTCGAAGACCTCGAGCGGGCCACCACGGTGTTTCGCGAGGAGTGCACCGGGATGGCGCAGGAGCTCTCGTACTGCGAGGCCCACGGCGCGCTGTGCCTGTTCTTCATGGGGCGCGCGCGCATGCTGATCGAGCGCGTGCCCCGGCTGCTGCGCGAGTCCCAGGATCGCACCAACCCCTATGTCGAGGGCTATGCACGCGGGCTGCTGGGCAATATTGCGCTGCTCGCCCAGGACAAGGTCGAAGAGGCCGGCAAGCAGCTCGCGATCTATCGTCGCGACGCGCCCCGTCGCTTCGAGGCGCACAAGCTCAACTATGCCGCTCAGACCGCGGCGCTGCGTCGCTACGTGGGGGACGCGGCCGGAGCCTGGGAGGTGTGCGAGCAAGACTTCCCCGAGATCAAGAAGCTCACCGTGCTCTCCGCCTCGATGGCCAAGGCCGAGTTCCTGTTCTGGCGAGCTTCGTGCGCGCTGGCGGGCGCGACCGTGGCCGCCGATCCGCAGCCGCTGCTCGCCGAGGCCCAGCGCAACGCGGCGCGGCTCGTCCGCCACTCTAGCGTGTTCGCCCAGGGCTATGGCCACCTCACACGAGCCGGGGCCGCGGCGCTCGTGGGTGAGCCCGCGGCGGCCATCGTCGATCTGCGTCGTGCGATCGAGCTGGCGAGCTCGCGCGAGATGGGCACGCACGTCGCGGCCGCGCAGTGCCGACTCGCCGCGCTGGTGGGCGGCAGCGAAGGCGAGGCGCTCACCGCCCAGGCCAACGCCTACTGGCAGCGCGAGGGCATCGTGAACCCCGAGCGCTTCACGCAGATGGCGGCGCCGGGGTTCGCACGCGCCTGATCACGAGTGCTTGCGGATCTCGGCGTCGAGCTTCTTGTCCATCGCGTCGAGGTCTCGCATCTTGCGCTCGAAGTCGTCGCCGGTGCCGAGGGCCTTGCGCTCCTTGGCGCCCTCGAGGGCCTTGTCGGAGCCCATGAACAGTCGGTAGCCGACATAGCCGGCGCCGGCGAGCACGCCCAGGATGAGCAGCGGCTTGAGCACGGCGACCAAGATGCCCACCGCAACCAGCCCGCCGAGACCGAGGAGTCCCAGCTTGATGATGGGCCACGCAATGGAGCCTTTGTCTTCGGCCATGGCTGCGAGCATAGGTCGTGGCGGAGGCGGTGGCCAAGGCGGGGCCCGCCGGCCCTCGGGTGCGTGCTTGGGGAGGAGGGGGCGCGGCCCCGAAAAAGGGTTCGTGCCGCGAGGGGACGTGGTTGAACGGCCCCCCACGGCACGAACCCAGGACGATGCCTCTAGGAAGGATGAGTCCGCCGCGGCGGGGATGTGACCGAGATCGATCTCGGCGGCTCCACCGCGCTCCCAGACCCTCACCAATGGAGCCTGTTACCCTCGACCCACTCGGGTTCCCGCCATGATCACCGTCCGTCGCTCCGACACCGGCAGCTTCGTCCTCGTCCACGAGCCATCCCAGGTGGTGATGGTGGGGGAGGAGCTCGAGGCCACCTACGCGCGCATGGAAGAGCACCTGCGCGCCGACCCCTCGCTTGCTTCCGCGGTGCCGCTCGCACCCCCGTCGGCGACCCGGGGCGGGGCCCGGCTCGTGGGCGTGGGCGTGCTGGCGCTGCTTCCGTTCTTGTGGCTCGTGGTGCTGCACTACACGCTCGGGCGCTTGATCGACGACCTGCGTGACCAGACGTCGGCGGTGCAGGCCGAGCCCGCGGCGCTGCAGACGCTGCGCGCCGAGGTCGAGGCGCTGCGGCAGGTGGTCTCGCGGGTCGAGGACGCGGCCGGGCAAGCTCGCTGTAGCGAGCCCAGCGAGGGGCGCCCCGGTCAGGCTCGGCCTCCGCTCGAGCGCGGCGCTCGCTCGGGGACCGCGGCCGAACCGGGCGAGCCCGCGGAGGGTGACGAAGGCCCGAGCGAGGGCACCGCAGACGGCGGCACCGCAGACGGCGAGGACGAGCCCGAGGAGCCGTGATCACGGCCGCGCCGTGGGGCCCGCGAGCGGGCGCCTGGTGCTGCGACGAGGCCTCCCGTGCAATTCGATTCCGTAGCGTACCTGCTGCTGTTGCTCGCGACCCTCATCGGGTTCTACGGGCTGCGTGCGCGTGGACGCCTCGCGGTGGTGATCATCGCGAGCCTGGTGTTCTACGGCTCGTGGAGCGTGGCGTTCCTGGGGCTGATCGTGCTGTCGTCGGTGATCGACTACACGTGCGGCCTGGCGCTGGGCGCCCCGGGCCTGCGACGGCGCAAGCTCGTGCTGCTCGTCTCCGTGGTCGCGAACTTGGGAATCCTCGGCTACTTCAAGTATGCCAACTTCTTCATCGGCAACATGCAGGCGCTGCTCGGCGATGCGGTGCCGAGCCACGTGATCGAGGTCGTGCTCCCGCCGGGGATCAGCTTCTACACGTTTCAGACGATGAGCTACACGATCGACGTGTACCGCGGGCAGCTTCGCCCCACGCGCTCGTTCGCCCGCTTCTTCGTGTATGTGTCGTTCTTTCCCCAGCTGGTGGCGGGCCCCATCGAGCGTGCGGGTCGCCTGATCCCCCAGCTCGAGCAGGCGCTGCGGGTGCGCTTTCACGCGGCCAACCTCGTGGTGGGCACCCGCCTGATCGTGTGGGGCCTGTTCAAGAAGATGGTGATCGCGGATCACTGCGCGGCGCTGGTAGAGCCGGTCTACGCCGCCCCCGGGGCCTTCGACGGCTGGGCCGCGCTCGTGGCCACCTACGCGTTCACGCTGCAGATCTACTGCGACTTCTCGGCCTACTCCGACATTGCGCGCGGCTCGGCGCGCCTGCTGGGGATCGAGCTGATGGTGAACTTCGACCGGCCGTACCTCGCGCGCAATGTGCAGGAGTTCTGGCGGAGCTGGCACATCTCGCTGTCGGAGTGGTTCCGCGACTATGTGTACTTGCCGCTCGGCGGCAGTCGCAGGGGGCGCGCGCGGACCCTGGCCAACCTCACCGCCACGATGTTCCTTTCGGGCCTGTGGCACGGGGCGGCGTGGAGCTTCGTGCTGTGGGGTCTGTTCCACGGGGTGCTGCTGCTCGCGCACTCGCTGTGGGCGGGGGCCGCGATCACGCAGCGCTTCTCCAAGCGACTGGGCGGGGCGGGCACGGGGCTCGCGTGGCTGCTCACCTTCCAGCTGGTGGTCGTGGGCTGGGTGTTGTTCCGCGTGGACGGGCTCGCCGACGCGGGCACGATCCTCGCCGCCATGGCGGCCGCGCCGTTCTCGGGCACGGGGCCGAGCAGCGCGCAGGCGCTGTTCCTCGCGGGGGTGGCCGGGTTCCTCGCTGCCTCGGCGCTCGCGCGGCGGCTACAGTGGCGCGAGCGCATCGACGCGAGCCCGCTGGCGGCGCTGCTGTTCTACGGCGCAGCCCTGCTCGCCGCGCTCACCCTCGGGGCCGACGGCGGCCCGCAGTTCATCTACTTCCAGTTCTAGCGGTCCTCTGATGTCTTCGCGCAGACCCATCGTGTTGGAATCCGATCTGTCGGGGCGCAGCGCGCTGGGGCGGGGCTGGGTCGGCGTGCGCCGTGGGGCATGGGCGTGGCTGTGGGCGGGGCTGGGCCTCATCGTGGCCCTCGACCTGCTCATCGCGCTCGTGCAGCCCTCACCCCCCGTCGAGCCGGTGCTGGCCGACGACCTGCCGCGGGCGCGGGCCGCCCTGGCGCGGGCCAAGGGCCACGCCGACGGCTGGCTGCTGGTGGGCGACTCCGTGCTCGCCGGCGACGTGATGCAAGGCACCGTGGCGCACTGGTCCGAGCACCGCGTGCTCGACTACCTGCGCCGCGAGCAGGCCGACCACGAAGACGTGGGCTTCGAACAGATCGCGCTCGACGGGCTGCTGCCGGTCGACATGTTGCGCATCGTTCGCGAGCTCGACGCGCTCGATCCCGGCGGGCGCGTGGGGCTGGTGCTCGAGATCAACCCGCGCTTCTTCTCCGCCCACTACGCGGAGCAGGAATCGTGCAGCCGCGAGTTCCTGTGTGACATGGGCGAGACCCCGCAGAACCCGCGGGCGTCGGCGTGGATCGTGGTGCTGGGTCATCAGTCGTGGCAGTGGCTGAGCGAGCACCTGCCGCTGTGGCGCCATCGCGACCGCTTCCCGCGGCTGGGCGCGGCCGAGCGCGAGGCCTTGCTGCCGCCGCAGGAGGCGAGCCTCGCCGATGATGCATTGATGGGGCGGGCGCGGGTGCTCGAGCACTACCTCGAGCTCGTGGTCAATTCGCGCTCGCAGCAGTACCAGGCGCTCTACAGCGTGGTGCAGCGGCTGCGCGAGCGCGGGCGTCGGGCGCTGCTGTTCACCACGCCGCTCAACGACGAGCTCATGCGGGGCACGCTCGAGGGCCACCGCTACGGGGGCTACGTGGGGGCGCTCGATCGCCTGGTGAATCGCCCGGGTGACGCCGAGGTGCGCTTCATGAGCCTCGATCACCCGAGCCTGCCCGACGCATCGTTCCTCGATCACGCGCACCTTCGCCCGGAGGGCAACCGCTGGCTCGCGCTCAACCTGCTGCATCAGCTGGGCGTGGGCCTGGCCGCGTCGCCACCTCGCGGCACGCTCGCGTACGAAGAAGGGCCCGACCGCAGCTTGCTCGCCCACGTGGAGCAGGGCCGCCGCGAGGGGGCACCGTGGCAGGCCGCGCTTCGTCGTCCCGAGGGGATCGCGGTGGCGCCGGGTGCCGAGCGCGTGGTGGTGGCCGACACCGGCAACCACTGCGTGCGCGAGCTGGTGGGGCCGCTCACCACCATGCGCACGCTGGCCGGGCAGTGTGGGCGCGAGGGCTCGGCCGACGGCAAGCTGCGCAGCGCTCGGCTGCACGCGCCGCGCATGCCGGTGATCATGGGCGAGCGCGTCTATCTGATCGACGGCGAGAGTCGAGGGCGACTGCGCGAGCTCGATCTGGCTGCCGAGACCACGCGCACCGTCCAGCCCGCGGGCGAGCTGCGCTGGTCTCGCATCGTGGCGCTCCGCGGTGATGACCACGACCTGTGGCTGATCGACGCTGGTGCTCGGCTGCTGCGCGTGAACCCGCGCAGCGGGCGGGTCTCGCTCCGCTTCGACCGCCCGGCCGCGGCGCTGGTGGCCCTCGATCTCGGGCCCGACGGTCGCATCTACCTCGCCGACGTCGATGGTCGCTTGTGGCAGCTCTCGCCCGGCCAGGCGGATCCGGTGCTCTTGTTCGCCAACGAGGCGCCGGAGCTGCTCCCCCAAGACGAGGGCGACTTCTTCCCGTTTGGCTTCGACGAGCTCGCCCTCGATCATGTCGTGGACCTGCGCTACGTCGATCGCTACGACGCACTGCTGGTGCAGGACGAGCACCGCGTGGCCGCGGCTCGCGAGGACGTGACCGAGCGCGTGCACCTGCGCCTGGTGAGCCCGCGCGAGCGCAAGGTGTACCCGTGGGTCCACCCGCTCGTGCACGGGGGCGGCCACATCTTCCACAACCGTCACTCCGGCGCGCTGTCGAGCAACATGCACAGCGGCTCGATGGCGCTCGACCCCGACAGCGCCACGCTGTTCTACGTGGAGCGCGAGCGCACGCGCTTGCTTCAGCTCTCCGACGGCCTGCTGGGGGTGGCCAAGCTCGGTCACCATGTCACGCCCCACACGTTCGGCGGCCTCAAGGACGTGTTCGGGATCGAGGCCGGCCAGAGCACGATGCTCGACCATCACCCGGAGCGCTGGGCCCACCGGCGGCTCGAGCCACTGCCGCGCAGCGGGCCCTACCTGGGGCTGCTGCTGGGCTCGTCGATGACCTCGGTGACCGAGGTGGTGGGCCAGTACTCGCTGGGTCGCGTGATGGAGCGCGAGCTCGTGCAGGCGCTGGGCGTTCGCGACGGCATTCGCTTCGATCTCGTGCAGCGCTCGTACCGAGGCCCGCGGCTCGCGGGGCTGGTGGCACGGTTCGAATCGTTCGTGGAGCGGCAGGCTCCGCTCGACGTGGTGTTCTTCGAGGTGCACTCCGGGCGCATGCTCGGCAAGTACGACAGCAAGAACGCCATGGTGCCGGTCATCGATCGCATCCGACGTGCGGCCGAGCGCTACGGCACGCTCGTCATCATCTTGGACAACGACGCGATGACCTCGGCTCGACGCGACGGTCTGCGCGCCAGCGCCAAGCGCACGCGGGAGCTGTTCGAGCTGGCCGAGGAGGCGGGGTTCGTGGTGCTGCGACCGAGCGATCTGCTGCTGCGCGAGGCCATCGATCACGCGCCTTGGGGCAATGCTCCGTTCACGGGGACGCACGGCTCCACGTGGGCCATGGACCTGGCCGGCGAGGGCTTCGCCGCGCTCGCCTACCCCGGGGTGCGCGAGCACCTTCGCGGCCGCGTGCCCGCGCTCATGCGGCCGCACGCAGACGCGATCGAGGCCCAGGAGCCGCTCTACGCCGCATTCAAGAGCACGCGCATCGACTGGGCCGCGCGCGCTCGCAAGCTGCCCAAGCCGGCGCTGCAGCGCGAGCTCGACGGGGCCCACCTCGAGCTGCTGGTCGATCTGGGCAAGGCGGGCGTCGAGGGTGAGCCGAGCGCGAGCGAGGCCGACGCGCTGGTGCTCGCGTACCTGGTGGAGGCGCTGGTCCGCGATCCTGCCGGTCGGCTCGCGGCCACGGTCACGATCTCGCTGGTGCGCTTTGGCAACTACGACGAGTACGGCGAGGGGGTGCTCGAGGATGCAGAGGTGGTGGAGCGAAGGGCCTACGATCGCGCCGGTCTCGATGCGTTCGTGGGCCGCATGAGCAAGCGGCGCGGCCGCGGCTGAGCCGTGCGGCGCGGCCGCTCACGCCAGCCCGAGCGGAACGACCACCAAGAACGTGGTCCCTCCGCCGACCTCCGAGCTCACCTCGATCGATCCGCGCAGGCCCGCGCGCACGAGGTTGTTCACGATCGACAGCCCCAGCCCCGGGCTCGCGCCCCCGCCTCCGCGCTTGCTGGTGAAGAACGGATCGAAGATGCGCAGCATCTGCTCGTGGGCCATGCCGAGGCCGAAGTCTCGTACCGAGATCACGAAGCAGGCGAGCTCCTCGTCGCGGGTGAGCGAGAGCTTGACCGGGAACGTGTCGGAGTCGTGCGGGTACGCGTGCTCGGCCACGTTGGCGAGCAGCGCGGTGATCACCTGGGTGAGGTGATCGGGCTGGCCCAGCCACTGGCGATCCAAGGGGCCGAGCTCGGCCTCCACCGTCACGTGGAGCCGATCGTCGGCCGCCACCATCACTTCGACGATCTCCTCGAGCAGCTCGAGCATGTCGACGTCGACGAGGGCCTCGTTCAGCTGCGAGGCGGACAGCTTCTTGAACGCCTCGATGAGTCGTCCCATGCGGTTGGTGTGGCCCTCGATGAGCTCGGTCGCGCGGATCACCCCCTGGAGCTCTTCGTGCACCTCGGGGTCCGCGATGCCGACGAGCGCCTCGGAGCGGGCGGCCTCGGAGATGATCCCCACCGCGGTCTTGATGATGCCGAGCGGCGTGTTGAGCTCGTGCGCCATGCCGACCACCATGTCGGTGATGGAGCGGTGCTTCTGGGCGTCGACCTCGGCACTGATGTCGCGCACGATCACCACGCTGCCGATGTGCGTGCGGGCCTCGCCAGCGCGGATCGAGCTGGCCACGACGGAGAGCGGCTGACCGGAGGGCGCGGTGAGATCCATGCGCTGCGGGGCGGCGCCGGGGTGACTCACGCAGCGCTCGATCAAGCCCACCATGCGCTGGTTGAACACGTTGTCGATCGCCATGCCGAGGAGCTCCAGTCCCTCGAGGCCCAGCAGCTGCTGCGCGCGGCGGTTGACCAGCTTGATCGCGCCGTCGAGGGCCACGACCAACAGGCCATCGTCCATGTTGTCGAGGATGGCGCGCAGATAGCCGAGCGTGTGCTCGAGCTCGGCGTTGGCTTGATAGAGCTCGTTGGTCTTGCGCTCGGCGATCGACTCGGAGGCCTTGCGCACCTCCTGCGAGCGGTGCAGCCGCGCCTTGAGCTGCTCGATTTCTTCCCGCGCGGCCACGCCCGCCTCGGCAGCGATCGCCGCGGCGGCGGTGGTTGCGGCGGCGGTACCGGCCGCAGCGGGGCCCGCAGCGGAGGCCGTGCCGCCGAGCAGCGCGCGTCGAACCATGGCCAGGGTGCGCTCGACCTCGGCGCCCGCGCGGGCGATGGCGGGCAGCTGCTGCGGGCCGAGCTCCGCCGCCGCGCGCTCGAGCAGCATGCCGCGCAGATACTCGAGCGTGCGATCGAGCCCGCCGATGTCGCTCGGGGGCACGGACTCGGCGTGTGCGATCGCGGCCGGCTCGGGCGCAGGGGCGGGGCTGGTCGGGTGCGCGGGCAGGGCCGCGACGAGCGCCTCGGCGCCCGAGGACGCCTCTCGGCCGGGGTCCGCATCATCGTCGTGTATGGGCAGCTCGTCGTGCAAAATTAGCGTGAAGCGGGCGCATCCACCTCCGCCGTCGGTGGGCAGATTCTCCCGCCGTAGCTCGATGTCCTCGCCAAAGTGCGACGCACAGCCGTGGAGCATGCCCTCGGCCAGGTCGCCCAGCGGGCGTGCCGACTGATACACGAAGACCAGGCGCTTGGGCGTGGCATCTTCGATCGAGAACGAGGGCAGCGTGGCGTCGGGATAGAGCTTGCGAACCTCGTGGTGGATGTAATTCTCCACCTTGGGTACGAACCCGAGCGTCGAGGTCTCGCCTGCGAGGAATTGGGGGTAGAGCAGCACCAGGCGGCCGAATAGGTGCACACCAAAGGCCTTGATGAGCGCGGGGGCGGGGGTGCCCGTCGCCTCGCTGAGGCTAGCCACCAAGCGGGCCAACTCCTCGAAATCATAGGTTCCGAGCGAGCTATACACCCCACCCGAGGCCAGGTCCGAGCCCTCGATGATGCGCTCGACGAGGTCGGGCCCAAATCGCTCCTCGACCATGTCGATGAACTGGGAGAACACGAGGCCCTTCATCGACTATCCCACTTGGCCACGCGTGAGCAGACTATACACGAGGTCGCGCTCGGTCATCGATCTTCGCCTCCCGCATGTCCTGCGTTCCGGCCGCTGAGCCCGCATTGCTCGAAAACGCGCGGCCCCATTGGAACGGCGCTTCGCACCCGGGAAAGCGGCCCATCGCGGTACCATGGAGAGGAGCGTGGTCGATGGCATCGGTACTCTCGAGTGATCCGCCCAGTTGCAAGGTGCTCGTCGTGGATGACGAGCCGGACGTCTTGGTCGTGAGCAAGCTGAGCCTCAAGGGGCTGCGCTGGCGAGACCAACGCGTGGAGCTGCTGGAGGCGTCCTCGGCCGCCCAGGCGCTCGAGCAGCTGCGCCTTCACCCCGATGTCGCGGTGGTGTTGCTCGATGTGGTGATGGAGACCGAGCACGCCGGGCTCGACTGCTGCAAGTCGATTCGTGGGACTCTCGAGAACAAGCTGGTGCGCGTGCTGCTGCGTACGGGCCAGCCTGGACATGCGCCCGAGAGACAGACCATCGACGACTATGACATCGATGGTTACCTGCCCAAGGCCGACCTCACCAGCTCGCGGCTGTACTCGTCGGTGCGCACGGCGATCCGGGCCTGGGAGCAGCTCGTGGCGCTCGAGCGCCACCGCTCCTACCTCTCTGCCATCAACGAGTGTGCGGTGGCGCTGCGTACCTACGACGACGTCGAGACCTCGCTGGGTCGCATCCTCGACACGCTAGTGGCGCTGTGCCCCACCCACCAGGCCGTGCTCTCGCTCGAGACCTTCGACGGGTCCGGCAACACCCAGCGGATCGTGCTCCACCAGTCGACGCACCCCGATCCCAACGTCGCCATGAACGAGGCGATCGAGCAGGCGCAGCGGCTCTACCTCGATCCCGACGCGATGTCGGCCGAGGCGCTGGGCCCGGTGGAGGGCGGCCTGCTGCTGCCGATCCGCCTGCATCGCGAGCTCGGCTACGGCTGGGTGTTCCTCGCCGGGGTGACGCCCGACGAGCTGCTGTTGACCGTCCTCCCCATCATGAGCGCGCACGCGGCCAACGCCCTGTATGGCTCGGTGGCGCAGGCGATGCTCGCCAAGCGCGACGGCAACCTATTCGACGACATCACAGTCTAGGGCCGCCATGAGCACACCCTCGAAGCTGCCAACGATCCCCCACGCGGGTGCCCTCGAGGATCTGGCTACCATGCCGGCCTACGTGATGCCCGATCATCACGGCGGGCATCCGGCGAACGGTCGCTTCTCGTGCTGCTTCTGCGGCGTGGGTGATGGGGGCCACGTGGTCGTCGACGAGACCAAGCACCGGGCGGATCCCGGTCCTGTGCTCGCGCGAGGCGAGGGGCACTTGTGGATCGGCGATCCACCCGAGTCGCGACCGGCCGTGGTCGACGAGGACGGGCGGCTGTGGGTGCGCACGCCGCTCGCGCTCACGCCGGTGGGCGGCGTGCTGGTGGGCGAGCTCGAGCTCGGTGGCGCGCGCACGCGGGTGATGGTGCGCGAGGTCGAGCGCAAGCTGAGCGACGACGGGCAGCTGTTCTCGCAGGGGTTCGTGCCCTACCGGCGCTCGCTGAGCGTGACCAACAGCCAGATCATCGACACCGAGCCCACCAAGGGCTGCGTGAAGCTCAAGCACGCCACGGTGCGCCAGCGCTCGGCGTTCCCGATCCACATCGCGCCGAGCGTGCGCCAGATCGGCCACCGTCGCACCATCCCCTATACGAGGGCCATCGCGAGGCTGGCCGAGCTCGTGCTCGATCATCGCGGCCACCGCGGCAAGATCCTGCTGTACTGCACGGGTCAGCTCGACTACCTGGCCATCTTCGCGATCCAAGAGGTGTTTCGGCTGCTCGGGGTCCGCAACCTCACCGGCAACGCCGAGCACTGTCTCAACGCCGGTGCTACGCACAACGAGCTGCTCACCGGGCAAGAAGGGCCATTCCTCACCATCGCCCAGGCCATCGAGGGGCCCGGCGATCACATGTTCTTGTTCAACGGCTGGAACGGCTTCATCTCGCATCCACCGGTGTTCTTGCAGGCGCTCAAGCGCGACCCGCTCGACGTGTACATGATCGAGGTGATGGTCACCGAGTCGGTCAAGGCGGTGGCCAAGAAGGTGGGGTCCGAGCGGATCCTGCTGATCAAGCCCGGTACCGATCCCCACCTGGCGCTCGCGGTGGGCCACGAGATCCTCACGCGGCACGCCGAGGGGCTCGAGCCGCGCTTCATCGAGCGCTTCTCCGATGCGGCCTCGTTCGAGCGCTACCGTGCGCTGGCCCTCGAGCCGCGCTTCGCCCCCGAGGCGGTGGCGCAGCGCATCGCGGCCGAGCCGGCCTACGAGGCCAACCTGCTCGCGGGCATCCGCGCGATCGCGGCGCGCATGGCCACCCCGGGCGTGGTGCCGATCAACATCCCCTCGGTCGGGCTCTCGCAGACCACGGGGGTGGTGGCGCACTGCCTGTGGGGCAACGCGATGGCGATGGTGGGCAAGTACGGGCTGCGACCCGATGGCACGCCGGCCGGCGGCACCCTGCGGATTCCCGGGCAGATCAACGCCGAGAGCGAGATCCAGGGGCTCTCGGGCAGGTTCTTCATGGGGCGGATCCCCATCGCCGAGCACGCCGAAGCTGCGCAGCGCATGGGCCTGCCCGCCGACGCGTACGCGGCCGTGGTCTCCGATCCCCACCGGGCCGCGCTCGACTACTGCGAGGGCGACCCCGATCAGCCCGAGCTGTTCATCTGCTTTGGCACGCAGTTCGAGACCAACATGATGAATCGGCCCAAGTGGCTGGCGAAGCTCGCCGATCGCAAGACCACGCTCGTGGTCGTCGATCCGATTCCCGATCCATACACGCTGCGCAGCGCCGAGCTCGTCATTCCGTCGCCGCCGCACCCGGCCACCACCAAGGTCTACCAGAACGGCGAGTGGAAGCTGAGCCTGTCCGTCCCGCAGAAGCGGGCGCCGCCGCAGACGCGCTCGGATGCCACGATCGTCTACGATCTCATGGCCGAGATCACCCAGCGGCTCGCGAAGGACGAGGCGATGCGCCGCGCTCATCCCGATCTCGCGCGACACCTCGCCTCGGGCTACCTCGAGCGGCGCTTCTGTGCCCCGCCCAAGGGCCGCGAGCACGAGCGCGCGGCGGGTCTCGTGCGAGTCGAGGGCGAGGTGAGCCGCCCGCAGCTGTGGCAGCGCGTGCTCGACTACTTGGGCGGCACCGCCGGGGGTCAGCACGGCCCGCTCTACTGCCTACCCACGCACGCCGATGGGCGGCTGGTGCAGTGGCAGGACCTCATCGACAACGCCGGCGTGATCTACGGGGGCGTGGGCACGTCCCGCTACCAGCTCGACTACGACGATCCCGAGGCGGTGCCGTTTGCCGACATCTACCGGCGGCCGGGCTGCTACCGTTTCTTCGTGCCCACCGACCGTGATCTGCACACGCCCGAGGGCCTGGTGCTCAACTCGGGTCGCTCCACGCTGTCGGACGACAAGGAGCGGGTGCGCTTCGCCTCGAGCACGTTCAACTCGGGCAAGGCCACTCCGATCGTGGGGATGCCCGCGACCAACCCGCTGTACATGTCACCGCAGGTCGCGGCGGGCCTGCGCCTGTGCACCGGCGACGACGCCCGCATCACCAACCGCGAGACCGGCGACTCGATCGTGCTGCCCGTCGTGGTGAGCGATCGGGTGAAGGGCCTGGTGCTCTACACCAGCTTCCACAAGACGACGGCGCAGGTCGAGCGCGGGCTGACCGTGAACACGGTGACGAGCCACCGCGGCCGCTGCCCGTACAGCAACCAGACCAAGGTCAAGGTCACCTCGATCTCGGTCGAGCGCGTGCAGC
This sequence comes from Nannocystaceae bacterium, assembly GCA_041600735.1. Classification (GTDB taxonomy): domain Bacteria; phylum Myxococcota_A; class Polyangia; order Nannocystales; family Nannocystaceae; genus Paraliomyxa. The sequence goes on from JBFIJN010000090.1 coordinate 19,910, forward strand.
CGTCGCGTCGCGTGCGTGACGGCGACGAAGGAGGACCGCCGCCGCTGCGGCCACGCAACGTCCGCGTCGAGCTCGAGCTCCGCGACGGCAACGAGTACACCCCCGCCCCGCGGTGAACGATGAGCGGCGCCTCCATCGTGGATCCCGAGACGCCGTGGCAGGTGCTCGTGGTGGGTCGGAGTCCCCACGTCGACGCGGCGCTCGAGCTCACGCCTGCAGACCCGAGCGGCTCGGCGTGGCGCTGTCGCGGGCGCTCGCTCGAGCTCACGCGGATACCGGCGCAGCTCGAGGCGCTCGCATCGATCGAGCCGCAGCGATTCCACCTGGCCATCGTGGGCTCGAGCGTGGAGTCGAGCGGTCCCGTGCTCGTGTCGCTGTGTCGTGCGCTGCGCGGCGCCAGCCCGGCTCTGCGCATCCTCTGGGCGCGGGCTCCGGTGACCCCCGCGCCCGGCGACGCGGCCGACTCGCGAGCGGGCTCGCTGCACGACGACCCGATGCTCGAGGCGCTCGACCTCGATGTCTGCCCCACCGAGGATGCGCCTGCGCTGCGCGCGATGATCCGCGCGGCGCTGCGGCACGCCGACGACGTGGTCTCGCTCGAGGCCGCGCGCGCCGAGATCCTGCGTCAGATGACGCTCCGCGAGCGCCTCGAGGGGATCGCGACCATGATCACCGGGATCACCCACGATGTGAGCACCCCGCTCGGGGTCGCCTGCACCGCGGGCTCGGTGGTCGACGAGACCGCCGAGCGGCTGCTGGCGGTCGAGCGGCTCGACGAGGAGCTCCGCGCCGAGCTGCAAGAAGATCTGCGGGATGCGGTCGACATCCTCAACCGCAGCCTCGATCGCGCACATCGGCTCATCGACAGCTTCAAGCAGTTCTCGGCCTCGCAGTTCTCCAACGAGCGCGCGCGCGTGCGGCTGAGCGATGTGGTCGACGATTGCGTGATGGTGCTGCGCTCGGAGCTGCGGCGCGCCCACATCGCGCTGGCCGTGCACGCGCCCGACGAGGACTTGATCTGGGATGGCTTCCCCGGGCACCTGGGGCGGGTGGTCGTCAACCTGCTGCAGAACACGATGCGCTACGCGTTCGAGGCCGGCCAAGGCGGCAAGGTGTCGATCTACATCGATCGCAGCACGGAGGACGATGGCTTCGTGATCCAGTACATCGACGACGGCCGGGGGATCGAGGCCCATGTGCTGCCCCGCATCTTCGACGCCTTCTTCACGACCGGGCGCACCACGGGGGGCACGGGGCTCGGGCTCGCGATCTCGCACAACATCGTGGTGAACCTGCTCGGGGGCACGATCCGCTGCGACAGCACGCCAGGCCACGGGGCCTCGTTCACGATCACGCTGCCGGCGGTCGCGACCGGCGACAGCGGCCTGTACATGAGCGGGATTGCACAGGTCATGCCGAGCACCAAGCACCCTTCGGCGTGACTGCGGGCGGGCGCGGCTCTCAGCCGCCGGGGAACCAGTCGACCAGTGCAGGCAGCAGCCGGTTGGCCCACGCGGCCTCGTTGTGCTGCGCGCCGGGCTGCCAGCGGTAGAACAGATCGGTCTCGTCTACCCAGCCGAGCGTGCGAAGCTGCTCCGAGAAGGCCACGTTGCCGCAGTAGTTGTCGGAGCCGCTGTCCGGGCAGCCAGCGCCCGCGGTGCCGCCGCTGTCCACGTAGATGCGCAGGCCGAGCGGCGGATCTTGGTCGTAGAGCTCGATGATGGTCGGGTTGCTCGCGCCGAACGTGCCCCACGCGATCGTGCCCGACATCGACGCGACGTGGCCGAACACATCGGGGTGGCGCAGGCCGATGTACAGGCTCACGAGGCCGCCGAGCGAGGAGCCCATGGTGGCCACGAGGCTCGGATC
>JBFIJN010000091.1:0-21769 GCA_041600735.1 Nannocystaceae bacterium
GACGGCCGCACCGTGGCTACCGACACGCTCGTGCGCGCCGACACCAGCGTGGAAGCGCTGGCCAAGCTGCGCCCGGTGTTCTCGCGCGACGGCACGCTGACCGCGGGCAACTCGAGCCCGCTGACCGACGGCGCGGCCGCGGTGCTGCTGATGAGCGAGGAGAAGGCCCGCGCGCTGGGGTACCGGCCGCGCGCGGCGTTCCGCAGCTGGAGCTACGTCGGGGTCGACCCGGCCGATCAGCTGTTGATGGGACCGGCGATCGCAATGCCCAAGGCGCTCGATCGAGCCGGGATGAAGCTGCAGGACATCGACATGATCGACATGCACGAGGCGTTCGCCGCCCAGGTGCTGGCGGTGCTGAAGATGCTCGGCAGCACCGCGTTCGCCCGCGCCCGGCTGGGGCGCGACGAGGCGGTAGGCGACGTGGATCCCGACAAGCTCAACCTCTACGGCGGCTCGGTCGCGCTGGGGCACCCGTTTGGCGCCACCGGGGCGCGCATGGTGACCACCGTGGCCAACGAGCTCTCCGACGGCGACAAGCAGACCGCGCTGCTGGGGATCTGCGCCGCGGGAGGCCTGGGCGCGGGCGCGGTGATGGAGCGCGTGAGCTGATGGCCAGCGCCGCGGGGCCTGAGGTACTCTGCGAGCGGTGAGTGCTTCACTTCGGATCCCCGCACGCCGCTTGATGTTCATCGGCGTGCTGGCGCTGGTCGGGTGTCGCAAGAGCGAGGCGGCCACCGTCCAGCACGAGCCCGTGCCCCTCGATGCAGCCCAGCGCGCCGCCGTCGATCGCTTCGTTGGGCAGTGGGACCACGTGGGCGGCTCGCACGAGCACAGCGCGGCGATCGAGGCCACGCAGCGCGTGACCGCCGACATGAACGCGCTGATCCGCGGCGTGGCGCAATCGCGTCTCGAAGAGGCCGTGCACATCGACGCCACGATCTCGATCGCCGAAGACCAAGGCATCCTCACGATTGCACGCAGCGAGGTGCCCGAGCCGTTCACGGCCCCCGCCAACGGCCGCGAGTTCGAAACGCAGACCCCCGAAGGCGACGACGCGCGCGCCTGGCTGCGGCTCGACGGCGATGCCCTGATCACCCGGGTGGAGACCGATGAAGGCGGCGGCGAGCGTACCCATCGCATCGACGCGCAGGGTCAGCTGGTGATCACCGTGCGCATGTTCTCGCCGCGGCTACCGGCCGACGTGGTCTACGAGAGCCACTACACCCGGCGCTGAGCCTCAGAAGCGACCGCTCCAGGACACCGCCGCGCCCGCCCCCTCCGGCGTGGGGGCCACCGTCACCGCGCGAGCGCGCGCGCGCTTGCGGTCGACGACGAGCATCACCACCCCCGAGATCACGGCGACCGCCCCCACCCCCAGGACCACCGCACCGGGCGGCCGCGTGGTGGTCTCGTAGAGCGGATCGTCGAGCTTCACCTTGGGCGGCAGGACCACGAGCACGGCCCCCGCCGCCGCGGCCGCGCCGCCGACCACCAGCGAAGCGACGCCAGCCTTGCCCAGCCCGCCCAAGCGCACACGCGGCTGCTCGTCGGCGCCGCGGGTGAGCGGACGCGGCTCGTCCTTGGGTGGCTCGATCACCTCGTCGTCGTGGGCCTCGCCCGCCCCGAGCTCCGCGAGGATCTCGGTGATCGACGCCTCTACCTGCGAGACGACCTCGCTCTCGGTGCACAGCGTGCACTCCACCTGCCGACGCTCGCCGCGAGGCTTGCCCCGCTGCGTGACCCACACGGAGAACTGGTAGCCGGGGTCGGAGCCCACGAGCTCGTCGATGTCCAAGTGAATGATGGGATCATCGATCTCGGCCCGTGCGGGGAGCACCTTGGCCGCGCGCAGCACGACGTCGGTGCGCTCTTGGACGCGGCGCTTGACCACGGGGCCCTCTTCACCGATGTCGCTGGTGTCGATCTCCACCGATGCGTAGCGCGGCAGCGCCGGGGGCTCGGCCGACTTGGGCTCGGCCTCGGCCGACTTCGGCTTGGGCTCGGCCGATTTCGGCTCGGCCGACTTCGGCTCGGCCGACTTCGGCTCGGCCGACTTCGGCTTGGGCTCGGCCGACTTGGCCTCCGCTGGCGCGACCTCGGCCGCAGCGGGCTCGATCGCAGCGGCCGTGGAACCCACGGCACACAGCAGCAGGGCGACCGACGCGATCGTCCAGGGCCGGGCGCTCATCCCCGCGCCTTTCGTCGCTCGCAGAGGTCTCGCCACTGCCGCGCCTCACGGTCGTCGAGACCGCGAGTGGCGTCGATGCACGCACCCCACTCACCGAGCTCCATGTGGGCCTTGGCCCGCAGCCGCTTGCGTTCGTCGGTCTGCCCGCTCCAGCAGCTCTGACTGCGGGTATGGCGAAGCACGCTCGCCCAGTCGTGACTCTCGCGGGCCTGCTGCGCGCCCTTGCGTGCGCGCGAGCACTGCCCTGAGTCGCCGACGACGGCCCGCTCCGCATCGCGATCGATGCGCGCCGGCGCCTCGGCATGCTTGGGCTTGGTCGCGACGAACGACGGCCCGGGCGTCATCAGGCCCTCATCGCTCGCGGGCCCTGGCTCGGGCTCGGGCCCGAGCTCGGGTGCCGCCTCGGGCTCGGGTGCAGGCTCGGGCGCGGACGCGAATCTGGGCGTCACGTCGAAGCTCGTGCTCGAGCCGAAGGGTGATCCCAGGCGCGGGCCCGCGATGGCCTGCGCAGGCTCGCTCTCCTCGACGAGGGGCACCGACGCGGACGCAGACTCGAGCGGCTCGACGGCGGCGAGCGGCGCGGTCTCGGTGCCATCATCGCGCAGGGCCAGGGCCGCCGCACCGAGCGCGAGGAAGGCGATCGACACCACCCCGATCGCGATCCGCCGCCGTCGCTGGGTCGTGTCTTCGAGCGAGAGCGGCAGCGGTGCGGGGGCTGCATCATCGGCGCGAAGGCACTCGATGATCAGCATGAGCCGCTCTGCCACCTCGCGAGCGGTGGACGGGCGCAGCGCGGGGTCGAGCGCCAGGCACGAGTCCGCGAGCTCCACGAGCGCCGGGGGCAGGCCCTCGCGCACCTTGCCGACCGAAGGCGCGGCCTGGCCGGTCTTGGTGAGCAACAGCGACACGCCCTCCTCACCGTCGAAGGGGGTGTGGCCGGTGAGCACCTCGAACAGCAGCACGCCGATCGCGTAGACGTCGAACGCGATCGTGGGCGCGGATCCCCGAGCCTGCTCGGGTGCCATGTACACCGGCGTGCCCATGACCAGGCCCGGAGTGGTGGTGCGAGGACCCAAGGCCGCCGTGTTGGCCGCGATGCCAAAGTCGAGGACCTTCACGATCTCCTCGCCGCCGCGATCGACGAGCATCACGTTCTCGGCCTTGAGGTCGCGGTGGATGATCCCCTGGACATGGGCCGCGTCGATCGCCCTCGCGACGTCGCGAATGATCCGACAGGCCCGTCGCACCTCGAGGGGCCCGCGGCGGCTCACCACGTCGCCCAGCTCGCGCCCTTCGAGGTACTCCATCACGAGATAGGGCCGCCCGTCGGGCAGCTCCCCCGCGTCGAACACCTCGACGATGTTGGGATGGCCCGCGGCGCTGGCCGCCCGCGCTTCGTCGCGAAAGCGCTGCGAGACGCGATTGACTCGGCACCAGCGAGCCGCCAGCACCTTCACCGCGACGGAGCGGCCCACCGTGACGTGCTCGGCGACGTAGACCGCCCCCATGCCCCCCGCGCCCAGCACGTCGCCGATGCGGTAGCGATCGGCGATCACGAAGCCCGGTGCGAGCACCTCGTCGGTCTCGTCGGTGAGCGCGCGCGGGCCGGCGAGCTTCGCCGGGCTCTCGGAGATCTTGGCGTTGCTCTCCATCGTCATCCCACGCACTCGACGTCGTGGCAGCACTGCGTCGGCAGGCCGCCGCACATGTCCGCGACATCACAGCATACCGTCTGCCCCGAGACGCAGGGGTCTCCGTTGGCGGCGCACGGGGTGCACCCCGAGGTGTCGAATGTGCACTCGGCGGTGCACGACAGCACGCCGCCCCGAAACCCGCGAAAGTCGTCGCACTCTTGGTTGGCCAGCACCGCGCCATCGCACTGCTCGCCCGCCCCGATCTGCCCGTCGCCGCACTCCACGTACTCCGAGCAGCTCGAGTAGTCGATCGCGGTGCAATCGTCCGCACAGACGGGCGTTCCCTCGCCAAACCCCATGGCCGCACAGCTGCCCTCTGCGGGCAGCATCGCGCCATCGCACGCCTCGTCGAGATCGAGCTCGCCGTTGCCACAGTCCTCGGGGAGGGCACCCGACGACGAGCTCTCGGTGGAGGTCGTCGCGAGGGCGGTGGTGGCCGTGGTGACCTCGGCGGGCTGCGTGGTGGAGCTCGTGAGCTCGGAGTCCGAGCCGCTCGACGAGCTCGCTCCGCACGCCGCGCGCGGCCGGGCGGCGACACAGCCATCGTTCACGGCCTCGCACTGGTCGCAGAACGGTGTTGTCTCGTCGCGCGCCTCACAGGTGAGGTCGCCGCGTTGGTTGCCGCAGTGCGATGCGTTGAGCTGGGTGCACCCACCGGCCACCAGCACGAGCACTGCGCACGAACCTCGGAGTCCCCCCGTCATCCCCCCGGCACCATCGTCAACGATAAACTCGTTAGGGCCCAGTAACCACCATGTACGCGGGCCTGGGATAGTCCTTGTAAGTCAAACTCTTAGGCGAGGTCTGGATTCGAGCCCGCCACGGCACGCTCGCGGCGCGCGGCGACGAGCGCCACGAAGCGCGGCTGATCGAGCTCGTGGGGCTCGATCCCCACCATCTCGAGCGCCGTTCGGCTGACTGCGCCGCAGCGATAGGCTCGACGCACGAAGTCGAGCAAGCGCTGTCCACGACGCGCGTCGTCGCCATCGCGATTGGGTACCGCGGCCGAGGTGGCGGAGGTCATCAGCTCGTTCAGCTGGAGCGCCGCATCATCGTAGCGCTCGAGGAAGAAGCGGTAGTTCGCCGCGTAGCGCACGGGGAGCTCGGCCCCATGCCGGTCCCATCCTTGATAGAGCCCGGAGCGCAGGGCATGCAGTATCTGCGCGTGCCCAAGGCTCCAGGCCGCGTGTACGGCCCCGAGGTTGTCGGCCCGCTGCTTTGCGGTGAGCGAGGAGTCCTCGGGGTACGGACCCACGGGGAGCGGACCCGTGACCGCGTCGCTCAGCGTCACATGGGTCCCCCCGAGCGCCAGCCGCAGCAAGCCGCGCGCGAGATCGCTGAGCGGCGTGTGGCCGTCGGCGAGGCTAGGGGCAAGACCGCACGCCTGCGCCAGATCCTCGCTGCCCAGGTGCACCGCCGCGCAGCGCCCACCCGCGGCCCGCACCAGCCGCGGCAGCGCACAGCGCCCGGCCTCGTCGAACAGGGCCGGCGTGGTCTCGACCACCAGCTCCATGCGAATGCGTCGCCGGGGCCAGCGGTGTCGCAGCTCGAGCAGCTCGAGCAAGCGCGCCGCGGTGGACACTTGCTCGGGCAGCGACACCCGCGGGAGCGTGAGCACGAGCTCCTCGGGGAGGGTCTTGGCCGCGCCCGCGAGCGTGTCGAAGAACAGCTCGAGCGTCCGCACCGCGCGACCGGTGGACTGGCGTGACAGCGGCTTGATGCGCAGCCCCACGCGCGGCGGCAACGTGCCGCGCTCGGCCGCCACCGCCAGGGCCTCGGCCGCCTCGATCGCGTGGCGATCCTCCTCGGCCTCGTCGCGGGTACCGTAGCTGCCCTCGAAGTCGACCCGCAGATCCTCGACCGGCCGCGCCTGCAGCCGCTTGTACACGCGGGTATGGACCGCCAGCATCAGCCACGCGCCGAAGTCCTCGCGGCGCAGCGCTTGGGGATCCTCGGCGAAGCGCTGGGCATGCAGCGCACGCACCGCCGCGCGCGGCGGCTCTTCGTTGCTCGCGTAGACTCCGAGCGCCTGGGCAAAGCTGAACGGGTCGGGGCCGTGACGCGCGAGCGCAGTCCAGGCATCGATGCCGATGCGCGACACGGTGTCGGGCGTGATGCGATCGGCGGGCCACACCACCGTGTGCACCGGCGGCGAGCTGCTGGTCACCGTGGTCAGCTCGCTGCGCGCCAGCTGAGCGCGGTCGAGCGCGGCCAGCTCCAACGCGGCCTCATCGAACAGCGCCATCGCCCCACCTCCGTGCCTCGTCGCGATCGAACACACCGACCTCCGTCGGGGATCACGATACCAATCCGCGACCAGCCGCGTGTGCCCTCGTCGCCAGCGCTCCCGCCGGCGCGGCCGACGGACGAGCTCGAGGCCTGGTCCGTTCGACCCGCAACGCCTGCGACATGGCCCGCAGACGCCGACACGCTGCCACCGCCAGCAGCTCGGCATCGCCCGCTTGTCAGGCCATCGGAGGCGCGGATAAGGTCTTGGCCAACATGCCCTACGCCGTTGGACGAGCTCGCCCCTTGCGTTGGCTGGTAGCGGCCCCCTTCAACGTGCCGGCCTCTGGCCGCTTCACCGCGGCCTCGGGTGAGCGCTTCCGAGCGCTGATGTCGAAGCTGGGCCCTGCGGTCGACGTGGTCCTGCCGCACCGACTGGGCGAGTCACACAGCCCCTCGATTGCGCTCGAGTTCCACCGCCCTCGCGACTTCCGTCTGCTCGAGGTGATCAAGCGCGTCGATGGGCTCGCGCAGCTGTGGGATCTGGCCGACGGCCTCGAGCGCAGCGGCAAGCCGGAGGCGGCGCTCGCCAAGGTGCGCGCGACCGTGGGCAAGGGCGAGCTGCTGGATGCGGTGACGGTGCTCGTGGAGGGTGGCGCGGGGACGAGCGAGGCCCCGGCCGCCGCCGCCGCCGCGAGCTCGACCCCGCGCAGCTCCGGCGAGACCCCGACTCCCGCCCGCGCAGGCTCGGCTCTCGACGCGATCTTCGGCAAAGCGGAAATCGCGCAGCCCGCCGCCAACGTGGCCGCGGCGGCCAGATCTGGCCTCGATGCCTTCATCGGCGCGATCCGGTCCAAGGGCGAGCCCCGTCCCACGACCAAGGCCAGCGAGAAGGCGGTGGCCAAGCAGGTGGCGGAGCTGCTGCGCCGCGCGGTCGAGTCCGTCGCTCTCGACGCGCTCGCCACCCACGCTCTGACCACGCTCGAGTCGAGCTGGCGGGGGCTTCGCATGGTCGTCTCCGAGTCGCCAGGAGCCGACGATCTCGCGATCGATCTGCTCGACACCGACGCCGCCGAGCTCGCGGCGCGCGTTCGCATCCGCCTCGACGTGGAGCCGATGGAGCGACCCGACGCGGTGTTCGTGGCGATGCCCATCTCCGCTCCCGAGCTCTTGCGCACGCTGGCCGAGCTCGGCGAGCGCTTCGCGGTGCCGATCGTCGTCGAGGTCCCCGATGCGATCACGGGAGCGCGGCTCGAGGATGACGCCGAGCTCTCGCCGGTACCCGAGCCATGGGCCGAGCTGCGCGCCCTCGAGGCCAGCCAGTGGCTGTGCGCCGCCTCGAACGGCATCGTGCTGGCCAACGAGGAGGTCGGTGGCACGCGACGCATCGTGTTCGGCAGCCCGGTGTGGGGCCTGGCCGCGATGCTCTCGGCCAGCGTGGGGCAGACCGGCGGTCCCGGGCACGTGTTCGGTCGTGCAGGTGCGTTGGTGAGCCCAGCGTCCTACGATCTCGGCGAAGATCCCGAGGGCGGCCACACGATCGCAACGCAGCGGCTGGCCACCGTGGATCAGCAGCGAGCGCTGGCCGATCGTGGCGTGCTGGTGCTGGGCAGCGAGCGGGGGAGCGATCGCCTGCGCCTGGCCGCCGCCCCCACCGTGCACGCCGGCGGCCATCACGGCCGCCACGGGGTCTACGACGTGCAGCTGCCCGGCCGCATCCTCGCGGGCCGAGCCACTCGCTTCACGCAGGCCGTCCGCAACGAGCTCCCCCCCCACGCCACCGATCAAGAGATCGCGGCGCACCTCACGGAGGCGAGCACGAATTTCCTGCCCCGTAGCCCACGAGGCGCGGTGGCGCTGCAGATCCGCACCGACGAGCATGGCAAGACGGCAGTAGAGGCCTCCATCAGCGCCGTCCTAGCGGGGGCCTCGTTCGAGTTTTCCTCCGACCTGTGAGGTTGGGTCCCACCCCCGCGTCCCTCATTCGGCCCACCGCCGACCGCAGCGAGAGCATCTGCGCTATGCTCAGAGCCCCCAGGATGAGCACTTGGACATGACCGGAAACGGCGGAGCCCCCGAGGGCATGTGGTCCTCACCGCAGGACCTCGTGGGTACGATCCTCGCGGATCGCTACCAGGTGCAGAAGGTCATCGGCGATGGCGGCATGGGCAGCGTGTTCCTCGCCGAACACGTGACGCTGCGCAAGAAGGTCGCGCTCAAGGTCCTGCACCCCGAGCTGTGCCGCGATCAGACCCACGTCGATCGCTTCCTCCAAGAGGCGAGGGCGGCGTCGATGATCAACCACGAGAACATCGTGGACATCGTCGACTTCGGCCCGGTGCCCGGCGGTTCGGTGTTCTTCGCGATGGAGTTCCTCGAGGGTCGCGACCTCTCGGGCGCGCTACGCCAAGACGGCCGCATGCCGTGGCCGCGGGTGCAGAACTTCATGCTGCAGATCGTGCGGGCGCTGCGGGCGGCGCACTCCAAGGGGATCATCCACCGCGATCTCAAGCCGGCCAACTGCTTCGTCGTCATCAAGCCCGACGGCCGCGAGTTCATCAAGCTGCTCGACTTCGGCATCGCCAAGGACACCAACGCCGAGAGCGACAAGGGCCTCACGCGCACCGGAGCGGTGTTCGGCACGGCCAAGTACATGGCGCCCGAGCAAGCCTGCGGCGAGATCGCCGACGCGCGCACCGACATCTACGCGACCGCCGTGTTGATGTACGAGCTGCTCACGGGCGTGGTCCCGTTCGATGGCGACAACTTCATGCGGGTGCTCTCGCGGCACCTCACCGAGCCGCTCACGCTGCCCAGCACGATGGCGCCCGACGCCGGCATTCCGCCCATGGTGGAGTCGATCGTCGTCAAGGCGCTCTCCAAGAAGCGCGAAGATCGCTACCAGAACATGACCGAGTTCGAGGAGGCACTCCTCGCCCTCGGCCCCGACGGCACGCTCAAGGCCGGCGGCATGGGGGGCCTCTCGTACTCGGCCCCGATGACCAACCCGCCGTCGGGCCCCGGCGCCACGCTGCCGCTCGACGACGCGCCCGGCCACACCCAGTGGCTGGGTCAGAGCGCGCAGGCCAATCAGGGGCCGCTCAGCCAGCCCCCCGAGGGTCGCGGCGGCACCCTGCTCCTCGACAGCGACAGCGTCCCCCCCGACTTCATGAACCAGCCGGGCGTGCAGGGCCCCACGGGCTGGAGCTCGGCCCCCGCCGGCGGCACCATGATGATGGACGCCATGGGCCAGGACATGATGTCCGGCGGCGCTGCCATCACCCGCAACCCGCCGATGATGGGCGGCGCAGGGGCGATCGGCACTCATCCGCCTTCACCCGAGACTCGGCCGCCGACCGAGTCCGAGGGCTACGCCGGCGACGCCTATTACTCCGAGCCGCCTTCCCGCAAGGGGTTCGTCGCGCTCGCGCTCGGCGGAGCGGTCCTCGCGATCGGGCTCGGTGGGCTCGTGGCCTGGCTCTTCCTCGACGAGCCCACCACCGACACCACCGCCGCCAACACGCCCGCGGTCGTCACGCCCAAGGTCGAGCCCGAGCCCAAGCCCAAGCCCGAGGTCACCCCACCCGAGGTGCTCGACCCGGACCCCGTGCCCACGCCCAGCGGCAGCGACGACGGCGAGCTGAAGATCGAAGACGACGACGGTGCGGTCGAGCTGATTCCGGATCCCGACCCCGTTCCCGATCCTGATCCCGATCCCGATCCCAAGACACCCAAGACCTCGAAGACCCCAAAGACGCCCAAGACCCCGAAGAGCCCGCCCAAGGTCAAGGACACGCGCGACGCGGGCGACCTGAGCAAGGGCTTCGCTCGCGCGGGCAGGGCCACCAAGGCCTGCGGCAACACCCATGGCGCGCTTCCAGGTCAGAAGCTGACGGTAGAGACCACGATCAAGAGCAACGGCCAGGTGCTCAGCGCGAATGTCTCGGGCCCCAGCCGCAACACCCCGCTCGGCAAGTGCGTCGCGGATGCGGTGAAGAACCAAGCCCGCTTCGTGCCGGCTACCCAGCCGCTGCAGACCGAGAAGCACGACTTCAAGATGTAGCCGGTCCGCGCGCGGCTTGGACCGCCCTCGTGCGCGCGGGCCCGCCGTCGTGCAAAGCTGAAGCCCGGCCCTCCGCCCATGCTCAGCCTTCACATTACCGCCCCCGACGGCAACCTCCGCGTCCTCCCGCTCCATGGCCAGGAGCTGTCGGTGGGTCGCGCCCCCGACAACCACTTGGTGCTGGAGGGGGGCGGGGTCTCGTCGCATCACTGTGCCTTCGTGGTGCAGGCCGGCCGCTGCATCGTGCAGGACCGCGGCTCCACCAATGGCACATTCGTCAACAACGCGCCGGTGAAGCAGTCCTCCCCGCTTGGCGAGCACGATCGGATCTACGTCGGCCAGTACCTGATGCAGGTCGTCGACAGCGGAGCCGCAGCGCATCCGATGACCACTCCCCCGCCCATGGCGGGCTCGGGGATCCCCCCGCGAGGCGCCCCCGCGCAGGCCAACATCCTGATCCAGCGCGAGGATCGAGGGTGGCGTGACGAGCACAAGCGACTCGCGCGCTACGCCGAGCAGTGGGAGCAAGGCCAGCGCGCCGATCGCCTGGCGCTGCGCCCCCACGAGCTGCGCCGGGCCAGGAAGTGGCTGGCCCAGACCTCGCCCGAGCGCCAGGCCGAGATCACGCCCGTGCAGCGCGAGCTCATCGAGGCCAGCGCGGGCGCCAACCGTCGCATGGCCGCCAAGCGGGGCCTCACGCTCGCGGGCGGGGTCCTCGCGCTCGGCGGGGTGATCACCACCGCAGTGCTCGTGTGGCCGAAGAGCGAGGAGGTCGTGGTCGAGCCCGAGGTCGAGCCCGAGCCCGAGCCCGAGCGCGAGCCCGAGCCCGAGCCCGAGCCCGAGCCCGAGTCCGAGCCGCGCGTGGTGCTGAAGAAGCAGATCGATCACGTCGTGGTGCCCGAGGAGTCCCTCGAGGACATCGCGCGCCGCTATGGCGTCTCGGTGGCCGACATCGCCGAGTGGAACCTGCTCAATCCCGACCAGCAGTTCCTCGGCGAGGGCACCGTCGTGGAGATCAAGCGGCCCACCAAGCGGCCGCTGCCCCAGCAGCGCATCAGGTACGAGCTCGAGCCCGAGGACACCTCGTGGGCCAAGCTCTCCAAGCGCTTCGACGTCTCGGCCAAGAAGCTGCGGGCCTACAACCCCGAGGTCAAGAAGCTGCGCAAGGGGCAGGAGATCGTGATCTGGATCGATCCCCACCCCTATGCACCCAAGGAGCCGCGCACGGCGATCCCGAACTACGTACCGACCGTCACCGCGCAATCGATCGGCTCCCCCAATCAGGGCTCGCTCGAGGGCGGGATCCAGCTCCCCGACAATCCCTCGCTCTACATCCGTCGCTACCCGTACATCATGTGGGGCTCGGGCTACCTCGTGTCCAACGTGCAGAAGGCGGTCGCGCAGTTCCGCCAAGACATGGACTTCGACGGCACCCTGGTGCTCGCCGACATGTCGAAGAAGAACGGCGGCGACTTCTACCCGCCCCACCGCTCGCACCAGGCCGGGCGCGACATCGACATCTGGCTGCCCACGCTGCGCGGCGTGTTCAAGGAGAAGTACCTCACCGCCGAGGGCGACGAGAAATTCGGTCGCCGCCCCAACCCCGAGGAGGTCGACTGGTTCGCGGCGTGGGGCCTCATCCGTGCGCTGATCGACACGGGATCGGTGCAAGACATCTTCCTCACCTATTCGATCCAGCCCAACGTCTACAACGCGGCGGTGTTCCTGGGCGTGAGCGACGAAGAGCTCGACAATGCGATCCAGTGGCCGCGCAATGAAGGCAGCGGCAAGGGTGTGGTGATGCACGCTCCAGGGCACACGCACCACATGCACGTGCGCTTCAAGTGTGCGCCTTACGAGAAGCGGTGCGTCAACCGCAACGCCAAGGATCTCTGACCCGAGGCGCGCTTCGTGGGTCGCGAGCGCTCCTGACCACGACCCTGCCACGGCGTAGGCCAGCCCACGCTCGAGCAGAACGTTGGTGTAGCGGGTGAAGCGGCCGCACGGCCGACTGCGGGCCGCGGAGTCGGGCCGCGGAATCGGACCGCGCGATTGTGCATCCAAGGAACCCTGATGCGTCACTTCCACCGTGGCTACAACCGTCGCCGCCAGTCGATCCACGTAGCGATCTCTTGGTGACTCGCGAGGTAGTGACACGAAGTCGAAGGATGTTGGAGACGCTCCGATCGTAGTGTGACGACTGAAGTCGCACTTCTTCTCTTGCGCTCTTCGAGGCCCGCCGGGCGGTCGTTGCGCACGGGTCGAACTCGCAATCGAGCGAGCCCTCGCGCGCTCCCGCGGTCCGCGAATTCGCGTGGCGGAGCCCGTGACGCGCGTCTACCCCGGCGCAGCGGGCAGAGCTCGATGACGATCAGCACCGTCGCGATCGCGGCTCGTTTCGATGAATTGACGAGTTCATCAATCGACGCAGTCGGTGAAACACGAACTTCCGGCCGCTCGGTTCGTTCTCGCTCGCAACCCGACACTTGATGAAACCGAGATTGATGTTGACACCCTGCTATGCGTGGGCCAGGTTGTGCGCCAGGTCCAACCTCCCCAGCGGAGTGCGGGGCCGTGGGCGGGCGCACCATCGCCCGCGCTCGGCATCGCCCGAAGCGCCGTCGGACCACCAGGAGCGCCAATGGTCAAGATATTCGCCACCGAGGAGCGCACCATGCGGGTGCACGCTCCGCTCGCCACGGTCCATGCGTTCTTTAGCGACCCCGCGATGATCCGAGAGCTGAGCGCCGACGTAGAGTCCTTCGAGCGCATCGACGAGCACCGAGCGCGCTGGGTCCTCACCGAGAAGGTGGAGAAGGGCGTCCGTTTTCACGCCGACTACACCGTCGAATACCGCGCAGAGGCCCAGGAACGCGTCGTCTGGACCAGTACGGAAGGGAACATGGACGTCGAGGGCGAGGTGACGCTGCGCTCGATCGAGCCGCAGTGCACCGAGATCCTCTATCGCGAGACGGTGGGGCCGGATCTGCCGATCACGAAGCTCACCGCGCTCCTGTTCAAGCCGATCGTCGCTCGCGAGCTCCGCCTCGACATCCGCCACTTCCTCGATCGAGTGCTCGAGCGCTTCGGCGCGGCTCCCGACTGACACCTGGCCCGATCCTTACGAGTGGCCCCCGCGCCGGGCGGGGCTACTGTCAATACTTCGACCGGCGCTCCACCTGCAATGAGTCGACGACGGCCTCCCCCGGGCCCGCCGCGACCGTGGTGGAGACATGCACACCCCCAACTTCGAGGCATGATGGTTTCCCCCAAGACCACCTCATCGTCTACTCCCACCACTCTCACCGATGCGCTGCGACAACGGGTCGCACGAGACCCCGAAGCGACCGCCTGTGTCTTCGTGCTCGACGACGGCCAGGAGCAGTCGTTGAGCTACGCCGAGCTCGACCGCCGCGCTCGCACCGTCGCGGTGGCGCTCATCGACAGCGGAGCGGCGGGTGAGCGGGTGCTGCTCCTCTACCCCCCGGGCCTCGACTACGTGACCGCATTCCTCGGGTGTCTCTACGCGGGGGTGATCGCGATTCCCGTCTATCCACCCGACCCCACTCGCGTCCAGCGCACGCTCCACCGCCTGGAGGCGATCGTCCGCGATGCGCACCCTCGCCTCGCCCTCACCACGGCTCCCATTCGCGCGCTGGCGGGCAGCGTGTTCCAGCAGGCGCCCGATCTCGCTCGCCTGCCCTGGCTGGCCACCGAGACCCTCGACCCGAGCAACGCCGAGCGCTATGCCCCGCCAGCCTGGGGCCCCGATCCGCTGGCGTTCCTCCAGTACACCTCGGGCTCCACGGGGCAGCCCAAGGGGGTGGTGCTGAGCCACGCCAATCTGCTCGCCAACCTCGACACGATCGTGCGGACCTTCGGCATGTGTCGCGAGGATCGCCTGGTGAGCTGGCTGCCGCCTTATCACGACATGGGGCTCATTGGCACGATCCTCACCCCGCTCTACGTGGGAGGGCTGACCGTGCTGATGTCTCCCATGAGCTTCTTGCGCAAGCCTCGACGCTGGCTCGAAGCGATCACCCGTCATCGCGCGACCGTGACCGGCGGGCCCAACTTCGGCTACGCCTTGGCCACGCGCAAGGTCCCGCCCGACCAGCGCGACGATCTGGACCTCAGCCACCTCGAGGTGGCGTTCGTGGGCGCCGAGCCGATCCGCGCGCGCACGCTCGCCGACTTCGACGAGGCGTTCTCGCCCCGCGGATTCCGCTCTCGTGCCTACCTGCCCTGCTATGGCCTCGCCGAGGCCACGCTGCTGGTCAGCGGCTCGCAGGTGCAGCGCACGAGCCGTGGCGGGGGCTATCGCAGCGTTGCCGTCGACCAGCACGAGTACGAGCAGGGCCGCGTGCGCATCGTGGAGGGCGAGGCGAGCCGCCCGGCGACCGTGGTGGAGCTGGTGGGCTCGGGAGAGGTACCCGAGGATCTCGACGTTCGCGTCGTAGATCCGCAGACGCAGCAGCTCGTCGGCCCCGGCGAGACCGGCGAGATCTGGGTCGCGGGAGCGAGCGTCGCGCGAGGCTACTGGAATCAGGAGCAGACCACGGAGACGTTCGGTGCGCAGCTCGTGGGCGATCCCAGCCGCGACCCCGCGGGGCCCTCGGCAGGCTACCTGCGGACCGGCGACCTCGGGTTCATGCGCGCGGGCGAGCTCTACATCAGCGGGCGCCGCAAGGACCTCATCATCACCAACGGTCGCAACCTGCACCCGCAAGACATCGAGGCGGTCGTCGAGGGCTGCCACGAGCAGCTGCGGCCCGGATGCTGCGCCGTGTTCTCCACGCTCGACGAGGAGCAAGAGCGGCTGGTCGTCGTCAACGAGGTCTCCGTCTCCGATCCGAGGCAGCTGCGCACGCAAGAGATCGAGCGCGCGGTCCAGCACGCGGTGATGGCGAGCCACGGGCTCCGCGTGGATCGCCTGGTGCTGCTGCCCCGCTCCACGATCCCCAAGACCTCGAGCGGAAAGATCCAGCGGCGTGCATGTCGGGCCGCGCTGCTCGACGGAACGCTGCCGCGATTCTCCAGCCCGATCGGCTAGACCCATGCAAGCGAACTCCAAGACCGTCCTCGAGATCCAGGGCCGGATCATCGACCACCTGGTCGAGGAGCTGGGCCTCAGCTTGTCGAGCCTGGGGCCAGACACGCACCTGTTCGATCTGGGGGTCGACTCGATCGAGGCCGCGGGCATGGCCGAGTCGCTCGAGGGCTGGCTTGGACGACCGGTGGCCTCGACCGTGCTGTGGGAGCAGCCCACGATCGGCGCGCTTGCCCGCCACCTGACCGGCGATGGGCTGCGGCCGACCCCGCGCCCCGTCCCCACCACCACCGCCCGGGGGGCGCGAGGGGTGCCGAGCGATGCGGCGCATCCGTTCGAGCGCGTGATCAACCCGCCGCTCGGGCGCTTGCTCGAGCAGCTGGGGCTCGACCGCCGCTTCGTCCGCGGCCAGGGCACGATGCTCTACGACGAGCACGAGCGCGGCTACCTCGACTTCGTGGCCGCCTACGGGGCGCTGCCGCTGGGCCACAACCCTCCCGAGATCTGGGCCGCGCTCGACACGGCGCGCCAGCGAGGCGCGCCCAACTTCGTGCAGCCTTCCTATCTCGAGGGCGCGGGCGAGCTGGCCGAGCGCCTGCTGGGCGTGGCCCCGCCCGGCTTGGAGCGGGTGACCTTCGCCAACAGCGGAGCCGAGGCGGTCGAGGCGGCCATGAAGATGTGTCGCATGGCCACGGGTCGCGCGGGGATCCTATCGGCGCGCGGGAGCTTCCACGGCAAGACCCTCGGCGCGCTCTCGGCCACCGCCAATCCCCACTACCACGGCGCTGGCGCGCCGGTACCCGGCTTCGACGCGGTGACGTTCGGTGACATCGATGCGCTGCGCGAGGCCTTCGCTCGGCGACCCGACCACTACGCGGCGTTCCTGCTCGAGCCAATCCAGGGCGAGGGCGGCGTCGTGGAGCCGCCGCCGGGCTATCTGTCACAGGTTCGGGCGCTCTGCGACGAGGCAGGGGTGCCGCTGGTGCTCGACGAGATCCAGACCGGGCTCGGCCGCACCGGGGCATGGTTCGCCTGCGATCACGAGGGGGTCGTGCCCGACGCGATGACCCTGGCCAAGGCGCTCGGCGGGGGCTTGTTCCCGATCGGTGCCGTGCTCGCGGGCAAGCACCTGTACACCGAGAAGTTCGGGCGCATGCACTCCTCGACCTTCGCCGGGGGCGGCCTCGCCTGCCTCGCGGGGATCGCCACGCTCGATCGACTCGAGGCCGACGACTCGGCGCTGGTTCGCCATGCCGCGACCCTCGGAGCTCGCTTCGCGGATGATCTACGCAGGCTGGTCTCGCGCTTCCCTCACCTCGTCTCGGAGGTGCGCGGGCGCGGCCTGCTGCTCGGCCTGCGCTTTGCGGTGCACCGCCACACGTGGCCCTCGAGCATCCTCGCGGTCGCGGCCGAAGAAGGGGGCCTCGCTCCGCTGTTCGCCGGGTACATGCTCAGGGTCGAGGGCGTGCGGGTGGCGCCCACGCTCAACGGCACCGATGTCATCCGCCTCGAGCCGCCGCTGACGGTCTCGGCGCAGGAGTGCACGGCCGTGTGCGAGGCGCTCGAGCGGGGTCTCGAGGCGTTCGCCTCGGGCGACATCGGTCGCGTGCTGCTGGGCATCGAGCGGGGGGTCGACGCGCTCGAGCGACGGCCGCGCCCGCGCCCCCCGGCGCGCCCGCTCCCGCGCCGCCCCAGCGTCGACGACGGGCGCTTCGCGTTCGTGCTGCACCCGCTGGCGCTGCGCAGCTACGCCGACTTCGATCCCAGCCTCGCCGCGCTCACCCCCGACGAGCTCGAGGCCGCGGCGCGGCGCATCCACGGGCTGGCGAGCCCCGCGGTGGTCTCCGAGGTCTGCATTCGCTCGGCCACCGGCGCCCAGGCCCACGGCGAGTTCCTGATGGTGGGCCACACCGCCGCCTCGCTGATGGCGCTGCCCCACGAGGAGGCGGTGGCGGAGATCCGCGAGGCCGTCGAGATGGCACGCGACCGCGGCGCGAAGATCGTGGGCCTCGGTGCGTTCACCTCGATCGTCACCCAGGGCGGCCTCGCGCTGCGCGAGCTGGGCGTGGCGATCACCAGCGGCAACTCCTACACCGTCGTCGCCGCCCGCGATGGAATCACCCGCGCCCTGGCTCCGCGTCGCGCTGCCGGCGAGCCGTGCACGGTGGCCGTGATCGGGGCCGGCGGTGCGATCGGCCGCGCCGTCTCGATCTTGCTGGCCGAGGACGTCGATCGCCTGATCCTGGTCGGCAACCCGCAGCGCTCGGCGGAGCACGTGCGGGCCCGCCTGCTCGAGGTGGCCGCGAGCGCGTGTAGGCACGTGCTCGCGCGCGCGAGTCGAGGGCTGCTCACTCCGGGGCCGCTGGCCGCTCGCATCCTCGGCGCACCGCGAGCGCCTCGGCCCGACGCCCCGCTCGCGGCGTTTGGCGCGATGGTCGAGGAGGTGCTCGAGCCGAGCGGCGCGCTCGTGCTGACGGTGAACGCCGTCGACGCAGTGCGCGGCGCCAATGCAGTGCTCACCGCGACCAATGCCACCGGGGCGCTGCTGCGCGCCTCGGATCTGGCCGAGGGGGCCGTAATCTGCGAGATCTCGCGCCCCCCCAACTTCGCGCCCGAGGAGGTCCGCGCCGCGCGACCCGACGTGCGCATCATCGACGGAGGGGTGATCGAGGTCCCCGGTCGTCCCGAGATCGGCAGCTTCGGCCTGCCCGCGGGCCACGCCTATGCGTGCATGGTCGAGACGATGCTGCTCGCGCTCGAGCAGCGCTACCAGCACGCGAGCCTCGGCGGCGAGCTCTCGCTGGCCGAGGTCGACACGCTGCGCACGCTCGCCGCTCGCCACGGATTCGCCGTGGTCACCCCCGCCGCTGCCAACGAGCCCACCGATGGACAAGCACAACACCTTTCATAGCCGAGCCACCTATCAGCTGATGCGCTTGGACTACCTCGTGGTCCTCGTGGTGATGAGCGCGGCGGTGCTCATGCACGCGTCCGAGGTGAACTGGTGGCGCTTCATCCTCGTGTTCGCCGTGATCGATCTGGTCGGCACGATCCCCGCCTGGTACGTCTATTACGGCCGCCGCAAGGGCGAGCACCGCACGATTCCCGCGGGCTTCTACACCGCCTACAACCTGGCCCACAGCCTGGCCGTGAACGCGCTCATCGTGGGCGCGTGGTACCTGGTCGCGGGCGGCTGGGAGTGGGCGATGCTGGCGGGTCCGATCCACATCTGTGGCGATCGCTCCCTGTTCGGCAACGTGTACAAGCCGAGCGGGCTCTCGTTCGAACCCGTCCCACACCCCGGCTACGCACAGTTCTCCCGTGACTACGAACGCTCCGATCGATGGTAGGCGACCCCATGACCAAGATGCAGTATCGCGAAACCAACTGGAACGATGCCCCCGGCTTGCTCGAGGGCTCCACCATGCTCGAGCTGACCGCCGAGCAGTGCGACATCGAGTATTGGATGCAGGCCGTCGCCTGGGGCACGCTCGCGGGCCAGGTCCACGGCCATGCCCCCGATGCGGTGGTGCCCGCGTACCTGCGCGAGCCCGGCCCGCTGCGCGAGGCGGTGCTCGATGAGTATGCATTTCGCGTGGTCTCCGAGGAGATGGGCACCAAGGCGATCTCGCACATGGTCCGCACCGCTCCCACGCGGGCCACGATGGACTTCTACGTGACCCAGCTGTTCGACGAGGCGCGGCACGCCGCGGTGTTTCGCCGCCACCTGGTGGATCTCGGCGTGGCCCCTGGCGAGCTCGACGACTTCATCGAGGCGCGGGTTGCCGACAAGCGCGACTCGGTGCTCGTGCCGCTCGAGCAGTTCGCGCTCGAGACCGTCGGCGGCCGCGAGGACTTCATCGTGGCGGTGATCATGCTGACCGTGATCGTCGAGGGCGTGCTCGCCCCCGCGTCGGAGATGAGCGAGCGCAAGTGGCGGGTGCTCGATCCGCCGGCGGCCCAGACCGCTCGCGGGGCGAACATCGACGAGGTGCGCCACCTGTGCGTGGGCAGCTCGGTCGTGCGCCAGCACCTCCAGCAGCACCCGGACGAGCTCCCGCGGCTGCTGGGGCTGGTGGGGCAGGGTCTCGAGCTGTGGAAGACGCTCCCGATCCAAGACGTGATCATCCGCCGCGAGGCCCTGTTCCAAGAGGGCATGCAGCAGGTGGCCGACGTGCTCGGCGACTACGAGCTGGTCCCGGGCCGGCGCTTGATCGACACGTCGATCGAGGAGCGACTGGGGATCCAGATCGGCTGGTCGACCCAGATGCAGACCTCGCGCATGGCCAACATGGGGCTGCTGCCCCGTGCCTAGGAGCTCTGCTTTGGACCACGTGATGATCACGGGCAGCGCCGGCCCCGTCGGCGCCCATGTGCTGCACCACGTATGCGAGCACGCCAGCCCCGCGCGGATCTACCTGCTCGGGGACCGTCCCGCGGCCGCGCCCGCGGGCGACGTCGAGCTATGCCACGTGGAGGGCGATCCCTTTGCGCCGCGCTTCGGCCTCGATCCCGACGCGTTCGCGGCGCTGTGCGAGCAGGTCGGCACCGTCTTCCACTGTGCCGAGCGCGGGGTCTTCGACCACGATCTCGAGACTGCGCGGGCCGCCAACGTGCAGCCGCTGCGCACCCTCATCGAGCTGCTCGAGCGCAACCCCGAGGCCCGGCTCGCGCACGTCTCGACCACGATGGTCGCGGGCAACAAGCGCGGCCTGTTCACCGAGTTCGACCTCGCGTGCGGCCAGCGGTTCCACAATGCCTACGAGCAGAGCAAGTTCGAGGCCGAGACGCTGCTGCGAGAATCCTCGGTGTGGTCGCGGGTCACGGTGTTTCGGCCCAGCCTCACCGTCGGGCCGGGCGCCGCTGAGCCTCGCCCGCTGCGTGGGCCGCTCGGCACGCTGCTCGCCGGGCTGCGGCGCCGCTTCGTGCTGCTGGCCGGCGACCCGCGCATGCACCTCGACACCGTGCCGCTCTCCTATGTCGCCCGCAGCATGGTGGCGCTGGCTCGCCACCCCGAGGCCCTCGGTCAGACGCTGCACCTGGTCACGGGCTGGGCCAACACGCGCTCATTGAGGGAGTTGGTGACGGCCATTCGTCAGCGATCGTCGCGCGGACGCGTGGGATTCCTGCCGCCCGCGCTGGGTCTGCTCGCGCGCATCCTCGGCCTGCTCGGCGTGGTCGAGGCGCTCCCCGCCCGCACCGCGCTGGCCCCCTACTTCCGCCATCGCTCCACCTTCGACGACTACTGCGCCCGGGCCCTGCTCGATCCGCTGGGCGTTCACCTGCCCCAGTTCGACGACCACCTCGCCGAGCTCCTGGGCGAGCCCACCTAGAAGGAACCCCACGCCATGTCCCTCCTCGAGAACGAGCGCGCCGCCCTGGCGCAGTTCCTACCCACGCTCACCGATCGCCTCGCGAACAAGCCGCTGATGGAGCTCGAAGCGCCTGGCGGCGCCGTCATCAAGGCATTCCGCGAGAGCGGCGGCGCGGCGCTGCTGATCTCGCCCGAGTTCGGCGGCAAGGGAGCAACGCCGCTCCAGGCGATCCGCATCCACCGGGCGCTGGGCGCCTTGTCGCCTTCGCTCGCGGTGGCCGCCACCATGCACAACTTCACGGTGGCCACACTGGTGGAGTTCGGGATCTTCGGCGGCGACGAGGCCTCGGCCGCGCTAATGCGGGCGGTGGCCGAGAACGACATGTTGATGGCGTCGGGCTTCGCCGAGGGCCAGACCGGCACCAACATCCTCGCCGCCACCATGGAGGCACGCTGCACCGCCGACGGGGGCTACGTGCTCAGCGGGCGCAAGAAGCCGTGCTCGCTCACCCACTCCATGGATCTGCTGAGCGGCAGCGCGCTGCTCGTGGAGGAAGGCAAGCCCTCGCGGCGCGCGATCGTGCTGGTGCCGGCCGACACGCCAGGGATCGAGCGGCGGCCGTTCTGGCGCAGCTCCGTGCTCACCGGAGCCGAGAGCGACGAGGTGGTGCTCGACGGCGTGGAGATTCCCGGCGATCTACTGTTCTTCCCCAACAAGGAATCCGAGCTCGACGACGTGGAGGTCGCGGGCTACCTGTGGTTCCAGCTGCTGGTGAGCGCCTCCTACGTGGGCGTGGCCACCGGGCTGGTGCAGCGCGTCGTCGCGCAGAGCAAGGGCGGGGCCGCCGAGCGCGGGCTCCTGGGCATCGAGCTCGAGGGCGCGATGGCGGCGCTCGAGGGCATCGCGTGGGCGATGGGTGCGGGCGAGGCCGCGGCGGGGCTGCTGCCGCGCGCGCTGCTGGTGCGCTACTCGGTGCAGCGCGCGCTCGAGCGCGTGGCGATGAGCGCCGCCGAGCTGCTGGGCGGCATGGCCTTCGTCTCCGGTCCCGAGGTGGCCTACCTGGTGGCGGCCACGCGCGCGCTGGCCTTTCACCCGCCCTCACGACTCAGCAGCGCCGAGCCCCTCGATCGCTACCTCGGTGGAGCGCGCCTCGTCGCGGTGTAGGAGCCCATGCATACCCAGATCTACGACTCCATCGACCTCATCGGGCCCGAGCGCATCGAGCCGCTC